>JAYKHL010000145.1:0-21729 GCA_035284865.1 Candidatus Sericytochromatia bacterium | reverse complement strand
TGCTCCCACGGGGAGAGGGTCCGCGTCAGCCGGGATGGGCGGTAATGCGGCATCAGGGTCAGGCGTCCGGTTCGACCGTGACCTTGATCCCGATCGCCCGGATCGTGACCGCACAGGCCTCTGCCTCGTCCAGGTCTCCTCGGAACACCACCGCAGCCCCCGTGCGGTGGATCTCCTCCGTCAGCGCCAGGGCGGCGGCAAAGCCGACGCCAGGGAGGGCCCGAAGCAAGACCCCGATCACCTCCTGAAACGTGTTCCAGTCGTTGTCGTGAACCACCACCTTGTGCGGAGGCAACCACTGCACGCTGAAGGTCGGGACGGCAGCGGTGTCCGGGCGAACGACGGGCATCGAGAGGCTCCTTGGTGCCCCCCATTCTACCCTGCCCGGCGGCGCAGGTTTTACGTGGCCATGACGCACGGCCTGAAGGTTTGACCCTTTCATGACAGACGCGCGAGGCGTCGTTGACTAACCTGAAAGGGTCCAGCCGGCCGGGCCGGCGCACATCGCGAAAGGGGCTCACCGATGTTCCGCAACCACCCGATCAGCTGGCTGGTCGTCGCCTTCGTCGCCGGCTACCACGCGCTCGCCGCGGCCGCCTTCGCCTTTCCCTTCCAGGCCTCCTACCTGCCTGTCATGGTGGCGATGTACCTGTGGATGGGCCTCGGCACCACCTTCTACCTGCACCGTTGCCTCACGCACCGCGCGTTCGAGACCTCGCACCCGATCAAGCTCTTCTTCTTCCTGGCGACCTCGGTGGGGCAACAGGGCGACCCCATCAACTGGGTGGGCCATCACCGCTGGCACCATGCCAGGTCGGATCGGCCTGAGGACGTCCACAGCCCGACGCGGGGGTTTCTCTGGGCCCACATGGGCTGGATCTTCCGCGACCCGGGCGAGGATGAGGCGCAGCTGCGCCGCCTGGCGCGCGATGTCGAGGAGGCCCAGCCCTACCTCAAGCACTTCACGGGGCGCGTGACCTTCTTCCTGCCACACCTCGCCGTGGCCCTCGGGCTGGCAGCCACCCTGGGCGTGGGCGGCATGTTGTGGTGCCTGTACGTGCCGATGATCGCCGTCTACCACGTGACATGGTCCGTGAACTCGCTGTGCCACATGTTCGGCTACCGGCGCACGGAGACGGCCGACCTCAGCCGCAACTTCTGGCCGATCGGCCTGCTCGCGCTGGGCGAGGGCTGGCACAACAACCACCACGCCTGCCAGACGCGCGCCCCCCAGGGCCTGACCTGGTACGAGGTGGACGTCACGACCTACCTCATCTGGGTGCTGGAGAAGCTCGGGCTCGTGTGGAACGTCCGCTGGACGGCGCCCGTGCGGTCGGGCGAGGAGCCAGCCGCCGCCCCGACCCTCCCCACGCTGCGGCCAGCCGGTGCAAGGGCCCCGCTCACGCCCCACCAGGACGCCTGACCCCCCGACACAGCAGCGCCAGACGGCCCAGGCCCCGAGGTCCTCGAGAGAGGCCTCGGGGCCTGGGTCGTCTGGCAGCGCGGAGCCGCGGCGGGCCCCCTCATCAAGTTCTCAGCAGAAAAGCCGGGACAGGGGCAGCAAGTTAAGAAGGGATTAATCTATACTTAACTCCTGCCGCACCCCACCTGAGGAGCCCCCCCGTGAAGCCCACCCCCCACCCCGCCCTCCGCCTGGCCGCCCTGGGAGCCGCGCTCACGACGGCCCTCGCCGGCTGTGGCGGGCTGCGCCTGCCCCTCGGCCAGGGCGAGGCCGTTCGGGGCTTCGGCGCCGTGACCTTCCTGTCGGCGGACCAGGCCCGCGAGGCCGTGCTGCAGTACCGCGACCGCGACCGGCTGACGAAGCTTGCCAGCGCCGGCGTCGACATCTGGTCCGTGGACCGGCAGGCCCGTCGCGCCAAGGTGAAGCTCAACCAGGCCCAGGCAAGGCTCGCCCAGGAGCTCGGCATGCAGGTCGAGTGGCCGCTGCGCCAGTCCGTCTTCCGCGCCGACAAGGGCTACCGCAACTACGACCAGATCACGGCCCGGCTTCAGGCGCTGGTGGCCAGGCACCCCGAATTCGTGCAGCTGATCGACATCGGCGACTCCTGGGAGAAGACCCAGGGCCTGGCCCAGCGAGAGATCTGGGCGCTGCACCTGAACACGGGCGGGGCGGCGGCCAAGCCCAACGTCACCATCGCTGGCTGTCACCACGCCCGTGAGATCGTCACGCCCGAGCTGACGCTGATGATGGCCGAGGAGCTCGTCGAGAAGTACGGCGTGGACCCCGAGGTCACGGAGGTCGTCAACACCCGTGACATCTGGCTCATCCCGCTGGTGAACCCCGACGCCCACACGCGGGCCGTGACGGGCACGGACTGGCGCAAGAACGCCAACAGGGTGACGGGCGGCAGGCGGCGCGTGGGCGTCGACCTCAACCGGAACTACGACATCGCCTGGGGCACGGTGGGCGACAGCGGCAACCCCGAGGCCGACACCTTCCGAGGCACGAAGCCCTTCTCCGAGCCCGAGACCCAGGCCATCCGCGACCAGCTGCTGCGGCACAAGCCGGCCGTGTACCTGACCTTTCACAGCTACTCGAATGCCGTGATGTGGCCCTGGGACCACAAGGACGAGCCGCCGCCGGACCCGCGCCTCGCCGTGCTCGGCCAGCAGCTCGGCAAGATCGCGGGCTACCGGGCCTACCAGGGCTGCGACATGTACCTGAACAGTGGCGACGACGTGGACTGGGCCTTCGCCACCGTGGGGGCGCTCTCGTACACCATCGAGGTGGGTGGCTGGAGCGACGGCTTCATGCCCAGCTACAGCAAGCTGCCCAGGTTCTGGAACGAGAACCGGCCGATGATGATGCATGCGCTGAAGGTGGCCGGAAACCCCGGGCGGCCCTGAGGCTTGAGGCTGGGGCCGCACGACCTCGGGCCTCCCCGACGGTGCAGCGGCAAGGGCCTGTTCCTCGACACAATGAGGAAGCTGGTTCGGCACATGGGTCCTTCACGTCCGGCCGGGGCTCGCCCGGCGAGGCCACCCTACCCCCTCAGCCGTCATCAGGCCTCGGCATCGGGATGCCGCCCAGCTGGTCCCTTGGAATGCGGCGCACCTGCCGGGAGCCGCTCTCGATGAAGGTCAGGTCGCCTTCTGGCGTGAAGGCCAGATCACGGGGCAGGTACAGCCCATCGTCGATGCCCTGCCCCGTGAAGGTCCCGCCCCGGGGCCCCGCCACGCAGGCGTCGGCGTTGGTCCTGGGATCCCAGCGCCAGACCTCGCCCCAGGGGGTGCTGGTCGTGGAGCCGGTGGCCGCGTCGACCTCCACCTCTCCCGGCAGGTAATACAGGGCACCATCCGGGCCCACGGCCGCAGCCACGCCCGTTCTCCGCAGGCGGTTGAGGGCCGGGTCGAGGCCCAGCACCTCGAACCCCGCCCCGGGAGACCAGCGCGCGAGCCGGGCCTGCCCGTACACGTAGGCCTCCCCCCCCGGGGCCTCGAGGAGGTTGCAGTCCCGCAGGTCCGGATCGTGTCGGGCCGTGCGGGTCGGGACGCCGGCGCGCGAGAGGCCATCCTCCCACGTCATCGCGGCCTCGAAGAGCGTTCGTACGGCGCCATCGGGGGTGCGTTCCACCAGGCGATGCGGGGCCTCCCTGGCCACCAGCATCGCCCGCAAGGAGCCATCCGGCCGGGCCGAAAAGTCCGCGATGGCATAGCCGGCGGGGGCCGTGAACAAGGCGGTGGAGGTGCCGTCCTGGCGCACCTCGTGGACGGAAGCGGCGCCGTGCGTCACCCCCGCCGTGAGGGAGCGCCCCGTCAGCAGGGCCACGCTGCCCGGCCCCCACGGCCGCAGAACGGTGTCGAGGTTGCGGATCAGCCGCTCCTCGAGCGCCGGTTCCGTCACGGGGACCTGGTGGACCTGACCCGCGGGTTCGACGCGCACCAGCCGCCACGTTCCGAACTGGGCCCTGTTATCCAGAAGCCACATGGCAGCATCGGTCGAGAAGGCCAGGCCCCCCGGGTCAGCCAGGGCAAGATCGCGGGCACCGCCGCCGGCCTGGGCCCCCGGCGCGAGCCCCGCCACCAGCGTCTGGCCTCCTGCCGTCACCCGCACCACATGGTCGCCCCGAGTCAGCCAGACGCTTTGCCCGTCGCGGGCGAGGAGGACGTCCGGCAGCAGCTTGCCGCTCCAGGCACCGAACGCCAGAGGCGTGGCGGCGCCCTGGGGCCAGGCCCACAGCTGCTGTTGCCCCACGGCCCCGGTGACGTAGACCAGGTTGCCCGCGCGGTCAAGACGGCTCCAGCTGGCGTCGTCTGGCACCTCCAGGCGGGACACGACGCCCGAGTCCGGATCAACAATGCGGATGTCCGGAGGGCCCTTGATGGCGGGCACCTCCACCAGGAGGCCCTTGCCCGGCACCAGCGCCACGACGCCCAGGTTGAGCCCGGCCGTGCTCGTGAAGGACGCCAGGCGGACGGGCTCGCGGTCGGCAGACGCCCGCCACAGGGTCACGATGATCCCATCGGGCCTCAGCGCTCCGCCTGGCTCGCTGCGCGGGTAGTGCCAGTCGACCAGGAACACCTCCTCGCGGCGCACGCCGACGAGCACGCCCGAAGGCAGGCTGCGGAGGCGCCGCAACGTGCCGTCCTCCTGCAGCCGATACAGGTGGTCTTCCATCGCCACGAGCACCCGACCCGCCTCATCCAGGCACCAGGCATCCTGGAACTCCGCAACCTGCGCGCCCGGCCTCCCGTCGGCCTCAGCGGGTGCCAGCTGGCCCCCACCGACCAGCGTCACCAGTCGGCCGTCAGGGTGCACCCGCATCAAGCGATGCCCGGTGGGATCGAAGTCGGGGAAGTACAGGGAGCCATCAGGTCCCTCAGCGAGCTCACCCACGACACCCAACGCCACCGTCGTGGCGAGCCGCCCCTCGCCACGGTTGCTCTGGCCCGCCAGGATCAGCAGCTCCCGGACGGCCTCCAGCTGCCGGTCGAAGGCGGCCATCTCCTGCCTGAGGGCTTCCGCCGCGGCCACCGCCGCGGGGGCATCGAGGCTTTGCGGAAGCTGAGCACCGGCCTCCCGGAAGGCCGCTTCGGCCTGCTGGCGCGTCTCTTGCGCGACGTCCCCCGGCAGCCGGTCGAGCGTCTGCTGGCGATCGGCCTGGGTGGCGACGAACTTCTCGACGATGTAGGCCGTGGTGAGGGTGCTGAACAGATCCACCTCGAGGGCCGTGTGGCGGCTGTCGCGCGCGGCAACGGCCAGCAGGGCGCCCCGCCCCGCGGCCAGGGAGGCCGAGACGACCAGGCTCCGGTCCGGCAAGGGCGTTTCGAACCGGAAGCTCCCAGCCGCGTCGGTGCGAGCGACCAGGGGCTGCCCAGCCTCGTCGCGTACGGGCTGCCCGGCAGCATCGAGCACCCGCACCTCCGCGTCCGCCAGGGGCACCTGGATCACCCCGGCTCCCTGGCTGACGCGATAGAGCGCCGTGGTTGGCCCCGAGGCGGCCAGGCCTCCGAGCGCGCCCCCCTGGTCGGAGATCAAGGGAGCCGGGACGCGGAGCGTGCCGAACAGCCGTGGCGCCTGCTGGCGAGCCCCGTTGTTCGAGACGACGCCTACCCCTCGGTCGCCGACCACGGCACCTCCCGCCCCGGAGGCCGTCGCGTGGGTCGTCGCGACCTGGGCGGGCCCCGGGAGCCGCGACTGAGGACCACGAACGGCCCCGAGGCTCCCCGTGCCGGGCGTCACCGGGGGCAGTCCCCCCTGACACCCCAGCACCAGGGCCGCAGCAGGCAGCGCGATCCCACGAACGAGTCTGTGCATCCAACCAACCCCTGGCAACTGGCCCGCCCCCTGAACGGAGGCTACCGGGATCTCAGGTACCCTGCTTTCGGGACCTCCTGCGGGCCTGGTGCGCCGGTTGATGAACACCTCACAGAAATTTAACAGTTTCCCACCCGGGCCAGGCTCACCCCCAGCCGCCCGTGAAGTGCCGAGGGCCTCACGCTTGCTCGGCTTGCAACACCCACGTTCGTACCTCGTCCGGCACGGGCATGCACGACAGGCGTGACATGCGCACCAGCTCGAAGTCGTTCCAGCCGGCCGCCTTGAACTCGGCCAGGGTCACGGGGCGCGCCAGCTTGCGCACGAACTCGAGGTCGACGCAGACGAACTTGCCCGTCCCGTCCGTCGGATCGGGCCGGGCAGCCCCCACGCAGCGGGCCACACCGACCACGCGCTTCTCGTTCACGGAGTGGTAGATGAAGGCCTCGTCCCCCACCTGCATCGCCTGCAGGTGGGTCTTCGCCAGGTGGTTGCGCACCCCGTCCCAGGCCGTGCGGCCGTCGCGGGCGAGGTCGTCGATGCTGTAGGTGGAGGGCTCAGTCTTGAGCAGGAAGGTGGCCATCGCGATGTTCTCCGTTCTGGGCCGGGTGCCGCCTTCGGCCCAGAGGAAGGTACCAGCCGGGCAGCCGCGCGTCACGCGCCGGCCTGCGGCCGCGCAGGCCGAGGCGACAAGCGGGTATGATGCGAGGGTCGCCACGACGCTGGAACACGCCCCGATGGTCACCCGCCGCCTCGACGCCAAGTGTGAAATCACCCTGGAGGTGCACGCCCCCAGCACGCCCCCGCGTGGGCGCGTCTACCTGGCGAGCTCCCTCAACGACTGGCGCACGGATGATCCCGCGATGCGCTTCGAGGAGGTCGAGCCGGGGCGCTACCGCCTCACGCTCGCGCTCGCGCGCGGCACGGTCGTCGCGTACAAGGTCACGCGCGGCACGTGGCGCACCGTCGAGGTGGACGACCGTGGCCAGGAACTCGAGAACCGGAAGCTCACGGTGTTCGGTCCCACCTCCCTGCGCCTGGACGTGCCTCACTGGCGCGACCAGGCGAGCGCCCGCCGGCCTGCCCGGCGCCGGAACACGGACGTGGCCGTCGTGGGGCCGATCGCCATCCCGGCACTGGACCGTGAGCGCGAGGTGGCGATCTACCTGCCGCCGGGCTACCACACCGAGCCCAACCGGCGCTACCCGGTGCTCTACATGTTCGACGGGCAGAACCTGTTCGATCCGGCCACGGCCTTCAACCAGGAGTGGGCCGTCGATGACGTGTGCGAGCGCCTCATCCGGGCGGGCCGGCTTGCCCCGATGATCGTCGTGGGCATCTACAACGGCGAGGCCAAGCGCCTGAGCGAGCTGTCGCCTTGGAAGGACGCTCGGTTTGACGCCACGGGCGAGGGCCACGCCTTCCTGCGGTGGGTGGTGGGCGAGCTCAAGGACCACATCGACGGCCACTACCGCACGCTCACGGGCCCGGAGCACACGGGCATCGCGGGATCCTCGATGGGCGGGCTCGCCGCCCTGTATGCCGCCTACCGCTACCCGCTGGTGTTCGGCCGCATCGCGGCACTGTCCCCGGCCTTCTGGTTTGCGCGAAGCCAGATCTTCCGCTACGTGGCCACCATGCCGCCGCCGCTGGGCGCGAAGGTTTACATGGACTGCGGCGAGCTGGAGACGACGCGGGTCCACCCGAAGCGTGACTTCTACCGGGTGGCGGCCTCGATGGTCGACCTGCTGGAGCTGCAGGGCTTCAAGCGCGAGGAGTCGATGCGGTGGGTCAGCGACCCGGTGGGGACGCACAGCGAGGGGGACTGGGCCCGCAGGCTCGGCCCCGCGCTGGAGTGGCTCTTTCCCAGCCCGGGTGGTGCGCGCCCGGCAGCCACGAGCGGCCGCGGGACCCGGCGGCTGGCCCAGCCCTGAGGCACCCTTCACCCGGGGCCCGCCTGTGCCGATGATCACCTGGGCGACGGCTGGCGCGCGCGGACGCCATCGGGGGTATAATCTGCCATATCGGGGACGGACCCCCACCCACGCGTTCGCTCACGGAGGAGGAACGACATGGACACCTCTCGAGGCGAGGAGGCCTCCGGCACCCAGATGGTCGGCCTGCTCGACACCCCCGCCCTCGACCCCAGCACGCCGCTGACGCTGCGGGTCCTGCCCGAGGCTCGTCCCGGCGGCGTGGCCCCGCTGCCCGCGCTCGACGAGGTCCCTGCGCTCTTCCTCGCGCTGCTCGGGCGCACCGAGCCAGCCCTTTCCGCCTACGAGGAGCGCGTCGTGCGCGCCTGCCTGTGCCTCGCAGGCGAGCGGCTCGCGCCCCTCGGCGGGCTGGACCCCGACTTCTACGCCGCCGTGCTGGCCTTCAAGCAGCGGCAGGGCCTCGTGCCCGTCGACGCGCGGCTGGACCTGCCCACGCTGACGTGCATCGTGCAGGGGGCGGCGCGGGCCGTTGGCAACCCGCACGGCTCGTGGCTCGCGCGGCTGCGCGGGGTGGCCTTCGATTTCCTCCGGGCGCCGGGCCTCGTGGCGGAGGTGCCAGGCATCGCCAACCTGGTGCGGGAGCTCAAGGGAGGCCGGACCCGCGTGCCGACGATGCGCCCGGTGACGCTCCCGCCCGAGGGCTGAGGCTGCCTGGACAGGCCCGGACCCGGCGTGGGACCATGCCGCGCGGAGGCAATGGCGCCGTGGACAAGCTCATCATCACATGTGCGCCCGTGGGCGCGGAGGTCCGGAAGGCCGACAACCCGGCGGTGCCCTACGGCCCGCGCGAGATCGCCGAGGCCTCGCTGGCGGCGGTGGCCGCCGGGGCGAGCATGGTCCACCTGCACGCCCGCGACGCGCAGGGCACGCCCAGCCAGGACCCTGCCCTGTTCCGCGACATCTTTGCGCGCATCCGGGCCGAGGCCAACCCCATCTTGCAGCTCTCGACGGGTGGCGCCGTCACGGCGACGACGGCGGAGCGGCTTGCCCCCCTCGACGACCCGGCCTGCGTGGCGGCGCTGGAGATGGCGTCGTTCACCTGCGGCACCGTGAACTTCGGCGAAGAGGTGTTCATGAACAGCCCGGAGTTCCTGCGGGCGTTGGCCCGGAGGCTCAAGGAGACGGGCATCAAGCCGGAGATCGAGGTCTTCGAGCCCGGCATGATCGCGAACGCCCTGCGCCTCGCGAGGCAGGGCGAGCTCGCACACCCGCTGCACGTCGACTTCGTGCTCGGCGTGCCGGGCGCGATGCCCGGCGGCGTGCGCCAGCTGCAGTTCCTGGTGGACTCGCTGCCCGCGCTGTGCACCTGGTGCGTGGCGGGCGTGGGCAGCCAGCAGCTGCCGATGGCGACGATGGCCATCCTGATGGGCGGCCACGTGCGCGTGGGGCTCGAGGACAACCTGTTCTACCGCAAGGGCGAGCTCGCCGAGAGCAACGCCCAGCTCGTGGCTCGCGTCGTGCGCCTCGCCCACGAGCTCGGCCGCGAGGTCGCCACGCCCGACGAGGCGCGCGCGATCCTCGGCCTGTCCCCCCGCCCCTGAGCCGGAGCGCCCCGATGACCCTGACCGCCCTCGACGAAAGCCCCTTCGGCGTCCACCGCGTCGCCGCCCCGGCCGGCGTGCTGCCCTACCAGGCCCAGCGGCTGGAGCTCGACTCGCCCCTGCGGCCGCACGAGGTGCGCCTCGCCGTCGAGAAGCTGAACCTCGACTCGGCGAGCTTCTACCAGCTCAAGCAGGAGACGGGCGGCGACATGGAGGCCCTCAAGGGTCGCGTGGCGGCCATCGTGGCCGAGCGCGGCAAGATGCACAACCCCGTGACGGGCTCGGGCGGCGTGCTGATCGGCCGGGTGGCCGAGGTGGGTGCCGCACGCACGGACGTCGCCGTCGGCGACCGCCTCATCACGCTCGTCTCGCTCACCACCACGCCGCTGCGGCTGGCGGCGCTCGGCGAGGTCGTCCCCGCGGCGCATCAGGTCCACGCGACGGGCGAGGCCATCCTCTTCGCGCGCAGCCCGTTCGGTCACCTCCCGGCCGACCTGGACGAGGACCTCGTGCTCTCCGTGCTCGACGTGTGCGGGGCGCCCGCGCAGGCCCACCGCCTCGCGGGGCCGGGCATGACGGTGGCCGTGCTGGGCGCCGGCGGACGCAGCGGCCTGCTCTGCAGCTGGATCGCGGCCGCCCAGGTCGGCCCCGCGGGCCGCGTGATCGCGCTGGAGTATGGCGAGGCGGGCCTCGCGAAGCTGGCACAGGTGCCGGGCCCCGTGACCATCCAGCGGGTGGACGCCACGGACGCGCTGGCCGTGCGACAGGCCGTCGAGGCGGCCACGGGCGGGGCGCTCGCGGACCTCGCCATCAACTGCGTGAACGTACCTGGCACCGAGATGGCGAGCATCCTCGCCGTGCGCCCGCGCGGGATGGTGTATTTCTTCAGCATGGCGACCTCGTTCCAGGCCGCGGCGCTGGGCGCGGAGGCCGTGGGGCAGGACGTGGACCTGCTGATGGGCAACGGCTATGCCGAGGGCCACGCGGCCTACGCGCTGCAGGTGGTGCGAGAGCACCCGGTGCTGGCGGAGCTGGTGCGGTAGGGCTCGGGCCTCGAGCCGGGCCGCCGCCGTCATCGGGCCCACGGCTCGGATGGCGTGGAACGGGGTGCGGTGAGGCTCGGGCCTCGAGCCAGGCCGCCGCAGCGCCGCAAGGGGGGAGGAGGGAGAGCCCGAGGGCCATCCGCCCTCAGCGCCAGGTGAAGCGGGCCGGGACCGGCACGCCGCCCGTCAGGAGGCCGGCGTAGAGGCCGAGCGCGAAGACCAGCGTGCCTGCCAGACGCAGCGCGCCCGAGACCACGTAGGTCGCGTTCAGCAACCCCAGCATCTCCAGCATGTTGCGCCAGTCATGGCGCGTCTCGCCGTGCTCGGCCATCTCCTCTGCCCCCGACTCCCAGCTGCCGCTCAGCGGCAAATCCAGCGTGAGCGCGTCCCCGGCGTAGACCGAGGCGTGCCCGAGGCTCCTCGCGAGCCAGTAGAGGACAATGGCGGCGGAGAACGGCTGGCCCTGGCGCACGAAGTAGGTCACGAAAGCCACGGGGACCAGCAGCTGGGTGATCGTGCCGCCCGCAATCGTCAGGAACGTCCCGAAGGGGCTGAAGAGGACGTGGCCGGCCTCGTGGGTGTAAAAGATGACGCCATCCAGCACGGTCGCCCGCCCGGGCGAGAGCAGCGTCGGGATCAAGTAGAGGGTGGCGAGCCCCAGAAAGCCGAGCTCGAGGGGCTTCGGGGCGGCGGGGCGCAGCGCCGTGAGGTCAAGCGTGGGCACGGCGTTCAGGGTGTCCGCGCGGGTGACCCGGAAGGCGCCCGGACCCGCGCCGGGCAGGGGCGCGTGCCTGCGTGGGCCGCGGCCGAGAGGTGACCGTCATCGAGGAGGGCGTGCATCGGGGTTCATGTACCCACCACGGGCCGTCAGACCACCTCGGGCATCTCCCTGATGCCCCGATAGCCCCTCCCCCGGCCTGCGGCCACCCTTGCCCAGCGGGAGAGGGCAGTGAATTTCGGCTTCACCAAGTGGGTGCAAGAGCACCCGGCTCCCTTCTCCCCCGGGGAGAGGACCTGGTCTTATCCCTCCCCGCGAGGGTCCGCGTCAGCGGGGATGAGGGGTCAGGGAGCCGTGCGCCACCACTCCCCGTGGTGGGGCCGGCCGCCCCTTCACCACGGCGGCGGCGTCGCCCCCACGCTCCCGGCCTTCACGTAGCCCACGGCCCCGTTGGGGGCCTCGATGCGGTACCAGGCGCCTTCCCGGCCCATGTTCGTGACGATCGTGGCGGGCGGGAGGCGGCCCACCACCTGACCACGGGCGTAAGCCGCGTAAAGCGTGGCCCCACCTTGCTGCACGTAGAGGTCCCCGAGGAAGGCGGGCGGGGGCGGCAGGCGGGGCTCGGTGGGCTGAAGCCCCGGAGGCTGGGGCGCGCGGGCGCGCGAGCGACGCAGATGGTGCGGGCGAGGTCCCCGGCGGAGGCGTGTCTTGCGGGCAGGGCGGGCCTGCGACCGCGAACCAGCCCGGGGGACCTGCCGCAGGCCCTTCCTGGCAGACCGTCCTGGCCGGGGGGGCTGGAGCGCCGCGGAGGGCTTGGGCCCGGCCATCGCCCGGGCGATCGCGCGGGCCAGACGCTGAGCCGCAAGGTGGTTGCGCGTGGCTGCGCGGGCGGCAGCCGGACGTCGGGCCCGGGCTGGCGCGAGGCGCGGCGGTGGCAGCTGGGGGGCCCGGGCGCCGGGCTTCACGGGCCACCCGGCCGTGCCCGTGGCGCCCGCCTCGGCGGGGCCGGCGGCGGGGGGCGCGAACGTGGTGACGAGGGCGATCGCCCAGCGGGCGACCCAGGTGCGGCGCATCGGCGTGGCGTTTCGGGAGGGGCTCTCCCGTTGTACCCGGCAGGGCCGTGGGGCGTCGGTGACCGAGGTGGGAGCGGGGGGTCAAACGCCTCCCGTACAGGCAACGAGCGTGCCGTTCAGGGGCCGCACGGCCCGTTCGTTGGGAAGCCTTCCGGGACCACCCCAACCCGGTCGCCGCCGCCCTCATGGCCCGGATGCGCATCGCCCCGGCGGATCGGGCCCGGGTAAAATGGGAGGGCTACCGGATGATGGCGACCTTGCGGCTGGACCCGAGACGGGCGCAGCGCGTCATCGCGTTCGTGGAGGGCTACCTTCGCCTCGACAGACACGAACAGCGGACGTTCGACGAGGTTCTCGAGGCCTCGAGCCCACCCGTGAAGGAGGTCGTGATGGAGTACGCCAGCCAGTGGTTCGAGAAGGGCGAGCGGCGCGGCCTCGAAATTGGCCGCCAGGAGACCGCCCTCGACCTCCTCCAGCGCCTCCTCACCCGCCGCTTCGGCGACCTGCCCGGGGCTCGGCGCGAGGCGCTGGCCGCGCTGTCGGTGGAGACGGTCGAGGCGATCGCGGAGGCCATCTTCGAGCTCACCAGCCTCGATGACCTCGATCGCTGGCTGTCCCCCCACGTCTGAGCCTCTGCCCGTGGGCCAGGCGCCCGCGCCAGGCCCGCAGCGCGCACGAAAAAGCCCCCCTGCCGCAGCAGGAGGGCCGGAGGGCCAGCGGGCTACTTGCCGCCCTTGACCGAGGCCGAGGCGCTCTTGAGCGACTTGGCAACGGCGTCGAAGATCTTCCCGAGCTCGGTGCGCATCGTGCCGAGCACGGCAATCAGGGCCACCGAGACCAGGCCGAGGATCAACCCGTACTCGACGAGCGACTGGCCTTCTTCCTCACGGATCAACTGCACGAGCTTGGTCATCGGGGTACTCCTTCACGGCTCACACGGGACACACGGCGCACCGGCCACCGTGGTTATCGCGTGGGTGGATGAAGAACTTGCTAAGGCCCGATGAATTTTTCAGGAAGCCCGATCAGGGGGAGGCCACGGGTCAGCCCCCCCCTGCCGCTCAGGGTGCCGCGCACGCCGCCCCGCGAAGCGCGCGTTCGCGCACGTAGCGGTTCCAGGCGCTGGCCTCTCTCGTCCGGCGCCAGGCCTGCCGCAGCGCCCCGAGCTGACGGCGGCAGACGTCGAGGTGGCTGCGGTGCACGTCCGTCAGCAGGTCCGGGTGGCAGACCGCCCGGCGGTGGCGGGTGGCCGCCCGCAGCAGGTCGCTGCGGAGCTGGCGGTACATCGTCCGGGCGGCGAGGTCCTCAGGGTGGTGGTTCATCGTTGGATCCCCCTGGCAGGCTCAGCGGGACTGCTCGTCGCGCAGGCTGGCCCCGACGGCCAGCAGCTCGGTCTGGTAGCGCAGCGCGCGACGCTTGCCGAGCCCCGGGATCTCCAGCAGCTGGTGGAGGGAGTGGGGTCGCCGGGCGGCGAGGCTCGTCAGGATGGCGTTTGGCAGGATCCGGTAGGGGGGCTTCCGCAGCCGGCGCGCCACCCGCACGCGCCAGCGATGGTAGGCCTGAAAGGCGTGATCAGGCGCGGCCTCCCGGCAGATGCCCTCGTGCCCGAGCAGCTGCACCTCGCCCGCCGTCGTGAGGCGCAGCGCGGGGTAGAAGCCACCGGCGCGCGCCACCCAGCGACACGTCAGGGCCGTCGCCACCGCACCGGCGACCACGCCCGGGGGGGCCTCGGCCAGGGCGCCATGGAAGGGGCTGCCGATCAGGCCCTTTTCCTCCATACGGCCGATCGTCTCGCCCCGCAGCATGTACTCCAGCATGATGGGAGACATCAGCGCGGGGTGGCGATCCACCGCCTTCAACACCGTCAGCACCTCGGGCTCCAGCATGGCGACCTCCTTTTTAGATAACCAACACAACCAAGATTTGTTTTATCTACTTCGGGGGCGAGGCTTGCCTGACGAGCCCCAGGTTCGGCCCGAGCTTGTTGTTATGTAAAAAACAACCAAATACAGACAGGAAGGCCATGGCCAGGCTCTCTTCTCGTGGTGCAGGGGGCAGAAATTTTACATTTGTTATCATTCGCGACCCGCCACCGCACGGGCGCCACAAGGGCTGCGGTGGCGGGTACATGACGGGCGTCGCTCCGCGACGCTCGCGTGACCCGCTCGAGGAGGGCTGGGTGAGTCAGACCGTCAAAAAGCGTCGGCCGAAGGCCGAGGTCCTGCAAGAACTCGACGCGCTCCTCGGGCGTGGCGAGGCGCTGCGCGATCGCCCCATCGAGGATGCGCTGGAGCTGGCCAGGGCGTGCGTGGAGAAGCTTGTCTGGCGGCAGGAGGTGCTGGCCCTGCTGCCCCACATGACCCGCGGCATCAGCGCCGCGGCAGCGTTCAACCGGCCGGGCCTCCAGGCTGACGCCGGGCCTCGCGAGGGGCTCGACGAGGAGCTCCGGCTCCACCAGGAGGGCCTCCACGCTCAGCTCGAGGCGCTGCGCGAGGCCGCGGAGCGCTGGCGCCGCTCCGGCACCCGTCCGCTCGCGTGAGCGGGCCTGAAAGGACCCCCGTGAACCACCGCCTGCTTCTCGCCCTGATGACCCTCACCCTGGTGCCCGCGGACCTGGCCGCCGCGGCGGGCCCGGACGACCCGGCAGCCACGCCCGCCGCGACGCCGACGCCGATGGCCACGCCAGCCCCCAAGGGGGCCGCGCCGGCGGCCAAGGGCCAGGTCACGCCGGCCCCGGGCCAGGCGGCGGGCAACCGGGCAGCCAGGACGTCTCACGGCGCCACGCAGCCCAGGAAGCGCCGCTCCAGCAAGCCCGGGGACGCCCGCGGCAAGGGCCCGCGCATCCCGCCCTCGAAGCTGGCGCTGCCCCAGGCCGCCCCCCACTACGACCAGAAGGGCCGCTACCTGCCGACCATCTACATCTACCAGGAGACCAACGGCGAGTTCCGCATCCTGTCGCCCGGAGGCAACGGCGGCGGCGCCCCGGCGCGACCCGCGGCGTCGGCCACGCCCCGACCTGACGTTCCCGCGGGCGCGGCCCAGGGCAGCCCTCCCGCAGAGGGAGCCACCGGAGGCAGCGCTGAGGCCGCCGGCAGCCCCTCCGAAGCCCCGCGCCCCTGACCGACCGGAGGCTGTCGATGACCCCCGTGCTCTCCCTGGCGCGCCGACTGGTTGCCGTCTCGGCCACGGCCCTGCTTCTGGCGTCTCCTCCAGCGTTGGCCGAGACGCTGTCGGGCCGGTGCGTCTCCGTGCACGATGGCGACACCGTGACCGTGGCAACGCCAAAGGGCCGGGAGAAGATCCGGCTGGTCGGCATCGACACGCCCGAGCTCGCCCAGGCCCCCTGGGGGGACCGCGCCCGGGCCTTCACCCAGCGCCTGGTGCAGGGCCGGGAGGTGCGGGTCGAGACCGACGTGCAGCCCCGCGACCGGTACGGCCGGTTGCTGGGCTACGTGTACGTCGGCGACACCTTCGTGAACCTCGAGGTGATCCGCAGCGGCCACGCCGTGCTGCTGACCTACCCGCCGAACGTGCGGCACGTGCGGGCCTTCACGGCCGCTCAGACCGAGGCGCGCACCCGGGGGCTGGGCGTCTGGGACCCCAAAGAGCCCCTGACCGTCTCCCCCAAGGCGTTCCGCCACGGCGGTGGGACGCGTCGCAGGCAGCGCAGCCCGGACGGGGGCAAACCGCCTGCCGCCGCCGCCTCGGTCGCCCCAGGGGCGGTGGTGCGCTTCAACCCGCGCAGCCGAAAGTTCCACCCGGAGGGTTGCGGGCACCCGTGCGGCTCCTGCGAGCCGATGGTGGTCGAGGCCGCCCGGGCGCAGGGCGGGGTGGCCTGCAAACACCGCTGATCAGGCGCCGGCGTCCACGGCCTGGCGCGCCAGCGCCAGCACGCCTTGCAGGGCTTCCTCCCACGTGGATCCGCTGGCGTGGACCGCCGGAGCCTCCACCAGCGTCGCGAGCCACGCGGGCAGGTGCTCCGGGGCATCCGGACGCCGGGCAGCCAGCCGGAACCGACCCAGCAGCGGATGCCACCCCAGCGAGCAAGAGCCATCCAGCGCCACCAGCGTGGCCTCGGCGCGCTCAGAGGCCCGGGCAAGCAGGGCCTCGGTGGCCGCC
Organism: Candidatus Sericytochromatia bacterium; assembly: GCA_035284865.1. Classification (GTDB taxonomy): domain Bacteria; phylum Cyanobacteriota; class Sericytochromatia; order S15B-MN24; family JAQBPE01; genus JAYKHL01. The sequence continues at coordinate 5,462 of JAYKHL010000145.1, read as the reverse complement.
AGCACCTCGGTGGGCGAGGCATCGGGCACGCTGCCCACCGTGAGGTGCACGAAGGTGTCAGGGGCTGTCATGCCTCCCGTGTACCCCGCGGCGGCCCGGGCCTCGCGCGATCGGCGGTGCTACAATCGACGGTCCCCGCTGCCTGACCCTGCGTCGCCATGTCCCAGCCGCCCGACCCCGCAGCCCCCCCGTCGCAGGCCTCTGCCCCATCGCCTCCGTGGTGGCGGTGGATGCCGGCCTCATGGCAAGAGGGGGCCTCCTTGTGGGCGTTTTACGCCTGCCTGTACGTGTTGAGCGGGGCGCTCAAGCCCACGCCCTACATCGCCCACGTCTACCTCGCGCAGGCCCTGCTCGGGGGCCACTTCGACATCCCGAACCTCCCTGGCTGGGTCGAGCAGACCCACGTCGACGGCCGGCACTACCTGCCTTATGGCATCGCGCCCTCGCTGCTGATGCTGCCGTTCGTCGCCATCTGGGGCCTGGACTTCCGGCAGGGCCTCTTCAGCGCGTGCCTGGGGGCAGCAGCCGTCGTGGTGTGGTGGTCGGTCCTCGGCCAGCTGCGCCTGGCTCCCCTCTGGCGACAGGCGCTGACGGCGGCCTATGGGATGGGCTCCCTGTTCTGGTTCCACGCCGGCCAGAACGGCGCCACCTGGGCCCTGATGCACGTCGTGGCGAACCTCGGGCTGCTGCTCGCCATCCGGGGGTGCGTCGGCCAGCAGCGCGCCTGGCTCGCAGGGCTCGGCCTCGGCCTCGCCGTGCTGGCCCGCCAGTCCGTCTTCCTGGCCCTGCCCTTCTTCGTGGGCATGCTCTGGCGCGACGACCGCCCGGCTGGTGGCGCCTCGATCGCGCGCAAGGCGATCGCCTTCGCCGTGCCCCTCGGGCTGCTGATGGGCTTCAACGGCTTCTACAACTGGGCCCGGTTCGGAGACTGGCTCGATAACGGCTACGCCCGCACCATCAACGGCATGGACCACCTCCCGCTCGGCCTCTTCAACGTGGCCTACGCCGCCCGCAACTTCGCGCTCTACACGATCGGGCTGCCGCAGCGCCTCGAGAGCTTTCCGTGGTTCGACCCCACGATGGGCGGCTTCAGCATCTTCATCTCCACGCCCGCGCTCGCCTTCGCAGCCTTCGCCCGCTGGCGGGAGCGGATCAACGGGCTGGCCCTCGGGGCGATCGTGCCGATCTGGGCCTTCTACACGTTCTATTACTGGACGGGCTATGCCCAGTTCGGCTGCCGCTACTCGCTCGACTTCCTCCCCTTCGCCATGCTGCTCGTGGCGTCGGCCTTCCGGGACCGCTGGTTCAACGCCCTCAGCACCGTCGTGACGCTTGGTGCCGTGGTGCAGGTCTGGGGGTTGTTCTGGTGGGGCATCAAGGGCTGGTGAGCCAGCACGGCAAGCTTAACCGGAGCTTTGCGGTCTCATAACGTGGATCCGGCCCTCCAGGCCCGATAACCATCGCGTGCTCACCCCTGGAGGAGCCCCTGCGATGACCACCCCCGTGCAGCCCGGATCGCCCCCGTCCTTCGTTGGACGCTTGCCCCGTTTTCTGCAGGACCTGCTGCGCCCCATCACCCGGCCGGTCTCGCAGCAACCCGTCCCTCCCGCGATGCCGGGTGACGTGTTCGTGCGCCAACCCGGGGTGCCCCTGCCTCCGCCTCCGCCGCCTCCGCCCCCACCGGCCCCCGTGGCGCCGCCCCCCGCACCCGTGGCTCCCCCGCCGGCGCCGCCGATCGCGCCACCGGCCCAGGCCGTACAGCCCGCCCCCGGCGTGGCGGGGCTGTGGGGCACGCCCGGCGGCGTCTACCCGCAGCGGCCGGGCGTGCCCGGCGGCTACCCGCAGCAGCCGGGCTTCCCCGGCGGCTACCCGCAGCAGCCGGGCTTCCCCGGCGGCTACCCGCAGCAGCCGGGCTTCCCCGGTGGCTACCCGCAGCAGCCGGGCTTCCCTGGCGGCTACCCGCAGCAGCCGGGCTTCCCCGGTGGCTACCCGCAGCAGCCGGGCTTCCCCGGCGGCTACCCGCAGCAGCCGGGCTTCCCCGGCGGCTACCCGGGGACCTACCCGGGTGGCTATCCGGGGGCCTACCCCGGGGCCGTCCCACCTGGTCCTGCGGGCGCCGTCGTGGCGGTTGTCGGCCTCGTGGCCGGGCTCGTCAGCCTGTTCAAGAAGCCGTCTTCGTCTGCCAGGCCCAACCAGCCACCCCGGCCGGGCCAGCCTTCGACAGACTGGTCCATCGACCTCCCGACGTCCCCCAGCGGGGCCCGTGCGCCTGGCGCCAAGCCCCGCGCCCCCAAGGACCCCGCGCCCGGCACCCAGCCCCGCGCCCCCAAGGACCCCGCGCGTCCGCGCAAGGCGGCCCCACGGGGCCCGATCAACCGCATCGACGCCTACGCAGGTGACGACCGGCCCGGCGCCCCTCACGCCCGCGCGAAGCGCTAGCGCACCAATCCAGTCTTCGCCCGGCGGCTGGCTCGTTCTGGCGCCCAGGGGCCCGGAACGACGGGCCCGCCCCAATTCCGCGCCAAGAGTCCGAAACGATCACCCCGTGCGGATGTGGCCACCCCCATTGGGTGAAAGCGACGTGGCTCCCCTCTCCCCGGCTCGCCGGGGAGAGGGGAGCGCGTTTTCCGGCGTCGAGCACTCCCACACCCGGCCGGTTGCCTTGCTCGGCAGCTATCGCGGAATCAGGGGCGCGAGGGCCCAGGTTCGGGGCGTGGGCCTCGCCCCCAGCCAGGCACCAGCCGCGGCCCCCACGCGTCACAGGGCTTACTTGCCGCCGGGCTGCTGCGCCTTCCCCGGTCGGTCGGCGGGCAGGGCCCCGGCCTCGCGGCTGTGCCCCATCACCCCGGCCAGGGCGGCCAGCAGCTCGCTGCGACGGAAGGGCTTCGTGAGGTAGCCCTCGGCCCCGGCAGCCAGCCCCAACGCGCGGTCCGAAGCGCTTGCTCGCGCCGAGACGATCAGGACGGGGATGGCCGCAAGCCGCGGATCGGCTTTCAACGCACGGGTGACCGTGAGGCCGTCGAGCTCGGGCATCAGCAGGTCCATCAGGATCACGTCGACGGCCGCATCGCCGGCGAGCAAGGCGAGCGCCTCCTGCCCGCTGCTGCACGTGGTCACGCGGTGGCCGCCGCTGCGCAGGATCAGCGCAGCCACCTCCTGGTTGGTGGGCTCGTCCTCGACGACGAGCACGTGGAGCGGGTCCATGCCAGAAGCGTAGCAGGCCGTGGGCCCGTGTCCCAACGGGCGGGCGGGGGGGGCCGTCAAGGCCCCACCCCCGCCGCCCCCGCCCGTAGCTGCAACGCCTCGGCGAGGTCCTCCGACGCGATGGCCTCTCGCCCGGCGAGGTCCGCGATGGTCCGGCTGGCCTTCAGCACGCGGTCGACCGCCCGGCCGGAGAGGGCCAGGCGGGCGATCGCCTCGCGCAGCAGGGCCTGCCCGGCCGGATCGAGCCGGGTGTGACGCCGCAGCTCCGCGGGCGTCAGCCGGGCGTTCACGCGGGGACCCGGGCGCTCCCCGAGGCGGGCGGCCTGCCGCTCGCGAGCGGCAGCGACCCGCGCCCGCACGGCTGCACTGCTTTCCGCGGGCCGCGCATCGAGCAGCTCGGCCTCCCCGAGCCGCGGCACCGCCACGTGCAGGTCGATGCGGTCGAGCAGCGGCCCCGAGAGCCGGGACCAGTACCGGGCGGCCTGGCCCTCGCTGCAGGTGCAGGGCTTGCCCGGATCACCCCGGTGCCCGCACGGGCAGGGGTTCAAGGCTGCGACGAGGCTGAAGGCGGCCGGGTAGGTGAAGCACGCCTGGGCCCGGCTCAGCGTCACGCACCCATCCTCCAGGGGCTGCCGCAGCAGCTCCAGCACGTCCCGGCGAAACTCCGGCAGCTCGTCGAGGAACAGCACGCCGAGGTGTGCCAGCGACACCTCCCCCGGGCGCGGCACGGCCGTGCCGCCCACCAGGCCCGCCCCCGACACGCTGTGGTGGGGAGCCCGGAAGGGACGCGCCGTCACCAGCCCGGCCCGCCCGCCGAGCAGGCCGGCCACGGAGTACAGCCGCGTCAGCTCGAGCGCCTCGTCGTGCGCCAGGGGCGGGAGGATGCCCGGCAGGCGGGCCGCCAGCATGGTCTTGCCGCTGCCGGGAGGCCCCACGAGCAGGAGGTTGTGCCCCCCGGCGGCGGCGATCTCCAGCGCGCGCCGGGCCCGGCCCTGGCCGCGCACCTCCGCGAGGTCCGGGCCGCCAGGCGCGCGCGCCTCCGGCGGCGGCAGCCCGGGCGGCGTCAGCGGGGCCTCACCGGTGGGGCTCGCCAGCACGGCGGCCGCGTGCGCCAGCGACGCCACGGCATGCACCGCGATGCCAGGCACCAGCCCGGCCTCCGCGGCGTTGCCCGCAGGCACGATCGCCCGGTTGCAGCCAGCGTCGCGCGCCGCGAGCACGAGCGGCAGCACGCCCTTGACGGGCCGCACGGCGCCATCGAGGGCGAGCTCGCCGACCAGCAGGGTGGTGGCGAGGTTCAGCGGCGTGAGCTGCCCGCTGGCGACCAGGAAGCCGACGGCGATCGGCAGGTCGTACAGGGGCCCCTCCTTGCGCACGTCGCCGGGCGCGAGGTTGATCGTCACCCGACGCTGGGGGTAGTCGTACCCGGCGTTGCGCAGCGCTGCCCGGACCCGCTCGCGCGACTCCTGGATGGCCGTGTCGGGCAGCCCCACCACGGCGCAGGCCGGCAGGCCGTTCGCCAGGTCGACCTCGACCTGCACGGGGATGGCGTCGACGCCCTGGACGGCGCCGCTGAGGATGGTGGCGAGCATGGCGAGAACCTCCAGCGCCATCATCGGCCCATACGGCCCGCGAACGGCACGGGCGCCGCGCGTACGGGGGGTGTTCTGGCGGGTGGGTATGAGAGGTGACGAGGGAGGAGGGCCGTATGCCTCGAGGCTTGGTGGGGCTCGTCGCGCTGGCGACCGGGCTGGCGGGGTGTCAGCCGGAGCCCACGGCGTCCACCCCCGCGGCCATCCGGCGGCCAGCCCGCCCGGCCGCCAGCGCCACGCCTGGGCTCCGGGCAGGCGTGGCGCCCTCACCTGCCCGGGGGGTCTCGCGGCCAAGCGCGGCGCACCGAGAGGTCACGGGCGAGCTGCGCGTGGACGCCCGGTACCTGCTGGAGCTGGGCCTCGGCGAGCTCGTCTCCAACAGTGGCGCGCGCGCGATCACCTTCGAGGCAGGGCGCGTGGTGGCGAACCACGGCGGGGGGGTGCTGTCGAACGGCGGGGCAGCCCTTCGCCTGCTGCAGGCATCCCCTGGGGGCGAGCTCCCCCTGCTGGGGAAGGAGCTGCCCGGGGCCGGGCTGACGGTGATGGCGGTGGATCCGTTGAGCGGGGACCGCGTGTCGCTGGGGCTGGACGACAGGGGCCTCCCGGTGATGGCCCTGGTCACCGACGGCGCGGGGCGCTTCCAGGCCTACCTGCCTCCCGGGGAGC
>JAYKHL010000144.1:0-17638 GCA_035284865.1 Candidatus Sericytochromatia bacterium | reverse complement strand
GAGGTCTCGAACCAGAGCACGTCGGCGTGCGGAGCGTAGGCGAGGCCGCGGGCGATCGCGGCCTCGAGCCCGTCGCGCACCACCCAGTGGCCCTCGCTCGTGCGCTCCCCGGTGAGCCACGGGCGGTCCGCCGGATCGGCGTCGGAGGTCAGCAGGCGGGCAGAGAGGGCATCCGTGCGTGCGATGAGCACCGTGGGCACGTCGAGCACGTCGGCAGCGAGCCGGGCCGCCACGAGGGTGCGGATGAACTGGCCTGTGGGCACCAGGACCTTGCCACCGAGGTGGCCACACTTCTTCTCGCTGGCCAGCTGGTCCTCGAAGTGAACCCCGCCAACCCCGGCCTCGACCAGGGCCTTCATCAGCTCGAAGGCGTGCAGGGCGCCCCCGAAACCTGCCTCCGCATCCGCCACGATCGGGGCATACCAGTAGGTGTCCGTGTCTCCCTCGAGCTGCGCGACCTGATCCGCCCGCATGAGGGCCTGGTTGATGCGCCGCGCCAGGCGGGGGACGGAGTCGCTGGGGTAGAGGCTCTGGTCCGGGTAGGTCTGGCCGGCGGTGTTCGCGTCGGCGGCCACCTGCCAGCCCGAGAGGTAGATGGCCTGGAGGCCAGCGCGAACCATCTGCACGGCCTGGGCCCCCGAGAGGGCCCCGAAGGTCCGCACGAAGGGCCCGTCCGCCATCAGCTTCCACAGCCTGCGCGAGGCCACCTGCGCCAGGGCGAAATCCTGGCGCAGCGACGGCCGGAGCCGGACGACCTCCTCGGCCCCGTAGGACCGCTGAAGGCCCGCCCAGCGAGGGTCCTCCCGCCAGGCGCGCTCGAGCGCCTCCACCTGCACGCACCGGGTGTCGAAGAACATCGGCCTCTCCTCGCTTCTTGCAGGCGCACGGGGGCGCCCCGCGCCGCGACGCAGGCGGCGCGTCTGGGGTCTACCAGGCGGTGAGGTCCCCGCAGGGGCCCTCGCTCAGCCCGCCTCGGCGGCAAGGAGCCGCACGGTGGCAGGGCCGGTCAGGAATTCGACGAAGCCGGAGGCCAGCACGAGCTCGTCGAGCAACCCGACGGCCGCTTCGAGCCGGCCGTCCCCCGACAGCTTGGCACGCTCTTCATCGCGGAGCCGCTCGTACAGGGCACGCGTGACGCGCCCCCCTCCGGCGAGGGGCGTCCCGTGCCGCAGCCACTGCCACAGCTGGGCGCGCGCGAGCTCCGCCGTGGCCGCGTCCTCCATCCGGTGGTGGATCGGCACGGCGCCCCGGCCTGCCAACCACTCGGCCAGGTAGACGAGGGCCACATGGACGTTGTCACGGACCCCGGCCTCGGTGACGGCGGCCCCAGGCACCCGCATGTCGAGCAGGTGGGCCGCGTCCGCCACGATGTCCTCTTGCCAGCGGCCTAGCTGGTGTGGCAGGCCCACCAGCACCCGATCGAACACCTCGCGCGCCACGGGCACGAGGTCCGGGTGGGCCACCCACGTGCCGTCGAAGCCGTCACCGGCCTCCCGTTCCTTGTCCTCACGGACCTGGGCGATCGCCCGCGCGTTGATGGCGGGATCACCCCGGTGGGGAATGAAGGCGCTCATCCCGCCGATGGCATGGGCCCGGTGACGGTGGCAGCTGCGCACGAGGAGCTGACAGTAGGCCCGCATGAAGGGCGCTGCCATCGTGACACGCGCGCGATCCGGCAGCACGAAGGCCGGGTCCTCGCCCAGCTGCTTGATGATGCTGAAGAGGTAGTCCCAGCGGCCAGCGTTGAGGCCCGTGGCGTGGTCGCGCAGCTCGAAGAGGATCTCCTCCATCTCGAAGGCCGCCAGCACCGTCTCGATCAGCACCGTGCAACGGATCGTGCCGTGGGCCAGCCCGAGCGACCGCTCGGCGTGGACGAAGACCTCGCGCCACAAGCGCGCCTCCCGGTGCCCCTCCAGCTTGGGCAGGTAGTAGTAGGGCCCGCTGCCCCGGGCCCGCAACGCCCCGTGGTTGTGGAAGAGGTAGAGCCCGAAGTCGACCAGGCTGGCCGACAGCGGAGCCCCGTCGAGCCGCAGCCGGGGCTCGTCCAGGTGCCAGCCGCGCGGCCGGACCACCAGCGTGGCCAGCGCCTCTCCGAGGGCGTAGCCCCGGCCATCCGGGGCGGTGTGGGTGATGGAGCGAGCGACCGCGTCCATCAGGTTGGCGTGGCCATCGAGCACGTTGGCCCACGTGGGGCTGGTGGCATCCTCCAGGTCGGCCATGAAGACCCGCGCCCCGGAGTTCAGGGCGTTGATGATCATCTTGCGGTCGGGAGGCCCGGTGATCTCGACGCGGCGATCGAGCAGATCCGCTGGCGGGGGGGCTACGTGCCAGTGAGTCTGGCGGATCTCGAGGGTCTCCGGCGCGAAGCCCGGCCGCTCCCCCGCGTGCAGGCGGGCCCGGCGGGCCTGACGCGCCGCCAGCAGGGCCTGCCGGCGTGGCTCGAAGGTGCGCCCGAGGTCGGCCAGGAAGGCCAGGGCTCCGGGCGTGAGGACCCGCTCACCCGACCCCGGGCGGACGGGCCCGACCACCTCCAGGCCTGCCGGCCTCGCCGTCGCTGATGCATCCATGCCCCCACCCTCCTTCAGCCTGTCCCCATCATCGCGCAGGGTGGGCGGTGCCACATCGGCGGTTTTTGACGACCCGGGCTGTCAGCCTCCGCCCGAGGGCAACCGGGGACCCACCCGCCACGTCACGGTGGCCACCGCCACCACGTCCCCGGCGGCATCCTTGATGGAAGCCGTCACGGCGAGGTCCTGCTCCGCCTCGACCGCCGGCACACCCGCCTCGCACTCCGCGACCAGCGTGCCGCGGGCCTTCTTGTGGTACGCGATCGCGATGTGCGTGACGATGGCACGCGCGCTGTCGGGCAGGGCGATGTTCATGGCCAGGCCGGAGGTGGCTTCTGCAAGGTTCACCAGCGCCACGGCATGCACGGAGCTCAGGTGGTTGCGCACGCCCCGCCGGTCCCGCATCGAGGCCCGACAGTAGCCCGGTCGCAGCGCCTCGATGCGGAGGCCGGCCGACCCGGTGTAGGGCACGAGCAGCCCGAAGACCCGGCTGAAGAGCCAGCGCCCCCCTGGCAGGCCGTGAAGCGACTGCCAGGCGGCGCGGAGCTGGGCGACTGCGGAGCGAGCCATCGGCAAGACCTCACGGTGGGGGGCCGCCCCATCATACCCGCCCCACCGCTTCTCGCGTGCCCGCCTGTCGCGCTACACTGGGCGCATGGAGCCAACCCCTGCCTGGGACGTGATCGTGGTGGGCGGCGGCCCCGCCGGCCTGATGGCCGGCGTCGCCGCCGCCCGCGCCGGAGCCCGCACCCTGCTCGTCGAGAAGGGCGACCGCCTCGGCCGCAAGCTGGTCATCTCCGGCGGCGGCCGCTGCAACGTGACGAACGTGGGGGACACCGCCCACCTCGTCTCCATGATCGTGGGCAACGGCCGCTTCCTGCATGGCATCTTCGCCCAGTACTGCAACCGCGACATCGTGGCCTTCTTCGAGGGGCTCGGCGTGCGCCTCAAGGAGGAGGACCACGGCCGGATGTTTCCCGTGACGGACAAGGCCACCACCGTGGCCGCCACCCTGATCGACCACCTGCGGAGCCTCGGCGCCACGATCTGGCTGGAGGCGCCGGTGGCGGGGCTGCTGGTCGAGGCCGGGCGCGTGGTGGGCGTGCGGCTGCGCGACGGGCAGGCCATCCGCGGGCGGGAGACGGTGCTGGCCGTGGGCGGGGCCTCGGTGCCGCGCACCGGCTCCACCGGCGATGGCTATGCCTGGGTGCAGGCGGTGGGCCACACCGTCACGCCGCTGTTCCCCACCGAGGTGCCCATTCACCTGGACGCGCCCTGGGTCCGCGACCGCAGCCTGCAGGGCCTCTCGCTGCGGGAGGTGCCGCTGACGCTGACGACCGCCAGGGGCAAGCGCCTCACGACCCAGGTGGGTGACATGGTCTTCACGCACTTTGGCGTGTCCGGGCCGGCCGCCTTGCGGCTGGGGCACTACGTGTCGGTGGCGCATGCCCGCGCCGAGGGCCCCCTGACGCTGGCGCTCGACTGGCGCCCCGACACGCACGAGGGAGGCCTCGAGCAGGAGGTCTGGCGCCTCGCCCGCGCCGAGCCCCGCAAGGCGCTGAAGAACGTGCTGGCAGGCCTCCTGCCCGAGCGTGGGCTCGCGTTGTTGCTCGCCGACACCGGGCTCGACCCCGACGCGACGGCGCCCCACCTGCCACGAGCGGGCGTGCAGGCCTTCGCACGTCGGGTGAAGCGCTTCGAGGCCCGCGTCACGGGCACGGGCACGCTGGAGGAGGCGTTCGTCACGGGGGGGGGCGTCTCGCTCAAGGAGGTGGACCCCAGGACGCTTGCCTCTCGCAAGGCCCCGGGCCTGGCCTTCGCGGGCGAGCTGCTCGACGTGCATGCCCACACGGGGGGCTACAACATCACGGTGGCGCTGACGACGGGCTGGGTGGCCGGGACCTGGGCCGCGCAGCGGGCCCGGGGAGGCCAGGGCGCCGAACGCGGACGGTGACGGGCTCGACCAGCGCCGTCCGGTCGGCACGGCCGGTACACCGGCACCTCGCGGCCAGCCCCGGCCTCGTCGAGGGCCCTGCCGCCGGAGAGGCGTGGCAGGTCGAGCACGTCGGTGCTGACCTCCCGGACGGGGGAGACACAGCCAGCCAGCAGGGCGGCGACCAGACAGGCGAGGGCTCGCAAGCAGCGTACCTTCAGCGTGACGCACCCGGGCTGTGTATCCGGAGCACGGGGTATACAGGGAGCATCCGCGGGCCCCGGGGGGCCCGCCCACGGAGGGCCTGCACCATGGCGGCGACCGCCCCTCGCGCACGCCGGAGGCCTCGGCGGGCCACCGCCTGGGCGGCCTGCGTGCTGGTCCTCGGGGTGACGGCGTCCCGGATGCCCCCGGCCGCTGCCGCCGAGCCCAGCGCCACCCGGGGCCTTCCTCCTGCCGTCGCCCGGACGCGCGAGGCGCTGCTGCGGCTGGCGGGCCGCAACGACTACGAGGGGCTGGCCCGGCTTGCTCTGGCGCCCGGCAAGCGCTTCGTGTACCACCAGGGCTTCGCGCAGCGCCGGCCAGCGGCCCACTGGCGCCAGCAGGCTGCACGCGGCGAGGCCCCCCTGACCAAGCTCGCGGCGGTGCTGCGGCTGAGGCCGGTGCAGCGCCACGGCGTGTTCTTCTGGCCGGCCGCCGCGATGAACCCCGACGAAACGGCCTGGGCCGACCTCAGGGCGCTCTACCCCGCCACCCGCATCCTGCGCTTCCAGCAGGAGGGTTACACGGGCTGGCGGGCGGGCATCGAGGCCGACGGCCGTTGGACGATGTTCCTCGCCGGTACCTGATCAGGGCGACGCGGGGGCCCCCACCGGAGCCTCCTCCGGCACGACCTCGAGCACGGGCGGGTCAGGCTCCTTCCCCGCCCCCTGCCCGGGCTCGCCGGGGGGCGTGGCCGGTGCCGGGGCGGCAGGTGGAGAGGGCGACGCGGGCGCGGCCGCGCCCCGGGCGCCACCGGGAGGCGCTGGTGGCACGGCCCGACGGCCGACGTTGCGCACGATGCCGTCCCGAGAGGCCAGGGCCGCGGCGACCCGCCGCCAGTCCAGGCGCGGGAGCGCCCCCGCATCCCGCGCCAGGGAACGGACGGCGGCCTGGTAGTCGAACCCGGCCTCGTAGATGTCCGGATAGGCCGAGAGCCAGATGCCCCGGGCGTCCACCGCGAGCAACACCGGCTGATACACCACCCGGACGGGGGTGCCAACCCAGACCCGGTCGTACAGGTCCTTGATGTCCGCCGCCCGGAACCGCACGCAGCCGTGGGAGGCGTATCGCTTGATGGAGGTCGGGGCGTTGGTGCCGTGCATCCCGAACCGGCCGTTCCAGAAGCCGATCCAGCGCGGACCGAGGGGGTTGGCAGGGCCAGGTGGCACCTCGGTGCGGACAGGCTGGCCCCGTGACGCCATCTCCTTCTGGATCGAGGCCGGCACGTACCACGTCGGGTTCTTCTCCTTGGAGACCACGCGCGTGAGCCCGACGGGCACGGGACGGTCGGGGGTGGACACGGCCACGGGGTAGTCCCGATCGAGTCGGCCGTCATGCACGAGGTAGGCGTGTGCCTCCGGCACGTTCAGCACCACCCCCTGCACCGCAGCCCCGAACCGGGGCGTGACGCGGCGGGTATCGACCCGCAAGCGGCCCCCGCCCAGGCGGCTGACCCGCACGGGGTGGACGCCGTGGCGCGCGGCCACCCAGGCTGCGGACTCCCCCCGGCGAAGGGTGTGGCGCACCACCGCCCCCGTCAGCGTGCCGGGGCGACAAGGCAGCCAGGTCGCAGCCTCGGCCGGCGCCCAGGCACCGAGGCCCGCCGCGGCCACGAGGGGCGCGACCCAGCCCTTCCTCGCCCGAGGCCTCACCCCTAGCCCCCCGCCGGGTAGGGCGGGTAGCCCGGCGGCCGCATCAGGGCCGGCGTCGGGCTCGGCGGGGTGGGCGTGGGGGAGGCCGTCGGGGTCGCAGCCGGAGTGGGCGAGGGTGTGGCGGTGGGTGCTGGGGTGGGGGTGGGGCTCGGCGTCGCCACGGGGTGCGGGGAGCGGACGGGGCGCGGCGTCGGGGAGGGGGGGGGCGCCGGTGGTGGGTTGCCAATGTCGACCAGGATCCCGTCGCGATCCCTGAGGGCCAGCGCAATCGAGGCGGGGTGCAGGCGCCGGGAGACCCCTGCCCGCTTCGCCAGGGCCGCGATGGCTGCCCGGTAGTCGTAGCCCGTGTGGTAGTAGTCCGGATAGACCGAGACCCAGACCGACCTGCCGTCCACGGCCATGGTGACGGGCTGGTAGATGACGTTCACGGGCGTGCCCACCCGCACCCGCTCATAGAGGTCCTCGATGTCGTCCCGCAAGAAGCGCACGCAGCCGTGGGAGGCATAGCGCTTGATCGACCAGGGCATGGTGGTGCCGTGGAAGCCGAAGGTGTTATCCGCAAAGCCAATCCAGCGTGAGCCGAGGGGGTTGTCCGGGCCGGGTGGCACCCGGGTCAGGACCTCCCGGCCCTGGTCGGCCATCTCCTTCTGGATCGACCGTGGCACGAACCAGATCGGGTTGCGCGACATGCTCCGGACCCGCGTGCGCCCCAGGGGGGCCTTGCGTTCGGCGTTGGAGACACCCACGGCGTAGTCCCGGACCAGCCTGCCCCGGGACAGCAGGTAGACGTGAGCCTCGGGCAGGTTGAGCACGAGCCCGTCCGCGTCGCGCGGGAAGCTTGGCCGCACCCGCCGCTGGTCGATCCGGATCGTCTCCCCGACCTCCATGCCGTCCGCCAGCAGCAGCCGCGAGGGGCGCACGATGCGGATGGGGTTGAGCTTGTAGCGCACGCCCAGCACGTTCAGGTCGTCGCCGGGACGCACCGTGTGCGCCGTGATGGCCCCCTCCACAGAGCCGGGCAGGAGGTACGGCGCGCCGGCAGCAAGCCCGGGCCCAGCCGGGCGACGGGCCAGGGCGTGCCCCGCGGGGGCAACAAGCAGGGCAGCGCTCACGGCCAGGCCGACGAGCCAGCAAGGGCGGGGGGGCGAGAGCATCACGAGGGGGCCTCCACGCGGGCGGCGGCCAGGCCCACCGAGCCCGCCCCACGCCGGCCCTCGGCCGAACACGGGTCGAAAGTCGATGGTAAAAAAGCGAGCCAGGGCTTGTCAATGCGACGCGTCACGGTGGGCATCCCTTCAGGCCGCGGCCGTTGTCGAGGTACAGAAAGGCCTTGGCGAGCATCACCGGGGCCTCCTCCATCCCGGCGCGGCCCTGGGCCGTGACGACGTAGCCACCGTCCGGCCAGCGCGTGGTCTCGATGCGCGCTTGCCAGGTCTGGCCCCGGCGCTCGGCAGCCCCGACCTCCTCGTTGTTGAGCCAGAACGAGACGCGCGTGTAGGCTGGCGCGTCGGGCGGCAGGGTGCACACGAGCCGCGTCGAGCCCCGGGCGATGTGCCGTGGCAGGCGCGCGCCAGGGTAAGTGGCCTTGTTGTCACCGAGGGCCTGAATCGTGAAGGTCACGTTGAGCCAGGACTGGCCGAACTCCGCCACCAGGCGTGAGAGCTCCGGGTCGTCCCAGATCGTGCGCTCCACCACGTCGATGCCCGCCACCCACCCCGCGCGGGGATCACCGAGGCCCTCCTGCGCCAGGAAGGCATCGACGAAGGCGGATGGCGTGAGGCCGGCCTCGGCGGCAAGCTGCGGGAGCACCAGCGCCAGCCGTGCCTCGATGCGGGCGAGCAGGTCCGGCGTCTGGTACGGGTCGAACGACTCGGGCAGCCAGTCCGACCGCGCGATCGCGCGTGCCAGCACGGTGGAGGCCAGCGAGAGCTCCACCTCGCCCGCCGGGTGGCTGAGCACACGCCGGGGCGGGAGCACCCCTGCCAGCTGGCCATCGCAGAGCACCGGCGCCCGGGGGCGCCCGAAGGCATAGGCCACCCGGGGCGGCGCGAGCGAGAACCGCCCGCGCAAGAAGATCGGCTCGCCATCGGGCAGGTCCTTGAGCCGGAAGAAGCTGGCCTCGTCGCTGTCGACGGGGGAGGTGCCTGGCCGCAAGGCCCCGGCGAGGGTGATGGCCTCGACGGGGATGCGAGGCGCCGGACGGTGTGTCAGGCGGAACGGCTCATCTTGCACCCCGACGTCAAGCGTGAGCCCCGTCAGATCGGCCTTGCCGCTGTTGATGATGAGGGCGTAGGCCAGCGAGGCCCCGGCCGGCGGCGGGGCTCCGCAGGCGGTGAGGGCCACGAGGGCGGGCAGCAAGGTGGACAGGCGGTGCACGGCGTCAGCTCCCCGCCAGGGTCAGCACCGGCCCCATCAACGTCTCGGTGAAGCCGGGCCCATACAGCGCCTGGGCCCGGTACCCGAGCCGCAGCCTCACCGGGCCCAGGTCGCGCTCCACGCCGACCTCGGCAGCCGCCCAGGCCAGCACGGGCAGGGCCGGCAGGCCTGCATCCAGGGTGGAGAGCAGCGCCGGCGCCCAGCCGAGCTCCGTCGACAGGCGCCAGCCGGCCAGCCACCCAGCCAGCGCGAAGGTGCCGCTGCCGGCGAGCAGCGGGCCATAGACCTGTCGTCCGGTGAAGAAGGTGTAGCTCGGGATCGGAGGCGCGCCGGAGTGCTGGCCCTGGGAGAAGAGCCCGACGCCCCCCCCGCCCAGCCGGGCCCGCCACGCCTCCCCGCCCAGCCGCCAGCCCCCCCAGGCCTCGACCTGCAGCTGGGTGCGGGCATGCAGCGAGAGGGGCAGCAGGCGGTCCTGGAAGGCGGCCGTGAAGGCCCGGCCCCGGGCCTCGAGGCATGGCCCCATGCCAGCGGTGATGGGCGCCGGCAACGACAGCGCCACCTGAACGGCAGGCAGGCCCCTCACGCTGGTGTCTGCGTCGCCTGCCGCGTAGGTCTCAGCCCAGCTCGCCCAGGCCGTGCCAACCTCGAGCACCGTGGCGGCGGCGGCAGGGGGCGCAGCCACGGGCGCGAGCGGTGGCCGGGCGCCGGGGATCGACTTGGGGACCAGCAGCAGGCGGCCGCGGGCCGGGTCGTCGAACACGCGCACGTCCGTGGCGCCGATGACGGTGAGCAGGATCCGTGGTGGTGCCCCTGCGTCCTCTGGCACGGCCAGCCAGGCCGTCAGGGGGGTCGCGCCATCGGCGCGGTCGCCACGCGGCACCGCGGGCCGGAGCGAGCTGCCGGGGAAGCTGAGCTCCACCTCCCGGCTGCTGCGCCAGACCAGGCGATAGGACGGCGTCGCCCCCGCATAGGGGACCACCAGCGCTCCCGACTCCCGGTCGAGGAGGGGCTGCCCCAGCACCGTCGCCACAGGCACCGGCTCGAGCTGGGCCCGGGCTGGTGAGGCGAGGATCACCAGCCCGACGACCGGGGCCAGGCCCGCCAGGAGTCCGGCGCGGCTCACGGTTCACCGCCCGGCGAGGCCGAGGGGCTGGGCGAGGGGCTGGGCGAGGGGCTCTCACCCGCGCCCGGCGATGGGCTGGGGCTGGCCTCAGGGCTCTCACTCGGGCTGGGCGACGGGCTCGGCGACGGACCGACGCTCGGCGAGGGGCTCGGTGACGGGCTCGGAGACGGGCTCGGCGAGGGAGCTCGGCTCGGGCTCGGGCGGGGCGAGGGGGCCCGGCTCGGGCTCGGGCTGGGCGACGGGGCCACGCTGGGGGTGGCCGTCGGCGTCGGCGCCGGGGTGGGGCGAGGCGTGAAGGCGGCGGCCGTCGGACGCGGCGTGGGGGAGGGCGTCGGGCTGGGAGAGGGCGAGGGCGACTCCACCACCACGATGCCCACGCCGCCGCCCGGCCCCGGGACGAGGCTGCCCGTGTCGTAGGGGTTGCGGGCACAGGCGGCCAGCCCGACCCACACGGCTAGCAGGAGCATGCGGCTCGCAGCCGGCAAACACCAGCGCATCACGTCGACCTTGTGTCCGTCATCGGGGCCATGGCTTCCCCCATCCTACTCGACCCGAGGCGGCGCTGCCTGTTGGGCCGATCACGCGCGGCAGCCGGGCTGGCCCGGCCCGTCCGCATGGTGAAACGACACAGAATTGAGGGGGCCCGATGTGCTTCAGTGGGGGCACGATGTCTCCTAGCTCGCGCATTGTGGCCACACAGGGGCCGTGAATGAGCCTGTTTCGTCCGAACGCGCTCCTGATCGCCACGACCCTGACCCTCGCTCCGCTGCCCCTGGAGGCCCAGGTGGCGGCGCCGGCGCGGGTGGGGGTGGCGTTCTACGAGGGCGCCGAGCGGGTCATCGTGGTGCCCTTCACGGGGGCGCCACCCCGGGCCTTCTACCTGCGCCTGACCCCGACCGTCCACGCCTTCGAGCTGGAGGGCGCCCGGCTGGTCGGGCCCTCGCCACAGGCCCACGCGGGCGTGGGCGCCCTCCGCCGCTTCACCCTGACGGCCCGCAGGAGCGACGTGGTGCGCCTGACGCTGGAGACGAGCCAGCCGACGTCTCCCTCGATCCGCCTGAACACCATCGAGCAGCGCTTCGAGATCTACCCGTTCGTGCAGCCCGGGGCGGAGCGCCCCCGGCCCCCGGCCACGCCCCGGCCTTCGGTGCTGGCGCCGGGGGAGGCTCCCCCCGCGTGGTTCTTCCAGGTGCGCCCGACCTTCGCGCCGTCGCCTCCAGCCCTCCGGCGGCCCCCCACGCCGCAGCCTGCCAGGGTGTCTCCTCCCATCGTGCCGAGCCTGGGCCCTGCGCTGGCCCGGCGCACCCCCCCGCCCCGGCCCCTCGAGCCGCCGCCGCCCCCATCCAGCGGCGGCCTGGACTTCCCGGCGTGGCTCTTCCCCGGGCTGACACCAGCCCCGGTGCTGCCGCCTGCGGCGACGCCCCTCCCGCGCCGGACGGCCACCCCGACGCCTCCACCGACCATCCCGCCCACCCCACAGCCGACGCCCGTCCCCACCCCGCGGCCGACGCCCGTCCCCACCTTCTCCTTCAGGCTGCCCCCCACGCCAGCGCCCACCGCGGCCCCCGTGTATCCGCCCGGCTACGTGCCGCCCGTGCCCTCTCCGCTGCCGCCTCGGCGGCTCGCCACGCCGACGCCGCGGCCGGGCCCAGTGGCCACGCCCCTGCCAGTGATGCGGCCAGCCAACCCTGTCACCCGCCCCACCCGCCTGGAGCCCCCGCGGACTCGCTTCGGTACGCCCATTTTTGCCCCGGAGCGGCACGCCCTGGTGTTGCCCTTCGAGGGGGACCCGCCCAACTTCGAGATCACGGCTCTCGCCCCCGCCGAGCTGCGCGTGGATTTCACCCGATCGTTGCTCATGGGGCAACCCGTCAGCAACGCGCGGCTGGCCAGCGACGCGGTGCTGGCAGCGTGGTCCGCCTCTCAAGACCCGGCGCGGGGCGTGACCTCGTTGCGGCTGGCGCTGACGGGGGCCGGCGAGGTCGTGGTGGCGAGGGACGACGCCCGCCAGGAGCTTCTGGTGTTCCCGCAGCTCAGCGCCGAGGGCACCCCGACGCCCCCCGGGACGTTGCGGACGGTGCTGGGGCCTGCCACGTATGACGAGCAGGTGGGGGGGCTGGCGCTGGACTACCGCGGCGAGGTCCCGCGCTACACGCTCACGCGGCTCACGCGGAACGTCGTGTACCTGGACTTCCCGGAGGCGGCCCTCAACCCCACGGCCGTGCAGTTCGACACCGTGAGCAACGCGCTGATGGGCTTCTGGCTGATCGCGCCGCGGATGAACCGGGAGGCCGTGCGGGCGATGATCGTGTTGCCGTTCGGCGGCAACGTCCAGCTGCTGGAGGACCAGGTGACGGGTCGGATCCTCCTCGTGCCACGCCTGGGAGACTGAGGAGCCGCGCATGCCGACGTCGCCCCCGCGCCACCCCACCGAGCTGACGCCCCGCCCGCTGCTCCGGAGGCTCGCTGCAGGCCTCGGGCTCCTGGCCCTCGGCCTGGGGCTGGCCGGCCCGGCCGGGGCTGCCGGGGTGGCGGCCCCCGAGGCCCCCCTGAGGACGCCGGAGCCCCTGCCATCGGACCAGCCCCTGCGGCCCCGGCCGATGGCGCGCGCCACCAAGCCCCGCGTGATCCGGGGCACGCCGCTGCCGGTGTGGCGGCCCAGCGCCCAGGCGGCCGCGGCGCGCCCCGGCACGGTGCGGGCGCTGGCGCCAGGCGGCTACCGCGCCATGCGGCCCATCGGGGCCGAGCTCGAGAGCCGCTGGCGCGTGCTTGCGCCTGCCGAGGTGCCGGGGCCGGGCGTGTTCCAGCTGCCCCGGTTCGCCCCGCGGGCCTGGGCCCGGACCTTCTTCCCGTTCTACCAGGAGCAGCATGGCCTCGGTGGCCTCTCGCTGCGGCCCGAGACGATCGAGCGGGTCGAGGCGGGGCTCGGCCTGTTCGCCCCGGACGGCTGGCAATCCGAGCTGCAGCTCGCCTACCTCAACCTGACGATCGCGGACCGGCAGCTGCCGGACAGCCGCCACCAGCGCGACGACTTCGCGGCTTCGTGGATGGTGGGTCGGGGCTTCCCGCTCGGCCCGATCGCCACCCTGCTCGAGGTCGGCTACTGGGGGCGCTACGTCTCCGTCTCGAACAACATGCCACCGCCTGCGACCGGGCGCTTCCTGACCTCACCCTTCCAGCTGTACCACGGCCCCGCGCTGCGCGGCGCCTTCGGGGGCGACCTCGGCGGGGCCTGGCGCTGGTCGACGCGCCTGGAGGGCCGGCCCTACCTGCTGGCCCACGGTGACGATGCGGTGGTGGCGACCGGCCCGCTCTTCGGGGCGATCGCAGAGCCCGCCGTCAGCTGGGAGCCCCTGTTCGGGACGGTGCTGGAGGCCGGCTACCGCTTCGAGCTGCTCACCTCATACAGCACGGACTACAACCAGTCGCTGCAAGGACCGTACCTCGAATGCCGCCGCAAGTTCTGACGTGCGCCCTGGCGGGCCTGCTGCTGATCGCCGTGCCGCTCGCCGGCTGCCAGAACACGCTCGAGAACGTCGCCCCTGTCTACCCCGTGCTGGCGGGCCAGGTCGAGCTCCGCTGGGAGTTCGAGGCGGCGGGGGTGGCCAGCGTGCGCTTCGAGCTCGATGGCGCGTTGCTCGGCACGGGCACGGATCCCAACCGCCGCTTCGGGCTCGTGCTGGACACGGCCAGCCGCCCGAACGGCGCCCACCGGCTGACGCTCACGGCCCTCGATCCGGAGGGCCGCGTGCTGCGGACCTTCACCTCCACGGTGATCATCCAGAATTCCTGAGCGGGCGGGCCCGCAGGCCCCGGTTGCTTAAGCTTCGTCGATGGCTCGGCGAACCCTTTTTTATGTTTCCGTAGATCTGCCGAAATGGCGCCTGGCTGGCTGTTTCCCCGACAGATCGGAGGGGCTGATCAGGTTGGCGTTATGAAAAACAAAAACCGGCAAAACAAGCGATTAAAAGCATCAAAAGCATCGTGTCGGCCCTGGGCTTATATGTCAAAAGCCAGCCGGGCCGCCGAGCACCTTAAAACCAGACGAACGTTTTTTAGTCTCCCTTGATAGGTTCATCACACTGTGGGGCATATCACAAGTGGGAAGGGAAGGGTACGGTGAATCGATGCCTCGGCGGTGACGCCGACAGGCAGAGGTGTTCATCATGCCGAATGCTCGCCGTTCTCGCGCCGTGCTGGCTGCGACTCTGCTGCTGATGGGCTGCCAGGCGGCACCGCCGTCGCTGCGCCCCATCAAAGCGCTTCGTCCGGAAATCGAGAAGGCCGCTCCACGGGCCGGGGCGCTTCGCATGATGCTCCGGCAGCAGGCCGTGACGCCAGCGATGGCAGCCCGCTTCGGGCTGCTGGACGTGCAGCAGCTCGACTGGGACACGGTCCGCGTGTGGCTGTCGAACAGCCGCGATGGCGACTCGGGCCGCCCGGGCTTCTTCACCCGCCGGCTCCGGGGCACGGCCGTGGTCGACAACGCGACCAACGAACGCACCTCCTCGCTCATCTTCGACGACCTGACGCCCTCCGACGGCTACAGCCTCCTCGTGCGGCTCTACCGCGGCGGCGACCAGCCCAAGTTCGACACGTACGCGGGCACCGAGGCGGTCCATGACTCGCCCGAGATGATTGCCTCGGGCACCTCGACCGACTTCGAGATCCGCAGCGGCGGCAACACGGTGAACGTGGCGCTGACGCTGAGCACGGGCGGCCGCTTCAACGTGACGATCGACGAGCCGGCGACCACGGCCAACCAGACCATCGCCGGCCAGTTCGACATCACCACGCAGAGCCACTACAACTACACGTTGCTCGCCAACCCGACGACGGGCGACATCGACGGCGCGAACGCGAATGACACCGACGGTGCCGACTACGAGCTCTCGGGGCTCGCCCGGGAGCAGGACGCCACGGGGGCCATCTATTTCACCTCGTCCGGCCGCCACCAGATCTTCATGCTCGACAGCGGTGTGGTGTCACTCATTGCTGGCACGGGCACCGTCACGGCAGGCGACTACAGCGACGCCGGGGACTACGGCGACGCCCTGAACGCGACGCTCAGCGACCCTCGCGGCATCGTGCGGGCCACCACCGATGACCACATCATCTTCTGTGACACCAACAACGGCCGCATCCGCATCCTCCGGCCAGGCAACCTGGATCCTGAGAACAACGAGCCCCTGGCGACGAACGACGCCCCGACCTACCGCATCGAGACGCTGATCGGGGGCTGGACGAGTGGCCTGACCAACGAGGGGGACACGGCCACGGACGCGCTGAAGATCCAGCTCGCATCCCCCACGGCCATCATCGCCGATGAAGACGGCACGCTGTTCTTCACGGACGATGACGTCGCCAACAGCCAGATCTGCGTCTACCGCTACGACGGCACCGGCACGGGCGGCGACATCACGCTCATCAAGGAGATCCCGCTGGCCACGGGGGCCGTGCACACCAACGGGGAGCACTACGGTGCCCTGGCGCTCGACCGCCTCAACAACATGCTGTGGGTGGCGTTTGGCGGCCCCTACATCAAGGTGCTCACGGACATCAACGCGGCCGGCGCGGCCACGGACGGGGGCACCATCGACCAGGACAACACCGCGAGCTGGGTCGCCTCCGGTGAGCGCATCAAGGCGCTGGCCTTCGACCAGACGACGGCACGGGCCTACACCGGCAACCAGGACCGCTGGGGCACGTTGTTCTTCACGACGGAGAACTCGGGCTCGGGGGACCTCGTCTACCGGGTGCCCGTGGCAAGCAATGGCCTGATGCCCAGCTACCGCTTCCCTGAGCCCATTGCCGGTGGCGCCGCGAGTGGCCTGTCCGCGCCCCGGGCCCGGAGCCTGTCCTCGCTGGCGCTGGGCTGGGGCAGCCTGCTCGTCGACCTCTACCAGTCGGACCAGGCCAGCACGGACACCCGCCTGCTGGTCGGCACGGACGCCGGCCGGATCTACCAGCTCGATCAGGTGGAAGGCCTGGTGGCCACCACCACGCTCGACGACGTCGCCAACCCGTAACACGCTTTCTCCGGGGGTTCTTGTCAGATGGGGTACCGGGTGAGCCTGTCATAGGCTCCACGAATCGGTCCCGAGGCCTTGCCTCGGGGCCTTTTCGGGGCTTGTCGGAGGGTCGATGGGGGAGCGATGGGGCCTGCGGTGGCCGGGCGACGAGGCGGCGCGGGCGCGGGCAGCGCAGCCGACGCCCGGGCAGCTCGAGGGGGCAGGTGGGGGCCCGCACCGCTTCATCGAGGGCGACAACCTGCCCGTGCTTCAGGCGCTGGGCCCCTCGCTCGCCGGCCAGGTGCGCATCGCCTACCTGGACCCGCCCTACAACACGGGCACGGCGATGCGCTACGCGGATCGTTTTGCGGCGCCTTCGCGGGCCTGGACCGAGGCTCACGGGGAGGACGCCTGGGGCCAGCGCCACGCCGCGTGGCTCTCGTTCATGTGGCCGCGGCTCGTGCTCGTGCGGGCGTTGCTCGCCCCCGACGGGGTGCTGTTCGCCAGCATCGACGACCGCGAGACCCACCACCTGCGGATGCTGCTCGACGCCGCGTTCGGCGAGGCCAACTTCGTGGGCACGGTGGTGTGGCGCAAGCGGGTCGTGCGCGGGCGGGGCGCGCGCCACCTGCTGCCGCAAACGGAGCACATCCACGTCTACGCGCGCGACGCGACCCGGCTCCCGGCCTTCGAGGAGCCGCTGACGGATGCGATGCGCGCAGCCTACGACGCCCGCGACGAGGCGGGCCCCTACAAGCTGCTGCCGCTCGCGAAGAGCGGCACGGCCCACTCGCCCCGGCCCAACCTGGTCTACCCGATCCAGGCGCCGGACGGCAGCTGGATTGCCTGCCCGACGCACCAGTGGCGCTGGAGCCAGGAGACGCTGGAGGCCCGCCGCGACGAGCTCGTGTTCCGGCGCGGGCGAGACGGCGCCTGGCGGATCTACACCAAGCAGCGCCTCTTGCTGCCGGACGGGGAGCGGGGACGCACGCCGACGACCTACTACGATCGCGCCACCACGGCCGACGGCACAGCTGAGGTCAAGGCCCTGTTTGGCCGGCCGGTGCTCGACTTCCCCAAGCCCGTGCGCCTGATCAAGGACCTCATCGGCTGGGCAACGCCGCGGGGCGGCCGGCGAGACGAGGTGGTGCTCGATCCGTTCGCGGGCACGTGCCCGACGGCCCAGGCCGTGCTGGAGCTCAACGCCGAGGACGGAGGCGCCCGACGCTTCGTGTGCATCCAGGCGCCCGAGGCCCTGAAGGACCCCGAGTTCGAGACCATCGCCGCGCTGGCCAGGGCCCGGATCGCGCACACGTGCGCCAGGCTCGGGGTGCCCGTCGAGGCCGTGGCGCAGCAGCGCTGGGTGCCAGGCTTGTTTGACCGTCGCGATGAGGTGGCCGGCTGCGAGCGAGGCGTGTGACGACGGGCCACGGCAGGCTGCAGCGGGCGTGCTAGGCTGGGGGCATGTCCAGGCCCCCCGTGTGCCCGCCCCTCCTCACCGTGTTGCTGCTGACGGGCTGCGTTGCTGCGCCCCGGGCGGTCCTTGCGCCACCCCCGGAGGCCGCCGCCAGCCCCACTCCGGAGGCCGCCGCCAGCCCCACCCCGGGGCCCACCGGGAGCCCCTCGCCCTCCGCGGCTCGCACGCTGACCGGGGAGGTGCGCGACCTCGCCGACGCGCCGCTGGCAGGCGTGACCGTGACGGCTCGCAGCCTCGA
>JAYKHL010000143.1:0-14984 GCA_035284865.1 Candidatus Sericytochromatia bacterium | reverse complement strand
CTCTCGCCGAGTGGGCGCAGTGCTCCCTTCGATGTCGCCGGGGACGGCCTCGTGGTGGGGGAGGGGGCCGGGATGGTGGCCCTCAAGCGGCTGGCCGACGCGGAGCGCGATGGAGACGTGATCTGGGGCGTGATCAGGGGCATCGGCACGTCGAACGACCTCGAGGGCAGCCTCCTGGCCCCGCACTCCGAGGGGCAGCTTCGTGCGATGCGAGAGGCCTACCGGCTGGCGGGCTGGGAGGCGGGCGACGTGGACCTGGTGGAGTGTCACGCGACGGGCACCCCCCGGGGAGACGCCGTGGAGGTGGCGAGCCTCCGCGCTTTGCGGGAGCGAGTGAAGGGGCCGTGCGTCATCGGCTCGGTGAAGTCGAACGTCGGGCACCTGCTCACGGCCGCCGGGGCTGCAGGCCTCATCAAGGCGCTGCTGGCGCTCCGGTCTCAGGTGTTGCCTCCCACGGCCCACTTCCGGTCGGCACCGGCCGCCTGGGGCCTGAATGAGGCCGGGCTGCGAGTGTTGATGGCCCCGGAGCCCTGGCCCCAGCCAGCTGGCAGACCCCGAAGGGCAGCCGTCAGTGCCTTTGGCTTTGGTGGCATCAACGCGCACGTCCTCGTGGAGGAGTATGTCCCTGGCCGGCGGGAGCCTGCCGGGGAGCCTCCCGCGCGGCCGGAGCGGGTCGCGGTCGTGGGCCTCGGGGCGCGGTTTGGGGCGCTGGGCGGCGCCGCCTCGTTCCGGCAGGCCACCCTGGGCGGGGCGGCCGTTTGCCCCGTGCCGCGGGTCGATGCCGCAGACCGTGCGGGCTTTCGGGGGCGGTTGCTGCCGCGGGTGACCGGCGCTTACGTGATGGATGACGTGGCCATGCCACTCGGGACCTTCCGCGTGCCGCCGCGGGAGTGGGAGGACTGGCTCCCGCAGCAGGCGCTGGCCCTGCTCGCCGCGGATGAGGCCCTGCGGGATGCCGGGGAGGCCTGGGCCGACCGGGCCCGTAGGCACCCGCGGGCTGGTGCCTACGTGGGGATCGGGCTCGACGCCCGCACGACCGACTGGCACCGTCGGTGGCGTCGCCTGGCGCGGGGAGAGGCATCCACCGTGCCTCCGCTCACGGCTGAACGCACGCTGGGCGCGCTCGGAGGCATGGTGGCGAGCCGGCTTGCGCGGGAGTTTCGCTTCGGGGGCCCCACCCACACCGTTCAGGCCGAGGAGGCCTCAGCCCTGCGGGCGCTGGAGGTGGGGGTCCGTGCGCTGCAGCGCGGTGAGGTGGACGTGGCCCTGGTGGCCGCCGTCGACCTGCCTGGGGATGGCCGGGTCCTGGTGGCCCGCTCCCGGGAGGGCGCTCCCGTGCCGACCGGGGAGGGTGCGGGGGCCGTGGTGTTGAAGCGGCTGTCGGATGCGGAGCGCGACGGTGACCGCATCTATGCCATCGTGGAGGGCGTGGCGTCGTGCGGGGCGCTGCGCGCCACCGCCGCGACCGAGCCGCCCGATGCCTCGACGGTGGCTCAGGCCATCCAGAGTGCCTGGGCCGAGGCAGGCGCTGCACCCCAGGCGGCTGGCCTGCTGGAACTGGACGGGCTCGAGGCCCCGGCCGAGCAAGAGGCCGTGGGGCGGGTGTGGGGGTCTGGTGCCGTCGGCACGGCGCTGGGCCGCGTCTCGCAGGCCGTGGGGCGCGCCGGGGCTGCGGGGGGGGCTGCCAGCTTGATCCGCGCGTGCCTGGCGCTCTACCACGAAGTCCTGCCGGCCTGGGAGCTGCAGGCCGGTGACGCGGCGCCGGCCTCCTCGCTGCACCTGCCTCGGGGGGCACAGTACTGGTTCCGGGATCGGGCCGATGGCCCGCGGCGGGCCGGTGTGAACCTGCTCGGCTTCGACGGCAGCGCCTGCCACGTGGTGCTGGCCGCGCCCGAGGCGCAGCCCCCCGGTGCGCGGGAGCGGGTCAGGCGTGAGCGCCTGCGCCCCCTCGGGCTGCCGCGGGCAGGGCTCTTTGCGCTCGGGGCGGCCGACGCGGTGGGACTCGGTGCGCAGCTGGATGCCTTGCAGGCCCTGGCCCTCTCCGCGCCCCGCGCGGGCGGAGCCGAGCTCGCCCAGCGCTGGTGGCAGGCCCACGCGACGGGCGCGGGCGCGCGCGGGCTTGCCGTGGTGGCCCGCGACGGGGGCGACCTGCTCGAACGCGTGCGGGAGGCCCGGCTGGCCCTCGCCGGCGAACGGGGCCCTGCCAGCGACCCCACGAACCCGGGTGCCTCTGTGTTCTTCAGCGAGGCCCCGCTTGGGCCCTGCGCCACCGCGTTCGTCTACCCGGGCAGCGGCAACCACTTTGTGGGGATGGACGGTGAGCTGTGGGCTGCCTTCCCGTGGATCCCCCGCGGCCAGGACGCGGAGACCACCACACTCCTGACCCAGGTTCGCCCCCACCGCACGGGGCCCTGGCGGGCGGACTGGCCCGAGGGATGGCAGGCCGAGGCCGAGGCGGCCCTTGCTGGAGACGCCCGGACCACGCTGCTGGCGCAGGTGGCCCACGGCGCGCTGATGACCGACCTGGTGAGCAGCTTCGGTATCCGGCCACAGGCCGTCTTGGGGCTCAGCCTCGGAGAGACGGCTGGGCTGGTGGCGACCCGCGCCTGGACGGACCGCGACGAGCTCACGCGCCGGATGATCGCCAGCAAGCTCTTTACCGTGGAGCTCGGAGGGCGATGCGCGGCGGCGGCGCGGACGTGGGGGTTGGCGGCCGGGGTGCCGGCAGCCTGGCGCGTGGGGGTCGTTGACCGGGCCGCGGACGCCGTCCGGGCTGCGCTGGAGGGCCTGCCGCGCGCCTACCTGCTGATCGTGACGGCCCCGGGAGAGTGTGTGGTGGGGGGAGACCCGGCGGCCCTGGAGGCGCTGGTGGGGAGGCTGGGGAGTGGCTTCGTGGGGCTGGATGGCATCACGACGGTCCACTGCGAGGTGGCTTCCCAGGTGCAGGCCGCCTACCGGGCGTTGCACGACCTTCCCACCTCCTCCCCTCCGGGTGTCACCTTCTACAGCGGCCGCTGGGGCCGCGGCTACGCGCTCGATCGGGATGCTGCGGCCGACTCCATCGTCGCTCAGGCCCTCGACACCGTGGACTACCCGGCGGTGGTCAAGGCCGCCTATGATGACGGCGTGCGGCACTTCATCGAGCTGGGACCGCGCAACACGTGCGCGCGGCTCATTCGCACCATCCTGGGCGATGCCCCGCACACGGCCCGGTCGGCGTGCCAGCGCGGTGCCGATCCTGTGGCCGTGCTGCTGCGGCTCCTGGCTCACCTGCATGCCGAGCGCGTCCCCGTGGACCTCGAGCCGCTCTACGGCGACCCCGGGCCGACCGAACGGGTGCCTCTGGCGGGTGCCCACGCGCGGGTGCCACTGCACGCTGTGGGCCTTGGCAGCGCCTCCCCGGTCGTGCGCCTGCCCCTCCGGAGGGGCCGCAGGGCCACCGGACGCCCTGCCGCAGAGGCCGTGGCGGCAGCCCCTGCGCCCGCCAACTCGCCCCCGCCGTGGCGGTCGGCAGCCGCAGCGCCGAGCCTCCTGCCGAGCGCCCCGCCGCCAGGCATCACCGTGGCCGGCGAGGGCGGGCCTGGGCGTGGCGAGACCTGGGCTGGTGGGGAGGGCTGGCTCGAGGAGGTCGATCGGGCCTGGGAGGGCCTCCTGACGGAGCAGGCCCGCGTGGCCCGCGAGGCCGAGGCGCTGGCAGGCCTGCTCGCCAAGCTCGGTGGCCTTCAGGTTGCGGGCGCTGCGGGGGACGCACCCAGCGGGAGCGCTCCGGCTGTCCTGGCGTCGGGCCCTCGTGCTGCGTTGGCCCCGAAGGAGGCTGCCCGGGTGGAGGTCGGGGCAAGGGTGGCTGTGCCCTTTCTCGATCGGGATGCCTGCCTTGCTTACGCCAGGGGGGCGGTCGGGCCGGTGCTCGGGCCCTACTTTGCGCCGATCGACACCTTCCCCACGCGCGTGCGCCTGCCGGATGAGCCGCTGATGCTGGTGGACCGGATCCTGACCGTGTCCGGCGAGCGAGGCTCGCTGACGCATGGCACGGTCGTGACGGAGCACGATGTCCGGGAGGGCGCCTGGTACCTCGACGCGGGGCGAATCCCGACGTGCATCGCCGTGGAGGCAGGCCAGGCAGACCTGTTCCTGTCGGGCTGGCTCGGCATCGACTTCAAGACCCGGGGCCTCGCGATGTACCGCCTGCTTGACGCGGTCGTGACCTTCCACGGCCCGCTGCCGTCTGTGGGAGCCACCATCCATTACGACATCGCCATTGATCGGTTCGTGGAGCAGGGGGGGGTGACGCTCTTCTTCTTCCGCTTTGACGCCACGGTCGACGGGCAGCCGCTGCTCACGATGCGCGAGGGCTGTGCCGGGTTCTTCACGCCGCAACACCTCGAAGACGGTCGCGGCATCGTCTTCTCCACCCTCGAGCAGCGGTCGATGCCGGGCAAGGTGCCAGAGGGCTGGCGGCCCCTGCTCCCGCTCGAGCCGGGTGGGCTGACGGATGATCAGCTCGATGCCTTGCGCGCCGGGGACCTGGGCCGTGCCTTCGGGCCCCCCTTCCACCGGCTGCCCTTCGCGCCGGCCGCCACCCTGCCAGGCGGGCTGATGCGGCTGGTGGATCGGGTCACCGCCATCGAGCCGACGGGGGGGCGGCACGGCCTCGGCTTCATCCGAGCGGAGCACGTGGTGGTGCCGGACGCCTGGTACCTGACGTGCCACTTCGTGGATGATCAGGTCATGCCGGGTACGCTGATGTATGAGTGCTGCATGCACACCCTGCGCATCCTGTTGATGCGAATGGGCTGGGTGGGGCCCGCTGGGGCGGTCGCTTACGAGCCCGTCCCCGGGGTCCGGAGCCGCCTGAAGTGCAGGGGCCAGGTCCTTGCCAGCACGCGGATCGTCACCTATGAGATCACGCTCAAGGAACTCGGGGCCGATGATGGGGGCACGCCCCACGCCATCGCCGATGCGCTCATGCTCGCGGACGGCAAGCCGATCGTGCTCATCTCGGACATGTCGGTCCGGGCCAGCGGGCTGCGCCTGCCGGCGCTTGCGGCGATGTGGGACGAGGCCCTCCGGCCAGCGGCGCTCCCGACGCCCCCTGGGTGCCTCTACGGGCCCGAGCACATCCTGGCCTTTGCGGTCGGCCGGCCCTCGGACGCGTTCGGCGAGCGCTACCGCGTGTTCGATGCCGACCGTGTCATTGCCCGCTTGCCGGGGCCGCCCTACATGTTCCTCGACCGCATCACGGCCGTGGAGGGCGAGCCCTGGGTCTGTCAGGCGGGGGCCGCCTGCGAGGCCGCCTATGATGTACCGGCGGAGGCCTGGTACTTCGCTGACGAGGGGCAGCCGACGATGCCCTTCGGCGTGCTGCTGGAGGTGGCCCTGCAGCCGTGCGGGTGGCTGGCTGCCTACGTGGGCTCCGCGCTGACGGCTCCGAACGACCTGTCCTTCCGCAACCTGGGCGGCAAGGCCGTCCAGCACCGGTTGGTGGGGCCGGACATCGGCACCCTGGTCACGCGCGCCCGGTTGACGTCGGTGTCCCACGCAGCGGGGATGATCATCCAGGAATTCACCTTCGACGTCACGGCCGGAGGCGCCCCCGTGTACGCGGGCTCGACGACCTTCGGCTTCTTCACCAAGGCCGCGCTGGCGCAGCAGGTAGGGCTGCGAGGCGCGGAGGCGCACCCCGTGGAGCCCGGGCCACCGCTTGCCTTTCCCCGAGAGTTCGGCCCGATGCCGCGGGGCAAGCTGGCCCTGCTCGCGGACATTGACGTCTGGCACAAGGTCGGCGGTCGGCATGGGCTGGGGTTGCTACGCGGCCGCAAGCGGGTGGATCCCGCGGACTGGTACTTTGCTGCCCACTTTTACCAGGACCCCGTGTGCCCGGGTTCGTTGGGCCTCGAGGCGATGGTCCAGCTCCTGAAGGCTGAGGCCTGGCGTCGGTGGGGGGGGGAGGTGCCCGACCACCGGTTCGCTTCGCTGGTGCCCGCGGCCGCGCACAGCTGGCTGTACCGGGGCCAGATCATTCCCACGAGCAGGGAGGTGGTGGTCGAGGCCCACCTGAAGGGCGTGGATGAGGCCACGCACACCCTGACGGCCGATGGCCTGTTGCTTGTTGATGGCCGCCCGATCTATGGCATGACGGATTTCTCGGTGGGGCTCCGCCCGGAGGGAATGGCGTGAGGTTCGAGCGGGTGCGCCTCGCAGGCTGGGGCCATGTGCTTCCCACGCAACGCGTGACGTCCGAGGAGCTGGAGCAGCGGCTCGGGCCGGTCTACGACACGCTGCGCGTGCCACGAGGGCAGCTCGTGTACCTTACCGGGATCCGGGAAAGGCGCTGGTGGGAGCCAGGCGTTCGGTTGGCGCCGAGGGCGGCCGAGGCCGCCGAGCGGTCCCTCGCCTTCGCTGGCGTGCCTGCCGGGGCGCTTGGCTCGGTCGTCTTTGGCAGCGTGTGTCGGGATGCCTATGAGCCTGCCACGGCTTGTGAGGTGGCTCACCTGCTCGGGGCGGTGGGCGGTGTCGAGGTGCTTGACGTCGCGAACGCCTGCCTCGGGATGCTCTCGGGCGTGCTGCATGTGGCGCGCCGCATCGAGCTCGGCGAGATCCGGGCGGGGGTGGTGGTGGGGTGCGAGTCGGCGCGGGAGATCAACGACGCGATGATCGCGGAGATGCTTGAGGACCGCACCATGGCCCACTTCGCCCGATCGATGGCCACGCTCACGGGCGGCTCCGGGGCCGCAGCGCTGGTCCTCACGGATGGGACGGTCGGTCGGCAGGGTCCTCGCCTCGTCGGGGGGGCGCTTCGGGCAGCACCGGCCCATCATGCCCTCTGTCGCTGGGGCCCCGACCGGCGGGTGCCGGCCCGTCAGCCGATGCTGATGGAGACGGATGCGGTCCCCGTGATGCGCGAGGGCGTGCCCCTCGGGGCCACCACCTGGGCCGAGTTCTTGCCGGCCGTCGGGTGGGATCGGCCGGACCGCACGATCAGCCACCAGGTCGGGCAGGCGAACCGCACGGCGATCCTTCAGGCGATCGGCGTGGCGCCCGAACTGGACTTCGTCACCTACGACGTGCTCGGCAACACGGGCAGCGTGGCGGTGCCCATCACGGCCTCCCTGGCCTCCGAGGCTGGCTTCCTGGCCCCTGGCCATCGGGTTGCCTGGCTGGGGATCGGCAGTGGGTTGAACTGCCTGATGCTCGGATGGGAGTGGTGAGATGGCGGTCGACATGCAGCAACTGCGCGAGCTGTACCCGTTCGAGGGGCGCTACCTCGAGCTCGGGGGCTGCCGCCTGCACTACCTGGATGAGGGAGCAGACGCGGGACCGACGGTCGTCATGCTCCACGGCAACCCGAGCTGGTCGTTCCTGTTTCGGGACCTGATCAAGGCCTGGCGGCCTCATGGCCGTGCGATCGTGCCCGACCACATCGGCATGGGGCTCTCGGACAAGCCCGATGAGGCGCATTACACCTACACCCTGCGGCAGCGGGTGGATGACCTCGAGGCCCTGCTGGACCACCTGGGCGTCACGGGGCCTGTGGCCCTCGTGCTGCACGACTGGGGTGGCATGATCGGGATGGCCTGGGCGGCGCGTCACCCTGGCCGGGTGGCCCGCATCGTTGCGATGAACACGGCGGCCTTCCGCCTGCCGGCCGGAAAGGCCTTTCCCTGGCCCTTGCGGCTGGTGCGGGACACACCCGTCGGACGCGGCCTGGTTCGGGGCCTGAACGCCTTCGCCGAGGTGGCGAGCCGGGTCTGCGTCTCGAAGCCACTCCGGCCAGAGGTCCGCGCGGCCCTCGTGGGCCCGTACGACTCGTGGGCGCACCGGGTGGCGACCCACCGGTTCGTCGTCGACATTCCCCTCGGGCCGCGCGATCCTGCCTGGCCAACCTTGCTCGAGGTGGAGCAGGCCCTGCCGGGGCTGGCAGGCGTCCCGGTGCTGCTCGGTTGGGGAGCCCGCGATTTCGTCTTCGACGACGCCTTCTTGCAGGCGTGGCAGGGTTACTTCCCGGGCGCGGTGACCCATCGGTACCCGGAGGCAGGCCACTATGTGCTGGAGGATGCAGGGGAGGCCCTGATCCCGGAAATCGTGGCGTTCCTCGCTGCGGCGCGCGGCCCGGAGCGCCGGACGTGACGGCGCCCGGGGCCTGCAACATCGCCTGGAGGCTCGATGCCTGGGCGGAGGCCCAGCCTGACGCCACGGCCGTGGTGCACCGCGGCCGGACGATGACCTACGCCGAGCTTCGGGCGCTGTGCGACCGCCACGCCCACCGCCTGGCTGCCCTGGGTATCGGGCCCGGCACCCGGGTCGCGCTGATGGTGCGCCCGGGCTTCGACTTCTTTGCCCTCACCTTCGCCCTCTTCAAGCTGGGCGCGGTGCCCGTGCTGATCGATCCGGGCATGGGGCTGAGCAACATGCGCCAGTGCCTGGCCGAGGCGGCCCCGGAGGCCTTCGTCGGCATCCCCCTGGCGCACCTCGCCCGCGCTGCAGGGGGCTGGGCCCGCGCGACGCTGCGATGCCGGGTCGTGGTGGGAGGCTGGTTCCCTGGGGCCCACCGGCTGGAGACCGTGCCCCCGCGGGAGGAACCCTTCCCCCGGGTCGAGACGGCCCCCGAGGACGTGGCCGCGGTGCTCTTCACCAGCGGCAGCACGGGGGTGCCCAAGGGGGCCGTGTACCTGCACCGGACCTTCGATGCGCAGGTCGCCTACCTGGCCTCGCAGTTCGGGCTCGGCCCCGGTGGCGTCGACCTCCCCACCTTTCCCTTGTTCGCCCTCTTCGACGTGGCGCTCGGTGCGACGGCCGTCCTGCCGGAGATGGACTTCACGCGTCCGGGCCAGGTGGACCCGAGGGCGATCGTGGCGCCGATTCAGGAGCACCAGGTCACCCAGATGTTCGGCTCTCCGGCCTTGCTCGACCGTGTCGGTCGCTGGGGAGCCGACCGGCAGGCCACCCTGCCCTCACTCCGGATCGTCATCAGCGCCGGCGCCCCCGTGCCCCCGGCCGTGCTCGCGCGGTTCCAGCGGCTGCTTGGCCCGGAGGCCGTCATCTACACCCCCTATGGCGCGACCGAGGCGCTGCCCGTGGCTGCCATCACCGCGGCGGAGGTGCTGGGTGAGACGGCGAGCGCCTGGGCCCTGGGTGAGGGGACGTGCGTGGGGCAACCCGTCCCGGGCCTCGAGCTGGCCGTCATCTCCACGACGGATGAACCGGTCTCGCACTGGGACGACGCGATGCGGCTGCCGGTGGGCGCGGTTGGGGAGTTGGTGGTGCGCGGACCGGTGGTCAGCCCGCGGTACCACGGGCGGTCCGACCACGACGAACGGGCTAAAATCCCCGACGGTCAGGGCGGGGTGTGGCACCGCATGGGGGATCTTGGCCGGGTGGATGAGCGGGGGCGCGTGTGGTTTCTGGGCCGCAAGAGCCACCGGGTGCGTGCCGTGGGCGGGGAGATGCTGACCATCCCGTGCGAGGCCGTCTTCAACCAGCATCCCCACGTGAGGCGCTCTGCGCTGGTGGGCGTGCCCGACCCCGAGCGGCCTGGTCTCGAGCGGCCCGTGCTGTGTGTCGAGCTGGAGGTGGGACAGCCGCGGCGTGGCTCGGAGGTCCTGAGGGCCGAGATCCTGGCGCTGGGACAGGCCCACGCCCACACGCGGGCCATCGCGACCTTGCTGTTCCACCCGCGCTTCCCCGTGGACATTCGCCACAACGCGAAGATCTTCCGCGAGCAGCTGGCGATCTGGGCACGGGAGCAGCTCCGATGAGGGCCCTGGTGACCGGCGCCGGGGGGTTCATCGGCGGGGGGATTGCCGAGGCGCTCGTGCGTGAGGGGCACAGGGTCACGGCCTTTCAGCGGGGGGACTACCCGGCCCTCTCCACGCTGGGCGTGGCGGTGGTGCGGGGTGACGTGGCTGACGCCGACGCCATCGCAAGGGCGGCGGTGGGGCATGACGTGGTGTTCCATGTGGCAGCCCTGGCGGGCGCCTGGGGAGAGCCGTCAGCCTTCCGCCGCGTCAACGTGCAGGGCACAGAGGCCGTCATTGCGGCGTGTCGCCGCGCCGGCGTGCCCCGGCTCGTCTACACCAGCTCGCCCAGCGTCGTGTTCGACGGTCGCGACATGGCGGGGGTGGACGAGTCCGTGCCCTACCCTGACCACCACGACGCACCCTACCCGGCCACCAAGGCCGAAGCGGAGCGAGCGGTGCTCGCGGCCAACGGGGCGGCGCTGGCAACCGTCGCCCTGCGGCCCCACCTGGTCTGGGGGCCGCGTGACCCGCACTTCCTGCCTCGGCTCGTGGCGCGTCGCCGGAGCGGACGCCTCAGGCGCATCGGCGATGGCCGGAACCTGGTCGACGGCACGTACATCGACAACGCGGTGGCGGCCCATCTGCTGGCGGCAGAGCGGCTGGCTCCGGGCGCGGGCTGTGCCGGCAAGGCCTACTTCATCGCAAATGGCGAGCCGATGCCCGCCTGGGAGCTGGTCGATGCGCTGCTCGAGGCTGCCGGCGAGCCCGCCGTGGTCGGGGCTGTACCAGCCTGGCTGGCCTACGGCGCCGGCGCGGTGCTGGAAGGACTCCACGGGCTGCTGCCGTTGCCTGGCGAGCCGCCGATGACGCGCTGGGTGGCGCGGGAGCTTGCCACGACCCACTGGTTCGACCTCGGGGCGGCTCGGCGGGAGCTCGGCTATGCGCCCGCGGTCTCCACCCACGAGGGGCTGGCCCGCCTGCGGGCCTGGGTGTCAGCCCAGCGATCCTGACGGGAAGCCCGGGGCCGTCGGGGGCCTGCAGCCCTCGCGCCAGGTTTCAGGGCGGGCGCTCAGGTGGCGCATCCGACCCCTCCGGCGGTACCATGGGGTCATGCAGTTCTGGCTCAACCTCCTGACCATCCTCCTCGGCATCTTGCTGGGCCTCGCCCTGGCCGCCCTGCTCTTCCGCAAGCGGCTCGGTCCCTTGGTTGCGCGGCTGATGGGTGAGGCCTACCGGAAGAAGATGGAGCGTCAGCTCAGAAAGGGCTACCCGCAGCTGGCCGATCGGTTCAGTGAGTTCGACATGAGCGCCGACCGCCAGGAGGCCATCCAGGCCGCCATGCGGCGCATCCCGCCCCAGGAAGGCTTGAAGCTACAAACCGAGTTCCTCAGGCTCCGGGAGAACTTCCTGGCCCGTCACCCCGAGCTTGATGGGCTGTTCAGCGGCACCGACCCCAGGACGCAGATGAAGGCCTTTGACAGCGCCATGAAGCTGCCGGCGGAGCAACGAGCGGCCATCGAGAAGGACCTGCTGTGGGCCTGGGATCAACTTCGCGGGCGGTTCCCCAAGCTGGTGGGGCTGATTGAGGCCGCCGCACGCCGGCGGGAGGCCGACCCGGGCCACCAGGCCGGAAGGCGCTGAGGCCCGGGGGCTCAGGCCTCGGCTGCCACGGGCAGCTCGAACCAGAACAGGCTGCCACGCCCGGGCTCGCTCTCGAAGCCGATGTTGCCCTGCTGTGCCTGGACCAGCTGGTGGGTGATCGCGAGCCCGAGGCCGGTGCCGTGGGGCGGTGCGTTTGGGCCGTCCGTCACCCGGTAGAACTTCTTGAAGAGGCGGGGGTGGTGCTCGCGGGGAATGCCAATGCCCGTGTCGTGGACCTCGAACCGCACCACCCAGGGTGACGGCGTCACGATCAGCTTGACCTCGCCCCCCGGCCGGGTGAACTTGAGGCCATTGCTGATCAGGTTCATCAAGATCTGCCGCAGGCGGCGCGCGTCGGCCGTGACCACGGGAAGGGGAAGAGCCAGCTCTCGTCGGAGCTGAAGGCCGGCGGCGGCGGCCTGGGTCTGGAGGCCCTCGACCACCTCGTCGACGATGGGCTCAACCTCGACGGGGCGCAGGTCCACCAGGAACGAGCCGGCCTCCATCCGGGCGAAGTCCAGCAGGTCATCCACCAGGGACGACAGGTGCTGACCGGCCTGTGTGATGTGTCCGACGAACCGTCGCTGCTCGGGCGTCAGCGGGCCGGCCACGCCTTCCTCGAGGAACTCGGAGAAGCCCAGGATGGTCGTCAAGGGCGTCCTCAGCTCGTGGGACACGGCGCTGAGGAAGTCTCCCTTCAGCCTGTCGACCTGCACCAGCTCGTCGAGGGCGTCAGAGAGGGACCGACTGGCATCCTCCAGCTGCCGCAAGCGGGACGCTGCCTGGCCCGTGGCCTCATCCTGCGCCCGGGCCTGCAGCAACGCCAGCGTGACGTGGTCCGCCACGAGCTGGCCTAGCCCGCGGTCAGGCCCCGGGGCCCCAGCAAGAGGCGCTGTCCAGTAGAGCGCCAGGGCGCCATGCTGCCGGTCCTCCAGGCCAAGGGGCAGCACCAGCAGGGCTCGCAGCCCGTGCTGGCGGGCCCCGGACCTCACCTCAGGCGCCACCCGAGGATCATTGAACAGGTCCGAGATCAGCACGGCCTGGCGGAGGTTTGCCGCCAGGCCTCCTGCCGAGGCCTGGTGGTGCTCAAGCACGGCGGCGGTGTAGGCCGGCGGCACCCCCTCCGCAGCCAGCACTGAGAGGGGGGCGTCGCTCCTGCTGCGCCAGAAGAGCGCGGCCCTCTCGGCGCCGAGCAGCGCCATCACGTCGCGGGTGACTTGCTGGTGGAACTCAGCCGGGGCCAGCCCCTGTCTGGCAGCCCGAGCGATGCGAAGCAGCACCCGGAGGGTGGCATCGCCGGTGGCGGGGAGGTGGGGCTCAGGCATCGGAGTCCTGCTTCCGGGCACGCTGGAGGAGCCTTGCTCCCCCGAGCAGGCCAAGGCCCACGATGGCAGCCTTC
This sequence comes from Candidatus Sericytochromatia bacterium, assembly GCA_035284865.1. Taxonomy (GTDB): domain Bacteria; phylum Cyanobacteriota; class Sericytochromatia; order S15B-MN24; family JAQBPE01; genus JAYKHL01. Next base: position 2,207 of record JAYKHL010000143.1, on the reverse strand, counting down.
ACGGCCACCCAGATGGCGCCGATGAGCACCGGGTCCGGTGACACGCCCAGGATGTTCAGGGCGCCTACAATGGCTGCAGTGATGGCGGTGGTTAGCAAGGGGCCAGTCCTGTGAGGGAACGAGGGGCAGCTTCCATGTCAGGTTCCGGCGAGCAAGGAGGGCTGACGCCAGAGCCGGACGTCAGGGGACGAACTTGTAGCCCCGCCCGCGCACCGACCGGATGTGGACGGGGTTGGCCGGGTCAGGCTCGAAGAGCTTTCGCAGGCGAAGGATGAAGTTGTCCACCGTGCGGGTCGTGATGGCGGCATCCGTGCCCCACGCCTCCCGCAGCAACTCTTCCCGGGTCAGGACCTTGCCGGCATTGCCGTGGAAGTGCCGCATGATGGCCATCTCGATGGGCGTCAGGTGGACCTCCAAGCCGTTCACTCGCGCCTCGTGACGCTCGAAGTCTACCACGGCGCTGCTGAACCTGAGCACCGAGGTCGCAGCCTCCCCCATCCCCCGGTGTCGCGCCGCCTCCCAGGCACTGCGCCGGAGCAGCCCCTCGATGCGCGCCAGCAACTCCTCCAGGTTGAACGGCTTGGTCACGTAGTCGTCCGCCCCCAGCTGGAGCCCCTGGACCTTGTCCTTTTCGTGGTGCCGGGCCGTCAGCATGAGCACGGGCGTCAGCACGCCCTGGCTTCGCATCGCGCGGCAGACGTCGAGGCCGGACAGCCCGGGGAGCATCAGATCGAGCACGACCAGGTCGTAGCGCTCGCGACGCTCCACCACCGCCTCCAGGGCAGCCCGCCCATCCCGCAGCCAGCGCACGCGGTGACCCTCCAACTCCAAGTTGAACTGAAGGCCTCGGGCGATATGCTCTTCATCCTCGATCAACAAAAGCTCAGCCATGACCCGAGCCCGGCAACGTGAGCGTGAACACGCTGCCCTGGTGTTCTCCGGGGCTGTCAACGCGGATCGCCCCCCCGAGCTGGCGGACGGTCTCCTTGACGATGTACAGGCCCAGCCCCGTCCCCTGGCGGATCCGGGTGAGCTCGTTGCCCACCCGGTGAAACCGGTGGAAGATGCGCCGCACGTGCCCCTTGGGAATCCCCACGCCGGCGTCTGCCACCGCGATGGAGGCCCCCCCTCCCGCAACAGGCGTCAGGCTCACCGTGACGCTCACCTCGTCGAGCGAGTACTTCACGGCGTTGTCGAGCAGGTTGGTCAGCACCAGGTCGAGCGCGCTCGGATCGGTGGGGAGGGGCGGGACCGTGCCCCGCACCACGATGGTGCCGGCAGGAAGCCCGTGGCGCCCCTCCACGAGCCTGGCGACGGTCTCGACGCGGCCCTTGAGGTCGATGCGCTCCCGCCGAAGCGGCCGGCGGATGGACTCTGCGCGGGCTGCCTCGAGCACGTGATCGATCAGCTGGTCGAGCCGCTCCACGTCGGCCAGCATCGTGGACGTGAACCCGGCCAGCTGCTCCTCGCTCAGCGGTCGGCGCTGGATCGTCTCAAGGTGGAGCTTCAGCGACGTCAGTGGGCTCTTGAGTTCGTGCGTCACCGAGTCGATGAAGTTCTGCTGGCGCTGGTTCAGCCGGATCTGGCGGGCGAGCGTGACCACGAACACGATCAGCCCGACAATCACCGCCAGGCCCATGAGCCACCCGGCGACCAGCACCATGGTGGGCATCCAGGCTGGCGCCACCGGGGGGCGGCCACGAAACCAGTCCGTCACCAGCGCCAGGTTGTAGAGGACCGTCAGGACCAGCGTGACGAGCATCAGCACGATGCCATTCACGATGGGAAGGGCCAGCGAGGCTGGCCGAGAGCGGGGCCGCATCAAGGGGTGAGGCCGCAGGGGAGCCCTCAGGCGTCCTCGCCGAGGACGTAGAGCGTGCCCTCGGCGCCATTGAAGAAGCACTTCAAGGCCTGGCCGTCCCGCTGAGCGTGGACGTGACCGTGGCTGCCGTGCGGCTCGACCTCGACGCGCGTGCCATCTTCGAAGGTTGCCACGAGGTGTTCCCCCTCCCGTGTGAGGGCCGCCAGCTGCCCGCCCGCGCGGACCTTCACGTCGACCGAGGGCAAGAACCGGCAGGGATCCAACACCCAGGTGCCTGCCGTCTCACCCGTGATGCGGGCGCCCCCGAGAAAGTCGGTGATGGGGGTGGCCTCGTCGCCGAAGGAGATGGCGGCTTCGTGGCCGCGCTTCTCGATGGTCAGGGGGC
>JAYKHL010000142.1:0-5173 GCA_035284865.1 Candidatus Sericytochromatia bacterium | reverse complement strand
GTCTCCCCCTGGGCGGCCCGCGGGCGCTCCCTTCACCGCCGTACCTGGACCGCCGAAATGACCTGAACTTAAAACAGGCTTAAGCCATCCTTTACCGAATTTCCAACCCGGCCCGCGATAAGTCCGTCAGCCACTCCGCCCTCTCTGGACCCTCACAAGGAGCCCCGGTGATGAACACCCGCCTGCTCGCCCTCGTTGCCACCGCCGTCGTGCTGTCCGGCTGTGGCCTGTCTCCGAGCCGACCGCTGCTCTCCCAGGGCGTGGTCGGGGCGGGCGCTCAGGCCCTGGCAACCAAGACGCTGCTCGATGGCTTCAAGCACCTCCACCGTGCTGCCTTCACCCGGCTCGACAGCAATGGCGACGGGCGCATCGACGAGTACGAGGCCGGCACAGCCATGGACCTGCGGGACTTCTCCAGGGCCGACAAGAACCGCAACGGCAAGCTCTCCAAGACCGAGTTCATGAACTTCGCCACCGGCGGCGCCGTGTTCGGGTTCCTGCGCCAGGACCGCGTGTCCTTCATGAAGGCGACCCGAGACGTCCTGTGGCGCGGCTTTCAGCGTCTCGACGCCAACAGGGACAAGCAGCTCAAGCCCTCGGAGCTGTCGGACAAGGCGCTCGCCAAGGTGGGCATCAACCTGCGGATCGACGGGCTGCGCCTGCGGGTCGGCCTGATGGAGCTCGATGACGCGATCTTCGAGAGCAGCGACAAGACCGGTGACGGCGCCCTCACGCAGGCGGAGTTCGAGGACTACTGCATGCACGCCTTCGTGAAGGGCATCAACCCGGACTATCAGTTCGGGCCAGCCCCCGCCCCGGCTCCTGTCCCGCCCGCGGAGCCCGGCCTGCCGGGCGAGCCGGGGGGCGAGGAGCCCTCGGGGGACGGCGAGGACTGGTAGGCCGTCCCCTCGGAACCTGTTATGCTGCGTGGGCGGTGCACCGGGGTGCACCGCTCGAGGTTGCTTCCCATGGCCCACCATCCTCTCTCCAACCCGCCCCAGGCACCGCGCCTCGTCGCGTGGCCGCTGGGCGACGACAGGCCGTTGCCGCCAGAGCCCTCCCGCGGGGAGGTTCACGGCGCGGCGCTGGTCCTGGCCATCGAGGCCAGGACCGGTCAGGTCGGGGAGGGTGTGTGACGCCGGTTTGTCGAACCAGCTGATCGATGCTAAGATCGGAAAAATTCGGCGCCCTTCGCAGGGTGATGCGGCCGGGTTGGTATTCGGAGGTTGTTTCGTGAATCGGCGCGAGCTGACGAAGTTCCAGGTCCCTGAAGTCCGTGATCAGTACATGGACAAGTACGGAGATCCCCTCGATGAGGTCTCTCCGCAGGATCTGATGGACCTGATGGAAAACCTGTGGACCTCGAACCGAGGGACCTACGCGGTGCACCGAGAAAAGCTCCGCCGCGAAGGGCACGATCCCTGGTCCGTCCGGCTGGCGCTGGTTGAGCAGTACTTTCGGACCCTGTATCTGCGGCAGGAGAAACTTGATGAGCAGGCTGACGCGCTCAAGGTTCAGGACGTGACGCTGTTCATCCAGTTCCGCATCGACGAGCTGATCAAGCAGCACCAGGAACGTGAGGCCGAAGAGGCGCGACACACGCGCGACAAGTTCGGAATTCGCGCCCCTCGCGCCTGAGGGCAGAGAAGGCCCCCTTCCTGAGGAGGGGGCCTTCAAGTTGGCAGGCTCCGCCATCACCCCGGCGTGACTTCCATCTCCAGGGCCAAGGCCAGGCCATCCTTGCCGGCCACGCGCGCCCAGGTGACGGGGCTCTGCAACGCCTCGAGGAAGTTGCCCGCCACGATCGCCTTCGCGCGTCCCAGCAGCCGCCCTCGCTCGATCACGAGGCCCTGGGACACCGTCAGCGAGAACCTGCCCGACGCCGCATCTTGCGTGTGCAGCCCCAGCAGCTGGAAAACAAGCAAGCCACGCTCCACCGTCCCGATCAGGGCCTCGAGATCGCCCGTTGGGGCTGGCAGCACCCAGCTGGAGGCCCCCCGCGGCCACGGGGTGGGAGGCAACTCCGCCCTGCGGGCGTGCTTCAGGTCGAGCAAGGGCGTCACCAGGCGGCCTCGCTCGATGAAGGAGCAAGCGCGGGCCGGGACGCCCTCGGCCGAGACCACATAGGACCCCGTGGACAGGGGCCGCAAGGGATCCAGCCCGAAGCTGAGCGACGGGTGGAAGGGCGCCACCTCCGCCCCGAACTGCGCCAGGGTGAAGGCCCCGCCGCCGTGGAGGACCCGCTGCCCATCCAGGTTCCCGATCACGTAGCGGCTCCACATTGCCTCCGCGGCGGAGGGCCACAGCACGACGGTCTGGCGACCTGGGACCAGCGCCGTCTCCCGCTGAAGGGCCCGGCCGTGCTCGCCCACGCGCCGGATCACGCCCGCAAGCTCTTCAGGCCCGGGCCTGCGCCTCGCAGACACCCCATCCGAAGCCCGGCCGTCCACCTCGGCCCACGCCGCCACGGAGGTGCTCCTTGCGCTGTGAGCAAAGCCCCGGGACGTCACGATCGTCCGGCTGGCCTCGACGGCCGTGACCGAGCCGCTGACACGCTCCGCCCCGTAAGCCGGGAGCTCGGCCGCCAGCTGGCCGAGGATCTCGAACATCGGCCCCGTGTCCCCAGCCACCCAGGCAGCCGCCCCGGCGTCCCACAGCGGCACCTGCGGCAGCCCGCTGGGTCCCACGACCTCCGGGGCCCAGGGATCGCGGTAGGCTGCTTGCCGCCAGGCCCGAAGGTCCGCATCGAGGGCCTCGGGCGTGGTGCGATCGACCACGCCCCGGCTCACCAACCCATCGGCCCAGCGCACGTAGGCCTCGCCACGCAGGCCCGTCACCCCATTGGGCGCGTCGTAAGGCCCTCCCAAGTTGCCGTCCTTGAGCCCGACCTCCACGCTGGTGCCGGCGTCGACCGTCAGGCGCCAGGCCTCCAGCGCGAGCTCCGGGACGGGAGGCGTCGCGACACGGGCAGCCAGGGCCTCTGCGAGGGCGTGCGTGAAGGCCTCGGTCACAGGGCGCCTCCCACGCGCACGTCCGGGTGCGCGTCGATCACCAGGAACGCGGGCCCCCCACCGCTCGAGGGCACAGACTGGCCGCGCTTCCCGCACATCCCGGGGGCGTCGAGCCGGGGCTCGCCGAGGCCTGCTCGGATCGCCGAAAGCACGGACAGCACCTTGCCAGAGAAGATCGCGGGCTGATACAGCGTGCCATCCGAGAGATCGTGGATGGCCGTGCAATTGAACACGAAATCGCCGAGGCTCGTGTTCACCTGCCCCCCCCTGTAGCCCGTCAGCCACAGCACCCGCTCGCCCGCCTCCATCAAGCCGTGGGCGAGCAGCAAGTCACGCAGGGCCTCTGGCCCGAGCCGGTCGGGCTCAGCCGGGAGGGAGAGCGGGGCGCGCACCACGATGCGGGTGTTGGTCATGCGTGGCATGGGCAGCGCCGCGTAGCTCTCCACCCGGGCAGCGCCGGTTGGTCGTGCCCCGGCCTCGGCCGCGGAGAAGGTGTCGGCCAACGCCTCGTCAAGCACGCCATCCCGCACGATGTGGATCGTCTCGCGGCGCTCTCCGTTCGCGCTGATGGGCTGCCAGGCGTAGTCTCCAGGCAGCGGCCCATCGACGATCGAGACAAAGTCCGGTGCCACGCGCTCGCCCCGGCGAAAGCGGCCCCCGGTCCCCAGGATGGACGCCCGCATGGCATCGGTCTCCGCCGCGTGGCCAAAGGCCTCGTGGGCCAGCCCCTTCGCCAGGGCATGGTCGATCACGAGCTTGTAGCTCCCCCCCGACAGGCGCGGGGCGTCGAGCAGGCGAAGCGCCAGATCAGCCTGCCGGGCCGCCTGCCCGGCCAGGCGAGCCCCCTGCTCCGCGTCATCCACCAGCCCGGCATCGGTGCCAACCACGCTGGCGCCGGCCGTGGCGGCTCGGCCCCCCTCCCGGGCCGTGATCTCGTGACCGAGGCGGGCGCGTCGCACGACCCAGTGCACCTCCGTGCCATCGGAGCGCCCGACGTGCCAGGCCTCCTGCACCAGCCCCAGCGAGGTGCGAACGGCCAGGCGGGGGTCGCGCGCCCGAACCTCCCCGTTCAGGGTCCGCAAGACCGCCTCCAGCCGCGGCAGGTCGGGCGGCACGACCTCGGCCTCGGGCTCCCGAGAGACGAGCGGCGCCACGTCGAAGATCGCGGTGTTGGGCGAAAGCCCGCGGCGGGCTGCCTCCCGCGCCAGCCCCACGGCCTGCCGGGCCACTGACCCGGCCGCAGCAAGGTCGTCGCTGGCAGCAAATCCCGAGTGCCCGTCCCGGGTGAAGGCCTGCACCCCGATGCCACGGAGACGGGACTGGCCCAGGTGCTCGGTGTGGCCGTTGATGACCAGCACGGCGTGATCCTGGCGGCTCTGAACCCGCACCACGGCGTAGGCGTCAAGCTCGGCAGCGGCCCGCAGGGCCTCACGAACGGCCTCGACGGGCAGGCCGGAGGTGGAGGGGGAACCGAGGGACATCGAGGGCTCCCCAGGGCGGCGGAGGCGGGTGGCACCCCCCATCTTACCAGGCCGGTGCGCCCGCGCATCACGTCAGGCCGCCCCTCTTCGGACGGCAAACGTGGCTGCGGCGTGGCGTCCGGTCGCGCGGCAAGGGCCGCTTCCGGTATCATGCGCGGCTACCATGGCACGCTCTCCTCTTGCGATCCTCTTCCTGACCGTCTTCCTCGACTTGCTGGGTTTTGGCCTCATCCTGCCCCAGCTCCCCTACTACGCCGTGCGCTTTGGCGCGGGGGCGCTCGCCGTCGGCGGCCTGATGGCCGTCTACTCGCTGGCCCAGATGGTGGCCAGCCCGCTCTGGGGTGGCGTCTCTGACCGCGTGGGCCGACGCCCGGTGCTGAACGTTTCGCTCATCGGCTCAGCGGTCTCCACAGCCTTCCTCGGCGTCGTCGTCGACCCGGGCTGGTGGGCACGACTGGGAGGCTGGCTCCCCGACACGCTGGTCGGAGCCTCCACCGCGCTGCTCGCGCTGTTTGCGGCACGCCTGCTGGCCGGCGTCGCGACCGCCACGATCGGGGTCGCACAGGCCTACATCGCAGACAGCACCACGCCTGAGACCCGGGCCAAGGGCATGGGCATCATCGGTGCGGCCTTCGGGCTGGGCTTCGTGTTCGGCCCCGCGCTGGGGGGCCTGCTGGCCCC
>JAYKHL010000141.1:0-10631 GCA_035284865.1 Candidatus Sericytochromatia bacterium | reverse complement strand
TCTAGAGACCCTGGCTTGGCGCATCTTTGGGCTGGTGTTGACCGGATGCGGGGGGGCTTGTTGGGGTTGGTGGTTCTGCCCTGGCACGAGGTTCGAAGCCCCCGAGCCGGGGTTGGTGGAGCCAGTCAACGGGTGTCTACCCCGGGGCAGGTCGGAACGAACAAACTCGCCCTCATGCGCTGTCGGTTAACAGCTATGCCGCATCCTGAGCGGCTTCGAGATTGGAACGGGCCATCTCCGGGTGGCGGTAGTGTTTTCGCGAGGGTGATTCGTTTGGAGATCGTATTGCAACATAACGAAGCCCGTGATCCCCTGTTGGTTGTTCTACGACCACAGAGAGACCACGAGCCTCGTCTATGCCGCATCCTAACCCACTTGTCCGCAACATCGCCACCCTGCTCGGCGACGCACGCCTCCTCGACCTCGCGCGCCAGACCGGCTTCCTCGTTCGCCAACGCGACTTGCAGGTCGTCCCGTTCTTCTGGACGCTGGTGCTCGGCATGATCGCGCAGCCGACCGACACCATCGCCGGCCTCCAGCGGCTTTACCATCAGTTGACGGGCGTAACGCTGGCCTCCAGCTCGTTCCAGGCTCGATTCAACGCAGGCCTGGTGGCCTGGCTGCGTGCTGCCTTCGACCACGTCGTCGCCGCGACCGGGGAGGAACGTCGACAGCTTGCTGGCCCCCTCGCCTCGTTCCGCGAGCTGTTGGTCACCGACAGCACGGTGCTGCGGCTCCACGCACTGCTGGCCGGTAAGTATCCCGGCACGCGCACGAACCACAGCCCGGCCCAGGCCAAGCTGAACGTGCTCTACAACGTGGCCTCGGGGCGCATCGTGACCAGCCAGGTGGCCGCGGGAACCCGCTCCGAAACCCGGCTCTTCACGCCCGGCGCCTGGGTCAAGGGCGCGTTGCTCCTGTTCGACCTCGGCTACTTCAAGCTCCAGACCTTCTGGCGCATCGACTTCCACGAGGGTTACTTCATCAGCCGGCTCAAGGACGGCTGCAACCCGACCATCAAGGCGATCCACAGCACCCACCGTGGCCGGGCCATCGACGTGGTCGGCAAGAAACTCAAGGACGTGCTCGGCGCCCTCCATCGCCAGACGCTCGACGCCCAGGTCGCGTACACCATCTCGCGCAAGGGGCTGCCCGGCCGCCCCCGGTCGGACCGCAAGACCGAGGTGCTGAGCCTTCGCCTCGTGGCGCACCTGAACCCCGAGACCGGCAGGTACCACCTCTACGTGACCAACATCCCGCCTGAGATGCTCACGGCCCAAGGGGTCGCCGACGCGTACCGGCTGCGCTGGCAGGTGGAGTTGCTCTTCAAGGAACTGCGCTCGATCGGAGGCCTGGACGCCTGGCCGAACAGGAAGGAGGCCGTGGTGTTGGCTGGCATCTACGCCACCCTGCTGGGCATGGCCGTGAACCGGCGCCTGCTCCTGGCAATACGTGAGCGCCTCGAGGCCGACCCGACGAAGCAGGCGCGCACCATCGGCCCGATGCGCTGGACGAACGTGTTCGCCGCGCACGCCGGCCTGTTCCTGGGGCTCATCTTGGGTACGGTCAAGCAGACACATCAGCAGGCCAGGTCCTTCGTCACCATGTTGCTGCGCGAAGCTGTCGATCCGAAGAGGGCCAAACCAAGGCAGGGAGTCATATGTGCTTGCTAAACCGATCGCACATGCACTGCCCCGACGGCCGGTCGTTTTGGCCGCAGGCGCTTCCCGAACACGACCGTGAAACGCGTCAGCAGCGAGAATACTGCCGGGGAGACCCGGGGGGGAGTTGCCCGCCGCCAGGACCTTTGAAGAGACCCCGTTCCCCGCAAGGGTTGAGCGGGGTCTTGGTCTGTCTGGGAGCAGGAACTTCACTGCCCCGACGGCCGGTCGTTTTGGCCGCAGGCGCTTCCCGAACACGACCGTGAAACGCGTCAGCAGCGAGAACACTGCCGGGGAGACCCGGGGGGGAGTTGCCCGCCGCCAGGACCTTTATGATCCCACCGCAAGGTTGGAACCTGGCCCCCCGTTCCCCGAAAGGGTTGAGCGGGGGGTTGGTCTGTCTGGGAGCAAGCGCATCAGGGCAGCTGTTGGTGGGCCGCTCTGGCCGCAGGCGTTGTCAGGGGCGAGCGGGGGGCTGTTGGCCGGGCGGTTTGGCCGCAGGCGTTGTGAGGGATGAAGGGGAATGGCTGAGCCAGGGAGGTCGGATGAAGGCGGACAGACTGGGGTGGCGAGCTTCCCTCGGGGTGCGAGATTCCTTCACAGCCCGTGAAAGCGTTGCTTACACGGCCGTGGTCTTGCTCGTGGGGGCGGCCTCTGAGGGCCCGCTCCCCCACGGCTGGGCGACCTTCGTGATGTTGGTGGTGGTGGCGCTGATGGCCCATTTCCTTTATCCGGAACTCTGGAACTTCGGGATGATGAAGGACCTGTTCCGGTCAGCGCCACGTGCGCGCGAGGTCCTGTTTGGTGTGGGCCTGATATTGGGTGCCTACTACCTGGGTGTTTGCATCGACGACCGGGGTTGGGTGTCCGGACAGCGGGTGATGCCGTGGGCGCCCGCGTTTTTCTTGCTCACCGTGTGGTTTTACAGACCACGGGGCCCGGTCGATGGCTGAGGGGCGTTGCGATGGCGCAGGCGCCTGGGCGTGGGCGCTCAGGTGCCGCCGTGCCGCGGTCCTGGCTCGAGCCCGGCAGGATCTGGTTGGGCGCGGGCACGGGGCTTGCGGGGCGGCGTCGGGCGCCTGATGGTCGCGCGGCTGGCGTGAGCCGGAAGGGGCCCCGGCGGGGGCGCGCCCCTTCACCCGCCGGGGGCGGTGGCCGCTGCAAGTGCCTCGGGTTCCGTCCCTAACGGGGCCCGGCACCACCACCCGTAAGCAACCGGCAGCAGGTACAGCGTCAGGGCCGTCGACGTGAACAGCCCCCCGATCACCACCCAGGCCAGGGGGCGCTGGATTTCGGAGCCGATGCCCGAGGAAAGAGCCAATGGCACGAGGCCGAGGCTCGCCACCAGCGCCGTCATCAGCACGGGCCGCAGCCGCTGCGCCGCACCCTTCGTGATGGCCTCCGCCATCGGCAGGCCCGTCGCGCGCAGGGCGTCGATGGTGGTCAGGAGGATCACGCCGTTCTGGACGGCCACGCCGAACAGGGCGATGAAGCCCACGCTGGCGCTGACGGAGAGGTGCTGGCCGCTGACGAACAGCGCCGCGATGCCGCCGATCAAGGCGAAGGGCACGTTCAGCAGCACGACGCCGGCGCGCGACAGTGACCCGAAGGTCATGAACAGGAGCAGGTAGATGCCGCCGAGCACGAGCGGCACCACAATCGAGAGCGTGCCCATGGCCCGTTGCTGGTTCTCGAACTGGCCCCCCCACGTCAGCAGGTAGCCGCTCGGGAGGCTGACCTCCCGCGCGATCGCGGCCCTGGCGTCTGCCACGAACGAGCCGATGTCCCGACCCGTGACGTTGCACTCGACCACCACCCGACGCTGGCCGTTCTCCCGGCTGATCACCGCAGGCCCCTGCGTGACCCCGATGCGGGCGATGTGTCCGAGCGGCACGCGGCCCCCCCCGGCGAGCGGCACGGGGATGGCGGCGAGGCGCGCCGGGTCGTTGCGGGCCTCCGCCGGCAGGCGCACGGCCACACCGACCCTGCGCTGGCCCTCGAGCAGCTCGGTCGCCACCTCGCCGCCGATCGCGGCGCCCACGATCGTGCCGAGGTCGGCCGGCGTGAGGCCGTAGTGGGCCATGCGGGGGCGGTCATACGTGATCTGGAGCTGGGCGAGGCCCGTGAGTTGCTCCATCTTCACGTCAGAGGCGCCGGCGACCCGGCCGAGCGTGGCCTGGATCGCCGCGCCCTTGCGCGCGAGCACCTCGAGGTCCTCGCCGAAGAGCTTCACGGCCACCTGGCTCTTCACGCCAGAGATCAGCTCGTCGACGCGCACGGCGATGGGCTCCCCGAAGCTGAGGCCGATGCCGGGGATGTGGGCCGTGGCTCGCTCCATCGCCGCCACGAGGCCGGCCTTGTCCCGGGCCGTCATCCAGGCGGCATGGGGCTTCAGCTGGATGAACATGTCGGACTGCGCGACGTCCATCGGGTCTGAAGCCACCTCGGCCCGGCCCGTGCGCGTCGTGACCGAGCGCACTTCAGGGACGCGCCGCAGGGCCTGCTCCACCATGTTCGCCTGTGCGTTGGCCTTGGCGAGCGAGACGCTCGGCAGCCGCGAGGCCGTGATCACGCTGGAGCCCTCATCCATGCTCGGCAGGAACTCCGTGCCGAGGCGGGGCACGAGCGCAAGCGCCGCCCCGAGGCCAACCACGGCCGCGCCCACGAGGAGCGGCCCGCGCCGCAGCGCCCTGGCCAGCGATCGGGTGTAGAGGGCCTTCAGGGCGACCAGCGCCGGGTTCTCGCGCTCGACAAGGTCTCGCTGCAGCACGAGCGAGGCGAGCACGGGCACCAGCGTCAGGGCGAGCAGCAGCGAGCCGAGCAGCGCGAAGCTGATGGTGAAGGCCATCGGCGAGAACATCTTGCCCTCGAGGCCCCCGAGCGTGAAGAGCGGCAGGAAGACGGCGATGATGATGGTGATCGCGAAGACGATCGGGCGACCGACCTCGTAGGCGGAGCGGGCCACGACCGTCAGCACCGGCTCCTTGCCGTGGTTCTCCCCGAGGTGGCGGTAGAGGTTCTCGACCATCACGATGCTGGCGTCCACCATCATGCCAAGGCCGATGGCGAGCCCCCCCAGGCTCATCAGGTTCCCCGGCAGCCCGAACAACCGCATCATCACGAACGCGAACAGCATCGCGAGCGGGATCGTGACGGCGACGATGAGGCTCGAGGGCACGTGCCACAGGAAGAAGACCAGCACCCCGACCACCAGCACGCCACCCTCAATCAGTGACCGCTCGACCGTCCCGACGGCCTGCTCCACGAGCTCGGACTGGTCGTAGAAGGGCTTGATGGTCATGCCGGGCGGCAGCGTGGGTGCCAGCTCCGCGAGCTTGTCCTTGACCCGCTGCACCACCTCGCGCCCGTTCTCGCCGCGCAGCTTCATCACGATGCCCGCCACCGTCTCCGCGCCGTCCCGCGTCGCAGCCCCCTGACGCGGGGCAGCCCCCACGCCCACCGCGGCCAGGTCGCTCAGAAAGATCGGGCGGCCGTGGTGCACGGCCACCAGCACGCCAGGCAGGGCCCCGGGGCCTTCGAGCAGGCCGACACCGCGCACGAGCAGCTGCTCGTCGCCGCGCTCGAAGTAGTTGCCGGGCGCGTTGCGGTTGGCGCGGCCGAGCGCCTCGATGACGTCCTGCACCGTCAGCCCGTAGGCCGCGAGGCGGTCCGGGCGCACCTCCACCTGGTGCTGCTTGAGCAGCCCGCCCAGGGTGTTCACCTCCGTCACGCCGGGCACCGTGCGGAGGTGGGGCCGGATCATCCAGTCCTGGACGGTGCGCCGCGTCAGGAGGTCTTGGGGCCCCTCCAGCGTGTACTGGAAGATTTCACCCATGCCCGTGGCGATCGGCCCCAGCGCGGCCTTGGCTCCCGCCGGCAGGTCGTTGGCCGCAAGCGTCAGCCGCTCGGCCACCTGCTGCCGGGCGAAGTAGATGTCCACGTCGTCCTCGAACACCACCGTGATCACCGCCAGCCCGAACTTGGAGATCGAGCGCACCTGGGTCACGCGCGGCACGCCGTTCATCTCGAGCTCGACCGGGAAGGCCACCAGGCGCTCGATGTCGGGCGGGGCCATCCCCGGCGCCTCTGCCAGCACCTGGACCTGCACGTTCGTGACGTCCGGGAAGGCGTCGATCGGCATGCGCAGGAACGACCACACGCCCAGCACGATCAGGGCCAGCGTGGTGATGAGCACCGCCGCCCGCTGCGCGAGGGCGGCGTGGATCAGCCGCTCGATCATGGTGTCACTCCCCGCCGAAGCTGGCTTTATGGGCCTCGGACTGCAGATCGAAGGCCCCGTGGGTCACCACCCGCTCGCCCTCCGTGAGCCCCTCGCGCACGGGCACCCAGTCGCCTGCCCGGGGATCCACCTGGATGGGGGTCTCCCGGAACGTGCCGTCGGCGAGCGCCGTGAACACGAAGGTCCGCTCGCCCTCCTGCTGCAGCGCCGTCACCGGCACGGCGAGGGTGGCCCGTTCGCCCGTCAAGAGGTGGACGCGGGCGGACATGCCCGGCCGCAGGCGGCCGGCGGGGTTGGGCACGTCGATCGCCGCCTTGCCCGTGTGTGTCGCCAGGTCCAGGACGGGGGAGACGCGCACCACCCGGCCCGTGATGGGCCCCCCTTGCAGCGCCTCCACCTGAATGCTGGCTTGCTGGCCCGCCTGCACCGTCAGCAGGCTGCGCTCGGGGATGTCCGTTTCGACGCGGACCACCGAGAGATCCGCGAGCGCGAAGAGTGGCTCGGCGTCCGATGGGCCCACCCGCGCGCCGCGCAGGGCGTGACGGCGCGTCACCGTGCCGGTGAGGGGGCTGCGCAGGGGCTGGAATGGCTCCACGCGGCCTCGCTGCCCCAGCGTGGTGATGGCCGCCTCTGTCAGCCCGTGGACCCGCAGCTCCTCATGCGCCTGTGTGAGCGCCACGCGGGCAGCCTCGTCGCGCTGGAGCGCCTCGTCGCGCTCGCGTCGGGAGGCGAGGCCGTCCGCGAACAGGCGTTGCTGGCGCTGCCGCTCGCGCTGGGTCAGCCGGCTCTCGCCCAGCGCCTTGAGGTAGGTGGTCTGGGCCCGGCCGAGCTCGGCGCTGCGGATGAGGGCGAGCGGCTGCCCGGCCCGCACCCGATCGCCCACCCGGGCGAGCACCTCGGCCAGCACGCCATCGAGGGGCGCGTGCACCACGGCCTCGGCCTCGGGCCGCGCCGCCACGTCGCCCAGCGCGTCGAGCGCCTGCGGCAGGGTGCGGCGCGCCACCACCGCCGTCTGCAGGCCGATGGCGGCCTGCACCTCAGGCTTCAGGGAGATCACGACGGTGGCCTCGGGCGTGCGCTCCGACGTGGCGGGCTCGGGGGCACCCTGGCACCCCCAGGCCACCGCAAGGGCGGCGACGCTCGACATGAGGCGGGGCTTGGACATCGAGGGCTCCTTCGGCGTCACCGACCTGCAGCCTCCTCGAGGCGCAGCCGGGCGAGGTGGTAGGCCAGCAGGGCCTGCAGGTGGCTCGTTTCGGCCTCGCGTTGCTGCTGCCGCGCCTCGAGGACCTCGACGGGTGACCCGGCACCAGCCGCCAGCCGTGCCCGGGCCTTCTCCAGCGCATGCCCGGCCAGGGCCAGCGGCCCGCGAGCCACCTCCTCCACGCGGGCAGCGGCTTGCCGGGTCTCGAGCCAGGCATCCGTGACCTCCGCGGCGATCGTGGCCTCCGCAGCCGCCCGCTGGGCCTCCTGCCGGGCGGCCTCGGCCTCGTGGGCAGCGGCCTCGGCGGCGTGGTCGTTCCAGAGGGGCACGGGCAGGGAGAAGGCGCTGTAAAGCATCGGTGCGCCGTACGGGCCAGCGGTGCCGCCCTCGAGGTCGAGCTCGCCCTCGCCGAACCGCAGCGACTCTGCCAGCCGGGCCGAGCGGCGCTCCTGGCGGGCGCCGAGCTCTGCCTGCAGGGGCTCGGCCCGCTGCCTGCGCGCCTCGGCGACCCAGGTGGCGAGGTCTCCCTCCGGCGCAGGCGCGGCCAGGGCCACCGGGGGCATCGGGATGGGGGTGGCCACCGGGCTGCCGAACAGCACGTTCAGGCGATCACGGGCCCGCTCCGCGTCGTGGCCCGCCTGCACCCAGCGCTGGTGGGCCAGCGCGAGCTCGAACTCCGTGTGGATGAGTTCGTGGGCCGCGAGGGCCCCGGCCGCGACGCGGCGCTTGCCGCGGGCCAGCTCGTCGCGCAAATAGCGCTGATCGGCCTCGTGGCCGCGCACCGTGGCGAGCGCCAGCCACAGCGACACGTACGCCCGGCGCGCCTGGTAAGCCACCTGGCGGCGCGTGGCGGTGAGCTCCGCTGCGATGGCGAGGGCCCCATCCTCCGCGGCCTCCTGCCGCTGGCGGGCCAGGCCGCGGAAGTCCAGGGGCTGGCGCACGCCCACCGTGAGCATGTGGTTGCCGGGGTCGGTCGAGAGCTGGTACTGCGACACCACGGCCGGGTTTGGCCAGGCCCCCGCCGCCCGGGCGCGGGCGCGGGCGGCCTCCACGGCGCGCTCCAGCGCGCGCACGGCCCCGCTGGCGCGCACGGCTCGCTCTGCGGCGGCCGAGGCCGTCAGGGGGGGCTCGGCGGCGACGGCAGGGCCGGGGGGCAGCAGGCCGCAGGCCCCGGTCAGCAGAAAGGCGAGCAGGCGGCGTGGCACGCCCGCCATGGTGCGGCCGCACCCGCCTTGGGGCGTCGGGGTAAACCCCGGAGGCAACCCGCTCACGTCAGGCCCTCCGCCCACAGCACGGCCATCGGGGCGCGCAGCGTCAGGCTGGCCGTCATGTGTCCGGGGGCGAAGTTGAGGAAGCCGTGGACCGTGTAGACCTCGGTGGGCGTGCAGGCCCAGAGCAGCTTGAGCTCGGTGTCACCCTTGCGGTGGTCGCGCGTGCGGGCCACGCCGACGAGCCCGGGTGGGCCTGAGCCGACGAAGACGTCGAGGGGTTCGCCGTCCTCGCCGGGCGTATCGTTCACGTAGCCGTAGTCGATCGGGTAGACGATCTCGGGGTGGTGCGGGTGCCGGCTGTGGCGCGGGCGATCGAGGGTGATCCCGCGCGCCAGCACCACGGCCGTGAGGCCGTCCCAGTCGACGACGGGAGGCTCGGGGAGGTCGTTCACCGGGCTCAGAGGAGCTTTTTGAGGTCGGCCTCGAAGGTCTCCATCGGCGTCTCCCCGATGTACTTCTTCACGATGTGGCCCTGCCGGTCGACCAGGAACGTGGTGGGGATGCTCCGGATGCCGCCGTAGGCCGCCTCCACCTCGGCGCTGCTGATCACCGAGGTGTAGTTGATGCCATACTCCTTGGCGAAGGCGTTGACCTTCTCGTTGGCGTCCTGCTCGATGCACACGCCGATGACCTCCAAGCCCTTGGCCTGGTACTTCTTCTGGAGCGCGATGAAGCTGGGGATTTCCTTGCGGCACGGCGGGCACCAGGTGGCCCAGAAGTCGATCAGGCGCACCTTGCCCTTCATGCTGGAGAGCTTGAAGGCCTTGCCATCCGCGTTCCGCAGGAGCGTGAAGTCAGGCGCGGGTCCCAGCCCGGCGGCCTTGGCCTCGGCCGGGGTGGGCAGCACGATGGGGGTGAGGCCCGCGAGCGCGAAGCCGATCGCCATCAAGGTGGGCAGGGTGCGACGGGTCATGGGGCCTTCCTCCTTCGGGGGTGCAAGCGGTGCCATTATGGCGCATGTGGCGGCCCCTGGGGAGGGGCCTTGCCTGACGCCTGGCTTCTGCCCCCCGCGCGGCTACGCTGAGGCCGCAGGAGGGTGGGCGCGTGGCGAGCTGGTACGAGGATGCGGTGTTCTACGAGGTCTCCGTGCGCGCCTTCAGCGACGGCAACGGGGACGGGGTGGGGGACTTCGTCGGCCTGACGCGGCGGCTGCCGTACCTGGCCGAGCTCGGGGTGGACGCGCTGTGGCTGCTGCCCATGTACCCCTCGCCGCTGCGCGACGACGGCTACGACATCGCTGATTTCACCAGCATTCATCCTGAACTCGGGACGATGGCCGACTTTGATTTGTTCCTTGCAGAGGCCCACCGCCTCGGGCTGCGCGTCGTGGCGGACCTCGTGCTCAACCACACGTCGGACCAGCACCCCTGGTTCCAGTCGGCGCGCCTCGGGCCCGACAACCCCTACCACGCCTGGTATGTCTGGTCGGATGACCCGACCCGCTACGCGGACGCCCGCATCATCTTCACGGACACCGAGACCTCGAACTGGGCCTGGGACGCCGGGGCGCAGCGCTGGTACTGGCACCGCTTCTTCAGCAGCCAGCCGGACCTCAACTACGACCACCCCCCCGTGCAGCAGGCCATGCTCGACGTGGCGGCCTTCTGGCTCTCGCGCGGCCTGGACGGCTTCCGGGTGGACGCCGTGCCCTACCTGTTCGAGCGTGAGGGCACGTCGTGTGAGAACCTGCCCGAGACGCATGCCTTCCTGCAGCGGCTGCGCGCCTTCGTGGACGCCCGCTTCCCCGGCGCGGTGTTGCTTGGGGAGGCCAACCAGTGGCCGGTCCATGTCCTGCCCTACTTCGGCTCGCCTGAGGCCCCCGAGCTGCACATGAACTTCCACTTCCCGATGATGCCGCGGCTCTTCCTCGCGCTGGCCAGGCAGCAGCGGGAGCCCCTCGTGGCGATCCTGGCGCAGACGCCGGCGCTGCCGCCAGGCTGCCAGTGGGCCACCTTCCTGCGCAACCACGACGAGCTGACCCTGGACAAGCTCACCGAGGAGGAGCGCCAGGAGGTCTTCGCCGCGTTCGGCCCCGAGGAGCGCATGCAGGTCTACGACCGGGGGCTCAAGCGTCGGCTGCCGCCGATGATGGGCGGCGACCCGCGGCGGGTCCGGATGGCCTACTCCCTGATGTTCTCCCTGCCCGGCTCCCCCTCCCTCTACTTCGGGGAGGAGATCGGCATGGGCGAGGACCTCGAGGCCGAGGGCCGGATGGCGGTGCGCAGCCCGATGCAGTGGAGCCCCGGGAAGAACGG
>JAYKHL010000140.1:0-5275 GCA_035284865.1 Candidatus Sericytochromatia bacterium | reverse complement strand
TCGTACACCTCCCCGAAGTTGCGCTCGAAGGCCCGGATGCGGCCATCGATCGTCGCGAAGGCCCACGTGGTCCGAAGCACCATCCAGGCCAGCCGGGGCAGATCCTGGGTCCAGGCCCTGAGCGGGCTGCCGGTGGGGGGCAGCTCGACATCCAGCGCCTCACGAACCCCCATCATGGCCTCCATGGCGCCCCGGGTGAAGCTGTAACCGGGGAGGTGCGCCATCGACAGGTACCACACGAGCAGGTTGTAGTAGACCCGACCGTCCAGCAGCCCGACGTACGTCTGCATCTCCCGCTCGTGCGTGTCATGGACGTGCCTTGGCACCCCGAGGAGGCGGCCGAACTGGGTGTAGACGATGCGATACGCCAGGCTGGCGTGGGAGAAGGTCAGAGGCGTGGTGATCCCGCCGTAGCTCTCCACCACGTTGGCGTTGTCCCAGAGCCTGCGGTGCCGCGAGAGCGGCGTGGTGACGGGCCGTGCCTGCAGCACCAGCAGCCGACCGCCCTGGAAGGCGGCTTCGATGTCCATCGGGCGACCCGCCCAGCGCGCGATGGTGCGTCCGAGCTGCCAGGCGGCCTGACGGTTGGCGGGGGACAACACGGGGCGGCCCAGGTGCTCCGGCGGCAGCGCCTCGCTGGCGATGGTGCCGCTCGCGTGCAGGCGACGGGCGTGGGTCTGCCCGCCTGGCACGTGCTGGAGGGGGCGGCCCGAGGGGCCAAGCACGTCCGTGTCGCCCTCCAGGTCCCCTGCGACGAGGCTGTCCCCGAGCCCCCAGACCGAGGCAATCACGGTCTCGTCTGCATCGCCGGTGGTGGGGTTGCCCGAGAAGATGACCACCGAGCGCTCGGCAGGCACCATGGCTTGCACCACCACGGCGATCGCGCCCCCGTCGGCCGCAAGCCCGTGGCGCTCGCGGTAGGCCCGGGCGCGGTCGCTCTGCAGGGAGGCCCAGCACGCCACCACCCGGGCCGCCACGACATATGGGTCAGGGGGCACGGCCAGGAAGGTGTCGAACTGCCCGGCCAGAGAGCGCTGTTCACCATCTTCGTCCACCCCGCTGCTGCGGACGGCGACGGGGCCCTCGGGCAGGTGGGCCAGCCCCTCCCGCACCAGGGCCAGCAGCACCGGGTGCTCCGGCGTGGCTGCGCCAGCAGCTTTCACGTGGTCGCGCAGGGCTGCGGGAAGCACGAAGAACTCCGGCACGTCGAGGCCAGCCTGCGCCAGCCGGAACAGTCCCACACCCTTGCCACCCCAGGCCTCCACGCGCGCCTCGGTGGCCGGGGTGTCGCGTGTCCCCAGCTGGAACTCGGCTGCCAGTTCATCCGTCGTCGTCATCTCATCCCCCAAGTAGCCAGCAACACCACATTCACCAGCAGGACCGTCACCGCCCCCACGGCCTCCAGCCGGCGGGCCCCCTCGGCCTGCGGGCTGCGGCCAAAGCGCACCAGGGCCACGGCCACGCCCGTGACGGCCCCCGCCCCGATGCCATAGGCCGCGGGGTGGACGTGCAACGCGGGCCCTGCCAGCCAGAGCAGGCCCAGCCCCAGGGCCTGCATGGCCACCACCAGCCCCAGGGCGCCCCACAGGCCGAGCCGCCGCGAGTACGTGTCCACCTGCGGCCGCTCCTGCTCCGGCACGCGGATCTTGCGCGCCACCTCCAGCGAATAGATGAAGCAGAAGTTCATGCCAGCGAACAGCAGCAGCCCGGGGTGCCAGAGCCGAGCGAACCAGCCGGGCAGCCACCCACCCAGGCTCCGAACCAGGCTCAGGGCGGCATCCCCGTCCGCGGGCGCGGCGCCGACATCCAGCACGGCGGCGTAGACCGCGATCGACATCAGGGTGATGATCGCCATGTGGCTCACGCCATAGGCCACCATGTGACGCTTCAGCCAGTCGGCCACGTAGAACTCTCGCAGCATCAGCCACGTGTAGCCGAGCAGGATCGCCGTCCAGCCCAGCACCACGGGGCTGGTGGCCGCCGCGATCGCGAGCTCCAGCCCCACGGCGGCCCAGGCCGCAACCCGGAGCTGTCGGAGCGTCACCCAGCCGCGGGACAGCACCCGCTCGGGGAAGGCGATGCGATCGACCGCCCGGTCCTTGTGCTCGTCGAACACCCGCAGATGAAAGAACAGCAACGTGAACAGCGCGACCATCACGGCGAGGCGCCCCCCCACCGCCGCCGTGAGCGGCTGCTGCAGCAAGGCCAGGGTCGCCAGGCCATCCGTGCCGACCATCAGCACCACGCCAAGCACGTTCTTCGGGATCGGGAAGCGCTCGGCCAGATAGGCGTGCAGGGCCAGCATCAACGGTGGTGGGGGCGAGCGGTTCGGCAGCCTTGGCGGATCATCCGGCAGGTCGAGCGCCAGGGCCGCCAGGTCCACCCGGGAGTGGTGACGGGCATCCCGGGGCAGGGCAGGGTGGAACACCGGGCGTACGGGCGGCAGCCCGGCCAGCACGGCGGTAAGCCCCTCCTCCAACTCGTGCAGTTCCGCGTCCCCGGTAGGCTCCACCACGATCCAGGCCTCCTTGCGCCGGCCGATCAAGGCGGCGGCCCGGATGCCCGGCACCCGCAACGCCCGAGCCTCGACGGCGAGGGAGTCGAGGGGCCCGTCAGGGGTCTCGATCCGGCTTGCGACCCGGCCCTGGAGCCACAGCCGGCCCTGCTCGTCACGCAGGGCGAGGTCCCCCATCCGATGCCAGGTCTCGCCGGCGGGATCGACCACCTTGAAGGCGGCGAGGCTCGCGGCATCGCCGTCGTACAGGCGGTTCACGTGGGGGCCCGCCACCATCACCTCACCGACCTCACCCTCGGTTACCTCGACGCAGGCCAGCCAGGCAAGGGGGCTGGCGCTGGGCCGGATGAGGCGGACGCGCAGGTCTGGGTGGACCGCCCCCACACACACGCCAGGGTGGGCGGGCAAGGCCTCCACGGCGTGCGCCGAGAGCACGGCGACGGGGTCCGCCTCGGTCGAACCATACACGGCCAGGGCCTCCCCCTCCGGCACCAGGCGCTGGAGGCGGGCCAGGAGGGCCGGTGACACCAGGGCGCCGCCCACAAAGATGTGTCGCAGGCTTCCCCTCCAGCCCGTGGCCTCGGCGGCCTCGCAGATGGCCTCCACCGCCACCGGAGGGCCCACCAGGAGCGTGACGCCCCGGCGCTTCATCTGGGCCAGGATCGTCCGAGGCGCCAGCCTGCCGAGCCCACCCGCGGGAAGGCTCGGCAGCACGGTCGTCCGGCCGTGACACAGCCCGTCGAAGGCCAGCATCGGCCAAAGGGGCAGGTCGATCGCCTCCCGCTGCTTGGACGGGTGCCGGTCGAGGGCGTGGAGCATGGCCCGGATGTGGCCGTGGGAGCGCAGCACGGCCTTCGGCGCGCCCGTGCTGCCCGTGGTGTGCACCACCGCCATCGCGGTGTCTGCCTCGACGGGCTCCACCCGACCATCCGCGGGGTGGCCCGGGAGCACCGGCCGGGAGGGCGCCACCCAGAGGGCCACGGGGATGCGCCGAACCGCTGGCACGAGGGCCCTGAGGAGCTGCGCCCGCCGTGTCCCGATCACGGCCTGTGGGGCTGCGTGGCTCACTGCTGCCCCCAGCCGACCGAGCCCCCCGACGGGATCCGTGAACACCGCCACGGCTCCAGCCTGGGCGATGCCCAGCACCACGCCGTAAAAGGCCGGCGACATCGGCAGCAGCACCAGCACCCGGGCGCCCGGTTCCACGCCTCTCGCGCGGAGCCAGCCAGCGACCCGGCCGGCCTCCTCGCGCACCTGCGCGAAGGTCACGGCCACTTCCTCGGCGGCGCCCGGCGGCAGGTGCCAGAGGGCCACGCGGTCCGGGGAGACCTCGGGCCCCATCAGCGTGACGTGGTAGATGTTCGCTTCAATCGTCGGCATCGCCGTACAGCACGTAGCACCGGACCGCCCGCGCGTGCTTGGCGCTCATCCGGGCCGAGATGGCTTCCTCGCGCATCTGGGCATGCCAGGCGCGGGTGGTGCCCCGGGCGTGGAGCCACCGGTGGAACCCGAAGGTGAGCGCCATCGCCGCCCTGCCGCCCTGGGCAGCAGGGCTCACGGCCACCGTCTTCAGCACGCCGCCGCCCTCGTGCAAGAAGCCGGTCAGCACCCCGTGAGGGGTCCCCCGGGCGTCCGCCGCGACCAGCTGGGCTGGCACCACGCCCGTGGGCCCCCGCGCCACGAGGTGCTCGGCGAGCTCCTGCGGGCCCACCGGGGTGAAGTACGGGGTGCGCGCGAAGGACGCGTTGAGCCAGCCGTGGATGTGGGGCAGCAGCGCCTCGGCCTCCCCCGGCTTCACCTCCCGCACCTGAAGCCGGTCTCCACGGCGCGCGGCAATCAGGGCCTCGCGGGCGAGGGCTGCTTCCCAGTGGGCGGGGTCCTCCGGCACGGCCCGGGTGACATACCGGTCGCACACCCTGAGGCCCGCCCCAAGGTACAGCGCGTTGAGGGCCTGCGGCTCCGCGCCTTCTCCGGGGAAGGCCAGCTCGTCCGGCGGAGAGTCCTCGGCCAGCACCCGGTACGGCAGCCAGGTGGAGAAGGTCATGGGACCGCGCAGCCTGGAGGCCCCGTGGCTGCGGGTGAAGGCCCGGGCCTCGTGGATCAGGGCCTTTGTCAGCGCGACGCGCTCTGCACCGGACAGCGAGGGGTGGAGCCTGAGCCACCCGAACATGCCGAGGGCGCCACCCACCGCTTCGGGGTGCACGCTGGCCAGCATCGCCCCCCGCCCGGGAGCCAGGAGCCACGTGGCCTGGCTCCGCCAGCGGAAGGGGCTTGCATCGCCCCCCCACCGCAGCACGACGTCGGTGGGCACGGGCCAGGGGCCCGGGTCGATGGCACAAGCAGCCTGCACTGCGCTGTCGGACAGGGGCAGCGCGGCGATCGCGGAACGGAGGGCGGGGACTTCTGGCGGCATTGGACGGCAGGCGCGCGGCACACGCTGGACGCACGCTGGAGGCTCCGTCATCATAGCACCCTCCCATGCCTCCGGAGGTTCACCTTGGCAGCGTCTTCTCCTCGCCTCGCCGCCTGGGGCCGCCTGATGCTCCGCTGGCGCTGGCTCGTCGTGGGCGCCTGGTGTCTGGCCTTCTGCGGGGCGACGGTGGCGGCCAAGGGGCTTCCCTCACTCTTGCAGAGTGGCTCAGGCGCCCTCTGGGGCACCCGCTCGGCGGCGGCCGAGGCGGCCCTTCGCCGCCACTTCCGAAACCCCTTCACCCTCGGGTTGGCGCTGACGCTTCGCCACCCGACGGCCCGGGTTGACGA
>JAYKHL010000139.1:0-4476 GCA_035284865.1 Candidatus Sericytochromatia bacterium | reverse complement strand
GCCAAGCAGCTGGCCGGGCAGGGCTACCCGGTGGCGGCGTTGCAAGGCAACCTCAGCCAGAACGCCCGAGACCGGGTGATGGCTGAATTCCGGGACGGGGCCGTGCCCATCCTTCTGGCCACCAACGTGGCGGCCCGGGGGTTGGATGTCGATCACGTCGACCTCGTCATCAACTACGAGTTGCCGGAGACGGCGGAGTTGCTCACCCACCGGGTGGGTCGCACGGGCCGTGCAGGTCGCAAGGGCGTGGCGGTGACGCTGCTAGGGCCTGAAGATGGAGACAAATGGCGCCAGCTCCAGAAGGGTCTCAAGCAGCGCCTGAAAAGCCAGCCCTGGGAGCCGGGCGACCGTTCCTCCTCATCGGGAAGCCGCGAAGCCAGGCCTCAGCAACCCCGGCCAGCGCAGTCCGGCGGCGACCTTGCCGGGCGGAGGCCAGGCTCGGGCCGCGTCCACCCCCAGCAGCCGTCGCGGCCCTTGGCTGGTCAGCAACCTCGCGCCGAACGGCGGAATCAACAGCCCGCTGCGCCCCAAGGGGGGAGCGCCCCCCGCGGCGCCAAGCCCGCGGGCGCTGGTCCCCTCGGGACTGCCGGCCGCTCTGGCCCCGGCGCGCCCTCTCAGGGGGGGCGTTCCAACGGCGTCAGGGGGCGGGAGGAAAGTCCCGCCGTGCCCGCTCGTAGGCCGCGAGGCGGGCCTGGTAGGCCTTGAACGCCGCCGGGTAGGCCGCCCGCTCGCTCGGGCGAGAAACCGCGTCCACGCCGTCGAAGATCAGGGCGATGGGGGTCAGGGCAGCCCCCAGGACGGCTCCGACGGGGTGCTCCAGCAGCTGGCCGGACAACCGAGTCGCCTGGCCGCCGGGTCGGTTGGGATCCAGGGGGGGCGTGGGCTTGCGAAGGCCGGACCGTTCCTCCGCGTCACGGGCACGCGCCTCGAAGGCTCGGACCTTGGCAGCAGCCGCGTCCGCGGCCCCCTGAGGGATGGCCTTGTGGAAGAAGGCGGCGTTGCCAAGGCCTCGCGAGGCAAGCGCCGCAGCCTTCCGCGCCGGCGCGATCTGCTCCAGCCATATCCGCTGCTCCAGCACGCCTTTTGGCGCCGCCGGCAAGGCGTCGAGCGCGGCGATGGCGCGATGCAGGCCCGCCACCTGCTCGGGGGTCGGAGCCGAGCGGAAGAAGGCGTCGTCCGCAAAGCGGGACGCGGGGGCCGCCTCGGCCGGCAAGGCCGGTCGCCCCGTGGCTGGCGGCACGGGGCGGGAGAGGGAGTCCTTGGCGCGGATGGGATCGGGCATGGATGGTCCTCGTGGCAGGTTGGCAGGGCCCCTGGCCGCGCCCCTTTTTGGAGGTTGTCGGGTCCGGCGCTCCGGGACTTGCTTGGGCCGACGTTCGCGGCCCCCAACCGGGCCGCGCCCTTTTCAGGCCACCGCCACCCCACCCGCTGGTGGTCCAGGAAGCTCCGAGGCCACCGTACCCGGGCCGAGACCACCGCAAACTGGGGTCCGGCGCCCTGATCCCTGGCTCCAGCTCCGGGAAGGGGCCCGGTCAACCCGAACCGAGGCTGTCCCACCGCCTGGCTGCCGCCTTTATCGCTCCCCCGTGCTCCCCACGGCCCGCTTCTCCATCCGGGCCCAGGCATCCTTCAGCGTGGCCGTGCGGTTGAACACCGCCCGCCCCGGCCGCGTATCCGGGTCGACGCAGTAGTAACCCATGCGCAGGAACTGGTAGCGCTCGCCCGGCTGCACGGCTGCCATGGCAGGCTCTCCGAGCCCCTGCAGGGCCTGCAGGGAGGCGGGGTTGAGTTCGGCGGCCAGGCTCCCCGTCGGGTTCGGCACCGCGAACAGCGTGTCGTAGAGTCTGAGTTCCACAGGCACCGCGTGGGCGGCTGACACCCAGTGCAGCGTGCCCTTGACCACGCGGTTGTCCGGCGTACCTCCGCCCCGGCTCTCCGGGTCGTAGGTGCACCGCAACTCCACCACGTTTCCGGCCTCGTCGCGCACGACGTCCCGGCACCGCACGTAGTAGGCGTGCTTCAACCTGACCTCGGCGCCGGGCGCGAGCCGGAACCACTTCTTGGGGTTGTCGTCCCGGAAGTCCTCCCGCTCGATCCACAGCTCGCGGGAGAAGGGGACCTGCCGGGTCCCCGCGGCCGGATCCTCAGGGTTGTTCTCCGCCTCGAAGTGCTCCACCTGATCCTCCGGGTAGTTCTCGATCACCAGCTTCAGGGGCTGGGTCACGACCATCCGGCGGATCGCCGTCTTGTTGAGGTCCTCGCGGACGAAGTGCTCGAGCAGGCCGTACTCCACGGTGCCGTTCGCCTTGGTCACGCCGATGGCGGCACAGAAGTTACGAATGCCCTGCGGCGTGTACCCGCGACGCCGCATCCCTGCGATCGTGGGCATGCGAGGGTCGTCCCAGCCTTGCACGGCTCCGGTGGCGACAAGCTCGAGGAGCTTGCGCTTGCTCATCACGGTGTAGGTCAGGTTGAGCCGGGCAAACTCGATTTGCCGAGGGTGACACGGGGCCGAGATGTGGTCGAGCACCCAGTCGTACAGCGGGCGGTGATCCTCGAACTCCAAGGTGCAGATCGAGTGCGTGATGCCTTCGAGGGCGTCTGAAATCGGGTGCGTGTAGTCATACATCGGGTAGAGGCACCAGTCGTCCCCCGTGCGGTGGTGGTGCGCGCGCTTGATGCGGTACAGCGCGGGGTCTCGCAGGTTGAGGTTGGGCGAGGCCATGTCGATCTTGGCCCGCAGCACGTGGGCGCCGTCCGGGAACTCGCCGGCCCGCATGCGTCGGAAGAGGTCCAGGTTTTCGGCCACGGAGCGCTTGCGGTAAGGGCTGTCCTTGCCGGGTTCCGTGAGGGTGCCTCGGTGCGCCCGCATCTCCTCGGGCGTCAGGCTGTCGACGTAGGCCAGGCCTTTCTCGATGAGCTCGACCGCAAAGTCGTACAGCGCACCAAAGTAGTCGGAGGCGAAGAACAGGTGCTGCTGCCAGTCGAAGCCAAGCCAGCGCACGTCCTGCTGGATGCTGTCAACGAACTCCTGCTCCTCCTTGGCGGGGTTGGTGTCATCGAACCGCAGGTGGCAGCGACCGCCGTAAGCCAAGGCCAGCCCGAAATTCAGGCAGATGGATTTCGCGTGGCCGATGTGCAGGTAGCCGTTGGGCTCTGGCGGGAACCGGACGACGACTCCGCGGTGCTTGCCGCTCGCCAGATCCTCGTCGATGATCTCGCGGATGAAGTCCTTCGGGCCGGCCTGAGCGGGCTCGAGGGGAGTGTCGGCGGCGTCCACGTCGCTGTGTCCTCGCAGGTTTCAGGGCATCCAAGGCCCCCGAGGGTACCACGTGGTGCGGCTGCTCGGCCAGCCTAGTCGTAGCGGGCCACCGCCTGCCGCAGGTGGCTCGCCACCGCGTCGACCAGTTCGGGTGGGCTCTCCACCCTGCAGGCCCCGCCGTGCCGAAGGATGTCCCGCACGAACCACCAGCTGAACGTCACGCGCCGGCGGACCTCGCGCTCGGGGGTGTCCGGGCCCTCGAGGAGGTCTCCGACGTCGAGGTCGTCGGCGTGACGCTCGTAGTAACGGGCATCCGTTCCGTAGAGCCGCAGCCGCGCCTCGACGCTCGCGAGCGCTGGGACCCACGGCTCGGCGTGCAGCACGGGCACGGCCGAGACGACCTTGTCGAGCCTGAGGCAGCGGTTGTTGGCAAGCGCTGGGATGTCCAGGGACGGCTTGCTATCGGAGTAGATGTCCACATACCAGCGGCGCTCCCGGATCGTCAGCTGGAGGTGGCGGGCCAGGTACTGACTCGGCGTGCCCTTCAGCCCCACGTACTGGAACACCACCGGGGTGCGGCTCGCGATGGCGTCCTCGATGACGCCGCGGAAGGGCAGCTCGCTGCGGGAGAGCTCGGCATAGACCGCCATGCGCTGCGTGGGACCGAGGTGCCCCGTGCTCGTCAGCAGCGGAGCCAGCTCCCGGGCTTCCGGCACGTGGCCGGTGTCGTGGAGGGCTTTCAGGGCCTCGAGCAGCGCGCCGGCCTGGGCCTCCGTCAGCCCCAGGGGCGCCCCCACGGGCACCGTGCCGTCCGCCACGGCTGCCACCAGCTTCGAGGGGCTGGGCTGCTCGCCCCACCTCAGGCCGAGGCGCGCCGCGATCGCGGCCAGGCGCTCCTTGGTGCCTGGGGGAACGGACAGCGTCAGCGTGGTCTGATTTCGTTGCACTTTGAAGGTCCACGGGGGCTTCGGACTGTCGAGGGCAGGCCTTGCCGCGCCAACCCGGGCGGCTCTCCTGCCATTATGCCCGCTCCCGCGAGGTCGGGAAACCCTTGGGGTTCGTCGGGAGTGCAACAAAGGTCTGCGGCGACGCTGCCTCAAGCTTCATTGAAGCTTAATGTTGGATTCGGCCTGGGCAGGCACGGCCTGGGCCGGGGTGACCGATGCCTCCAGAACCCCCCGACCGCGAGGTTCATCGCTGTGGCGCCCGTCCTG
>JAYKHL010000138.1:0-2597 GCA_035284865.1 Candidatus Sericytochromatia bacterium | reverse complement strand
GACGCTGCCTCAAGCTTCATTGAAGCTTAATGTTGGATTCGGCCTGGGCAGGCACGGCCTGGGCCGGGGTGACCGATGCCTCCAGAACCCCCCGACCGCGAGGTTCATCGCTGTGGCGCCCGTCCTGTCCCTCCAGCCCTGGTGCCTCCGTGAGGCCGGTCCGCGCATCGCCCCCCGGCGCCGGGAGGTCGCGCTCGGACGCGCCGCGGAACCGCCCCTGGCGGCCGCGCTGCGTGGCCCCTGCCGGGCCTGAGGCGCAGGCCGATGCGACACGTGGGGAGAGACCCGAGACCGCTGCGGCCGCACCCGGCCCTGCCGCGTGATCTCCCGCTGCCCATCCGCCACCTCGATGATGACGTGGTGGTGGTCGCCAAGCCGGGGGGCATGGCCACGCACCCCGGTCCAGGTTGGTGGCAGGCCAGCTGCGTCAACGCGCTGCTGCACGCGGTGCCTCACTGGCCTGGCGTCGGTGGCGTGGCGGGCCCGGGCATCGTGCACCGGCTAGATCGGGATAC
Organism: Candidatus Sericytochromatia bacterium; assembly: GCA_035284865.1. Classification (GTDB taxonomy): domain Bacteria; phylum Cyanobacteriota; class Sericytochromatia; order S15B-MN24; family JAQBPE01; genus JAYKHL01. The sequence continues at coordinate 2,082 of JAYKHL010000138.1, read as the reverse complement.
CAGCGGGTTGCTGGTGTTCGCGCGCTCGGATCGGGCTCACCGCCCCTTGCTGGAGGACGCGGCCGCTCATCGCCTTGGCCGGGTCTACCTGGCCTGGGTCGAGGGCGTGGTCGCGGCCCCTGGCGAGGTGGACGCCCCCCTCGGGCGGGATGACGACGACCGCCAGCAGGTCGTCGTCCGGGAGGACGGGAAGGCTGCCAGGACCCGCTATGCCCCGGTCGCCATCCGTGGAGGGCGAACCCTGCTGCAGGTGTGGCCGGAGACGGGCCGGACCCACCAGATCCGGGTCCACCTCGCGCATCGGGGGTGGCCCATCGTCGGCGACGTGCGCTATGGCACGCCGGGAGAGGCGTTGCTGCTCCACGCCTGGCACCTGGCGTTGACGCACCCCGGGACCGGCGAGGCCTGCGCCTGGACCGAGCCGCCGCCAGCAACGTGGGGGGAACTGGGGGAGGGCGTCGCCGCGCTGTGCCCAACGGCCTGGCCGGGCCCACCCGGGCCGCCGGCCGACGCACCCCGGGCGCGGAACCCCTCGACGGAAGACGCCCTCAGCCCTCCCGGTCGGGCGTGTCCTTCACCACCACGGTCGTGTACCACTCCGGGTCGAAGCCAGCCAGCGGGGACGCATAGCGATCCCACCACCGCACCGTGAGCCCGGACGCGGCGAGCAGGCGATGTTGCAGCTCTCGCTCCGCGCTGCCCTGGTTGGCGATGAAGAGGAGGCCCCCGGGCTTCAACCGCCCCACCAGATGTGCCAGCAGGGCCTCGGGCCGTAGCAGCTTTCGTGGCAGCCCCCACGCGCGGTGATCCGCCATGAACAGGAACGGGAAGAACAGGAGCGCCACGTCCACGGGGCGGTTGTACGTGATGCCATCGGCAGGCAGGTACCGCACGTCAGGCAGGTCCCCGAGGTATGCCCCCGCCCAGTCGGCACGGGTCCGCAAATCCAGGTAGAGACGCCACGCGTCCAGCTCCACGCCATCCAGGCTGACGTGTCTGGGCTCGGCCGTGCCCCAGCGGGTCAGGAAGGCGTGCTCGGCGCGGACATAGAACCAGTCTCCAGGCCCGATGTCCACGGCCTCGAGCCGGTCCGGCAACGCGACGGCCCCGGCCTCGAAGGCGCGCTCCAACATCTGCAGGTAGATCAGCGAGCACTCGAAGGCGCCTCTGCCCGAGGCCTCGGCCCAGGCCTCCAGGCCGTAGCGGCCCACGAGCCGGTCTGCCTCGGCCTGCCCCTCCGGGGTGAACAGGCCGGCCTTCGGCTCGTGCGGCAGCCGAGGCGTGCCCCGTCGCCAGCGGAGGCGCGAGCGCACGGGGAAGTCGAGTTCCACGACGCCGAGCCGCTGCAGCGCCCAGAGGCCCCCGAGGGGGACCAACCACTCCAGCACGGCCCGTTAGCGGCGCGGGGGCTGGGGCTTGGCCGGGGGCTGCGGCTTGGTGGGCGGCGCCCCCGGCCCGGGCCTCGTCGACGTGGCGGGCGGGTTGAGGTAGCGGGAGATGATGGCGAAGATGACCTCCAACTCACGCCGATCCCCCGGCACGAGCACGCGCGGCTCACCCGTGTCGACCTCGAGCAGCATGCCTTCTGCGAAGACGGTGATGCCGATCAGTTTCTCGAACTTCAGCCGGAAGGCGTGCTGCCCCGAGTTGAACATCAGCCGACGGTTGGTCAGCGTCAGCGTGCCCGCCACTGCTTCTCCGAGCTCGGACTCCGCCAGCGGGTTCAGCCGGCCCGCCCCCATCCGATAGGGGGCACCGGCCCGGATGACCTGACCAAGGCCGGGGGTCAGGAGCCGGGTGTCGCTTCGCACGGCGTGGAAGGTCGCGGGCATCGAGAGGTGGGTCTGCTCCCCCGTCTCGAGCCCGAGGCCCGGGACCTCGTCCAGCGGCAGGTTGCCCCGGTGAATCTCATAGAGCATCCGCATCTTCGCCAGGGTCTGCTGGTTGTGGGTCACGGCCTTCCCGTCGATGTCGAGGTAGGCCGCGATCTTCTCGAGATCTCGTTCCTCCTTGGGGGTGAACAGGCCGTCCGCCTTCACCGCCTGCAGGGCTCGCTGGAAGGCCTTCATCCGGAGCGGGGCG
>JAYKHL010000137.1:0-3566 GCA_035284865.1 Candidatus Sericytochromatia bacterium | reverse complement strand
CGCCGCCGGCCTCCGTCCTTCGCGTGGAGGTGACGTCGGGGGTGGGCGCCCTCACCCTCACCTGGGTGACGCCCTTCCGGGCGCTCGGGGGCGTGCGCTACCGGCCCGCCGCGTCGACCGTCTGGCGCGTTCAGGACGAGGCGGGTGGGCAGCTCGTGACGCAGCACCAGGTTCACCTCCGCAACCTGCAGCCGTGGACGACCTACGAGCTTCAGGTCTTTGGCCAGAGCGACACCGTGGGGGCCTACCAGTCGGGCCTGTTCACCGGCACGACGCGCTGACGCGGGCGCGAAGGCCCGTGCGGGCCGGTTGCGCGGTCGGGGTTTCCCTGGAGAAACCTCTCGGATTCGTTTCAAGCGTTGCCTGGCGGGTACACGAGGGTGGGGTTGCAAGGAGGTGTTGGCATGCATCGGCTTCGCGTGGGTCTCGTCCTGGCGTCGTTCCTCGGGGCTTGTGGCGTCCCGCCGCAGTTGCCCAACGTCGCAACCTTCGTGTTGGACGACGCGGCGGCCCTCTCGCCGACCGCGCCCGGGGCGGACACCCTGGAGGGGAAGCTGACCTACAACCTGCTGGCCGTCTCGCCGGGCGGGGACCTCATCGTGCGCTACAAGCGCGGCGTGAAGCCCCCTGCGGGTGCCCGCCCGACGCGCCTGGCCAACACGGTCACGCTGAGGTCCCGCAACCGGCAGGCTGACATCCGGCGCCTGGCGGCGGATCGCAACGTGGACTTCGTCGAGCCTGACATGCCGATGCGGGCGCTGTACCTGCCGAACGATCCCCAGCTCTCCCTGCAGTGGGGCCTCGCGAAGATCGGGGCTCCGAAGGCCTGGGACACCACGAAGGGGCGTGGTGGCCCCCTCGTTGCCATCATCGACACGGGCGTGGATGCCAGCCACCCCGACCTGGCCAGCCAGGTCCTCCCAGGCAAGGACTTCGTGAACCGGGATGACGACGCCAGCGACGATAACGGCCATGGCACCCACGTCGCGGGCACGGTGGCGGCATTGGGGGACAACGGGGCCGGCGCCGCGGGGGTGGCCTTCGAGGCGAAAATTCTGCCGGTCAAGGTGTTGAGCGCGAGAGGGTCGGGCCCGGTGTCCGGCATCGTGGACGGCATCAACTACGCCGTCGCGCGAGGCGCGAAGGTCATCAACCTGAGCCTTGGTTCAGCCTTCCCGTCGGTCGCGCTGCGGACGGCCGTCGCTGACGCGGTGCGGGCAGGGGTTGTGGTGGTGGCGGCTGCCGGCAACAGCGACACCACCGACCGGATGTACCCGGCGGGCTTTCCGGACGTCCTTGCGGTGGGGGCCTCGACCCCGCAGGACACCCGGGCCTCGTTTTCGAACCACGGCGACTGGGTGACCATCGCGGCCCCTGGGCAGGGCATCTACGCCCCCTACCGGGGTGCCTACCGCTCGCTCAGCGGCACCAGCATGGCGGCGCCTCACGTGGCGGGGGCCGCCGCGCTCGTCATGGCTGCGAACCCGAGCTGGAGTGCAGCCCAGGTCAAGCAGGCCCTGGAGCAGTCGGGGGATGCCGTCCGAGGGTTCGAGGCCAACCCGGCGCTGCGGCGCCTGAATGTGGTCGGCGCCGTGAGCTTTGTCCCCGGCGCATCGCCCATCCCCGGGCCATCGTCGCAGCCGACGTCCGCCCCCACGCCACGGCCGACCCCCACCCCCACGCCACGGCCGACCCCCACCCCCACGCCACGGCCGACGCCCACCCCGACCGCGAAGCCCGTGGCATCCATCAAGATTCGCGTGGCGGGCGTGATAGTCCGGCCCAAGGACGTGGCCGTGGTGTGGACCAGCTTTCCGAAGTCCACGGGCATTGTGGAGGCAGGGCTTTCGCCGGACAATCTGCGGGAGGTGACGAGAGGCAACCGGGCCCGGATCGTGCACGTGCAGTACGCTGCAGGGCTGCCCGCGCGCACCAAGGTCTACCTCCGCGTCCGCAACGTGAGCGCTGATGGACGGCAAGGGGCCTCCGAGGTCTTCTCCGTGACCACGCGCTGAGGGGCGCGGTCTCGACGTCGCCCTGGGGGCCTCTCACTGAGGGACGTCCGGCGCTGGCTCGCCCGCGGGTATATTGAGGCCGGGCGCGGCGTGCGACGCCTGCTGCCCGGGAGGCCTGGGGATGCGACGTGTGGGGATGTTGCTGCTGGGGGTGGTGGGCCTTGCGGCCGCCTGCTCCGAGCCTGACGATCGCCCGCTGGCAGCGGCCCCCCTCCTCAAGCTCGACGTGGCGAGCGACCTGGGGCCTGCCCAGCCCGGCGCCGAGACGCTCGGTGGCAGGCTTCACTACAACCTGAACGCGGTCACCCCCGTGGGGGGGCTGGTCGTTCGCTTCCGGCCCGGGGCGTCCACCGAGGACATCGGCGTGGCCTCCCGGCTGGCCAGGGTCAGGGTGCTGGCCTCGCGGAACCGGACCGTCGACATCCTGCGGCTGATCGACGATCCTGCGGTGGAGTACGTGGAGCCGGACGTGCCCATCCCGGCCCTGGGCAGCCCCAACGACCCGGAGTTGCCCAAGGCCTGGGGCCTGAGTGCCATCCAGGCGCTGGGGGCCTGGGGGCGCTCGACGGGGCAAGGCGGGCCCGTGGTGGCGGTGCTCGACACCGGGGTGGACGCCGCCCACCCTGACCTCGTCGGCCAGCTCGAGCCGGGGTTCGACACCTTCAACGGGGACGCGGATGCGGCGGACGACCACGGCCACGGCACGCACGTGGCGGGCATCATCGCTGCGGTCGGCGGCAACGGGGTCGGGGCAGCAGGCGTTGCCTACGGGGCGCGGCTGTTGCCGATCAAGGTGCTGGGGGCCAATGGCATCGGCCGACTCTCCGCCGTGGTGGATGGGCTCGCCGTGGCCGTCGAGCGAGGGGCACGGGTGGTGAACCTCAGCCTTGGCGCACCCTTCGAGTCTCGGGCCCTGCGAGACGCCGTGGCGGAGGCGACGGCCGCGAACGTGCTGGTGGTGGCGGCGGCTGGCAACGCTGGCAACACGTTCCCCGTGTACCCCGCGGCCTACCCGGGGGTGGTGGCCGTGGGGGCCTCGACCCTGGCTGGTACTCGCGCAAGCTTCTCCAACCACGGGGCCTGGGTGACCATCGCCGCGCCAGGCGAGCGGGTCTTCTCGACCTCGTGGACCCGGGCGCGGCCCGCAGGTTATGTGCCATACACCACCATGAGTGGGACCAGCATGGCGGCCCCGCACGTGGCGGGCGCCGCTGCCGTGGTGTGGGCGCTGCACCCGACGTGGGGACAGGACCAGGTGCGGCAGCGGCTCGAAAGCACGGGGGACGTGATGCGCGGGTTCGAGAGCAACCCCTCGGTGCGTCACCTGAACCTGGCCGCGGCGGTTGGTTCGCCCCCGGCGTCACCAAGCCCCTCGGCCTCCCCCCTTCCCTCGGCCTCACCCTCGGCTCCACCCGAGGCCAGCGTGAGCCCACAGGGCCCCGCCGAGCCCGGGGCCAACGCCGCGCCGACCCCGTCCCCCACCGGCACCCTGGGCCCCTTGCCCAACCTTGTCTTGAATACGGTAGGTCTCGATGTTTTCTTGCTCATAAA
>JAYKHL010000136.1:0-2912 GCA_035284865.1 Candidatus Sericytochromatia bacterium | reverse complement strand
CACTTCGAGTCGAACCGCCCGGAGCTGCTGAACGCCCTGTCGGACAAGTAGCGCCTCCCGCCAGGGGAACGGTGCGTGAGCCTGCGCGCCTGCTGAGCGGAGCGGGCGGCAGCCCAGACGCGTCGCGGGCGGCCCTGAGCCGGGCTCAGGGCCTTCGCCCGCCCTGCCTGAGCGCCACCTGCTGGTAGGCGGCCTCGAAGGCCTCGCTGGGCGCGGCCCCCAGCCTGGCCTTCAGGGCCTTGCGGCAGTCCCAGTAAATTTGCCGCACGCGCTCGGGGCGTCCGAGCAGGGTGGCGAGCTCCATCCACTCCACGTACAGGGCCTCGTCACAGGGCGTCAGGGCGATCGCTCGAGAGAGCAAGGCCTCCGCCTGCTCCCAGGCCGCCCTCGCCCGGTGGTGGGCGGCCAGCCAGGCGAGGCCGCGCGTGACCCGGGCCGTCAGCCCGTCGCGCTCCAGCTGGAAGTGGTCGCGGAAGAAGCCGTCCGGCAGCAGGGGACCCGCGTGCAGCGCCACGGCCGCCGCGTAGGCCTCGGGCGCCTGGGGCGAGGCTGACGCCGCCAGCCGCTCGGCCTCCGCCAGGGCGCGCTCGAGGGTGGTGACGTCCGTCGGGTCGACGGCCTCGCTCGCCAGCACGTACCGTCCGTCGCGAAGCTGGATGTACCGCGAGGCCTGGCCCCGCCCGAGCCCGGGCTCCAGCACCCGCCGGAGCTCGGCAATATCGGCCTGCAGGGTGTTCTGGCTGGCCGCCGTGAAGGTCTCGTGGCCGAGCGCCTCCGCGATGTCGGCTGGCCGCAGCCCCCGGGGGTTCAGCGCCAGGGCGGCCAGCACCAGCTTCGCCTTGCGCCGCAGCCGCGCCTCGAGCGGGACGCCGTCCCGGCGGACCTCGAAAGACCCCAGGCAGCGGATGGTGAGCCGCGCGGGGGACGGGGTCTCGGCCGGGGCACCGGACGCGGCCGCCGCGAGGGCCCCCAGCTCCGCTGCCAGCGCAGGGTCCTCGCCGTCGAGGAAGCCGTAGCCCCAGGCCTGCGCCAGTGCGAGGGCCTCCTGCAGGGCCGCCAGCGCGCGTTCCCGCCTGCCGGCCTTCGCGGCGGCGGCGGCCTCGATCCGGCGAGCACGGGCCAGGTGCAGCCGAGCCTCCTGCCGTCCGAGCTCCGGCAGCGCGAGGTCCAGCGCGGCGAGGGCCTCCCCGGCCTTGCCGAGCAGGTGCAGGGCCCTGGCGTGGGGCAGCAGCAGCGCGGCATCGTGGAGGCCGCTCCCGGTCGCCACGCCGGCCTGCTCCAGGGCTGATGCGACCCACCCCACCCGGCCGTGTGCCAGGTGGGCCTACATGCGGTGCTCCAGCACCAGCTTCCGACCGATGGCGTGGTCCGCGCCGTCGAAGAGCGCGTGGGCGCGGCCCAGCTCGACCTCGGCCTGGCGCCAGTCCCCGCGGGCGGCCCGGAGTCGGCCGAACACGAGGTGGCCGATGCCCCGTTCGTGGAAATCCAGGCCGTCGGCCCAGGTCTCCGGCAGCGCCCGAAGCAACGTCTCAGCCTCGGCGACGTGCCCCTCCACCAGCTCGACGTGGGCGAGGAGCAGGGCCACGAAGGTGCGGTAGGCCAGGAACCGCCAGCCCTCAGCGAGCGCCAGCGCCGCCTTGGCACGGGTGCGGGCCCAGACGAGGTCGCCGTGGTAGAAGGCCAACGAGTGCAGGTTGATCAGGGCCGTGACGTGGCAGGCCGCCACCTCGACGTTGGTGCCGATGGGGATCGCCAGCACGGCCTCGTTTTCTGCCCGCATCGTGAGGTGGTCGCCGCGGTGCTCTGCCGCCAGCCCGTTCACGAGGGCCATGTCGGCCAGATCCTCGGGCAAGGCCGCGGGGGCCAGGCCCCTCAGGCTGCTGTGGACCTCGTCGTACTGGTCGAGGTTCCCGGCGAACAGCGCAACCATCCCGAGGTGCACCGCTGCCTTGCAGGCCCCGGCAGGCTCGCCCGCCACCTCGAACTGTCGCCGCGCTTCGCCGTAGCACGCCCGGGCCGCGGCATGCTCCCCCAGGCGCAGCGCGAGGTTTCCGCGCCACAGCAGGAGCCAGGGGTGGGCCTCGGCGACGGCCTGCGGGAAGGCCTCGAGGCACCTCCCGACGCTTGCGGAGCGGCCATAGGCCAGCATCGCCGGAAAGGCCTGCCGGCAGACCCGGATGGCGGCAGGCCAGTCCTCGAGGGCCAGCAGGTGCGGGAGGGCCCGCTCCGCCTCCCCCTGGCTGACGTGCCAGGCCGCGGCCCGGTGCGCCAGGGCGGTGCGTTCCGCCGGGGCCAGCTGCCGCGCTGCCTGGGCTTGCAGGAACGTCCGCAGGTGCGCGGGCAGGTGCCAGGCCTCCCCGGCGCGCGTGACGAGGCACTCGGCCTCAAGCTCGGCCAGGATTTCCGCTGCGCCGCCGGGGGCGTCCAGCACCGCCGCCAGGGCCTCCGGCGTCAGGGCCTCCAGCGTGACGGCCCGACACAGCCAGGCCTGCCTGTCCGGCGCCAGCGCCGCCCAGCACTCCTCCGCGACGTACGCGGAGAGGGCATCCAGCGAGTCTCCGGCGGGGCCGGCCAGCAGCCCCGGGCGGGTCCCGCCGGCCAGCACCGCCAGCCCCAGCGGCCACCCGGCGACGCGATCGAGGTGTAGGCGCCAGGGAACCGGCAGCTCCCCGTCTCCGGCCCCGAGCCGCGCTCGGACCACGGCCTCGGCCTCGTCGGGCGTGAACCGCAGCTCGTCCGGACCCAGCAACACGAGCATGCCCGAGGCTCGCAGGCGCGCCGTGGGGGCCACCGGTCGGCGCCGGGTGCCGACCAGCACGCGGGTGCCCGGCGGCAGGCGCTCGAGCCCCCGAGCCAGGCCGCCTCGAGCTCCGGCGAGCCCTCCGTCAGGTGGTGGAAGTTGTCGAAGACGA
>JAYKHL010000135.1:0-6647 GCA_035284865.1 Candidatus Sericytochromatia bacterium | reverse complement strand
GGGTTCTACCACAGCTGGCACACGGCCTACCAGCGCCAGCGGTGGCTCGGCTTCCTGGATCCTTGGGCCGATCCACAAGGCATCGGCTACCAGCTGGTTCAGTCCTTGATGGCCATCGGCTCAGGGGGCCTGTTGGGGGTGGGGTTCGGGCAGAGCAAGCAGAAGCTGTTTTACCTCCCCATCCAGTACGCAGACTTCATCTTCGCCGTGATTGCCGAGGAACTTGGTCTGATCGGGTGCATCACGCTGCTTGGACTGTTCTTGTTGTTGGCCTGGCGAGGCATCTCCATTGCGCGGAAGGCTCGCGACTCGTTCCACGCGCTGCTGGCACTCGGCCTGACGACGATCGTGGTGGCGCAGGCCCTGATCAACATCGGTGTGGTGACGGCGAGCCTGCCGACCACGGGCATTCCTTTGCCCTTCTTGAGTTTCGGGGGCAGTTCGCTGACCATCACGCTGATCTCGATGGGCCTGGTGCTGAACATCTCCCGACACAACCAGAAAGCATCCGAGGCGGCGCAGACCGGCGAGACGGACCCCCAGGAGGGGGGGGCCGGTGGCTGACGTCGTGCTCACGGGAGGCGGCACGGGGGGGCACGTGTACCCTGCCCTGGCCGTCGCCGAGGCCCTCGTCGCCTTGCGTCCCGGGCTGGACATCCTGTTCGTGGGCACGCCTGACCGGATGGAGGCGAGGGTCGTACCGGCAGCAGGCTGGCGCTTCGAGGCCATCGAGGCGCGGGGCCTGTCGCGACACCCCTCACAGGCCGTGCAGGCCCTGGCGGCCCTGGGGCGAGGGTTCGGACAGGCCCGACGCCTGCTGCGCCAGGAACGCCCGCGCGTGGTGCTCGGCACGGGGGGCTACGCGAGCGCCGCCACGATGCTCGCCGCGAACCTGGAGGGGGTGCCCACCTTTCTTCACGAGCAGAACGTGGTGCCTGGCAAGGTCAACCGCTGGCTCGGCCGGTGGTCCACCGGCGTGTTGTTGTCGCTGCCCGGAGGCGAGCCGTGGTGGTCCGGGGTGGCCGGCCACCTCACGGGCAACCCCATTCGTCGGGCAGCCTTCCGGGTCGATCGTGCGGCTGCCCGGGCCGCCCTCGGGGTGCCGGAGGCTGCGCCGTTGCTGCTGGTCACGGGTGGCTCTCAAGGAGCGCGCAGGATCAATGAAGCCGTGCTGGCACTCGCCCCCGAAATCCTCCGGGAGACCGCGTGGCACGTGCTGCACGTCACGGGCCACGGAGACCACGAGGAGGCCCGTGGGAAGCTCCCGCCAGACCACGGAGGGCGCTGGCGGCTCGTGTCGTACCTGGATGAGATGCCAGCCGCCGTGGTGGCCTGCGACATCGCCCTCGGTCGCGACGGCGCCACCACGCTCGCCGAACTCACGGCCACCGGGCGCGCCATGGTGCTGGTGCCCTACCCCTTCGCCGGCGGCCACCAGCGGTTGAATGCCCGCGCAGCCGAAGAGGCGGGCGCCGCTGTCGTGCTCGCGGACGAGGCTTGTGACGCCGCGGGCCTGCGGCGGGTCTTGATGCCCCTGCTGCAGAGCCCGGAGGTCGTGAGCCGGATGGCTGCCGCGAGCCAGCAACTTGGACGGCCCGATGCCGCGACCGAGGTCGCCGGGGTGCTGCTTCGGGCCGCGTTCCCGGCGGGTTGAAGCCCACGTGACGGTTTCACTGGCGAGACCGTCCCTCCATCCGGTATCCTCAGGAGGCGCCGGGTCCCGAGGGGCTCGCCATCGGCACCAGGCCGATCCGGAGGGGGTGCGATGGGCTCGCACCCGCCGCCTGACCGCGAAGCATCGACAAGGACACCAAGCCGTGACGCCACCTCCCGCTTTACACTTCGTCGGCATCGGTGGGGTTGGAATGAGTGCCATCGCGCAGGTGTGGCACTGCCTGGGTCGTCCCGTTTCGGGCTCTGATCAGGCCCCCTCCACCGCGGTGCAACGGCTGCTGGCGCTCGGCATCCAGGTCCGGGTCGGGCACGCTGCGGAGCACCTCGGCCCCGACGTCGAGGGGCTGGTGGTGTCCACGGCCGTGAAGCAGGACAACCCGGAGCTCCAGGAGGCCGTGCGTCGGGGGCTGCCGGTCTTCCATCGGTCTCAGGTGCTCGGGGCGCTGATGGCGCAGAAGCGGAGCATCGCCGTGACCGGCACCCACGGCAAGACCACCACCACGGCCATGGTGGCCTCGATCCTCATCGAAGGGAAGCTGGATCCAACCGTCTTGCTGGGAGGCGAGCTTCCTGAACTCGGAGGCAACGCGAGGCACGGGCACGGCGAACACCTGGTGGCTGAGGCCGACGAGAGTGACAAGTCGATCACCAACCTGTCTGCGGAAACGGTGATTCTGACGAACCTGGAGGGCGATCACCTCGAGCATTACCGCGATCTCGACGAGATCATCGAGGTGGTGGCGACCTTCCTCAACCAGCTGCCCGACGGCGCCCGGCTGGTGGCCTGCGCCGATTGCCCCGGGGTCGCGCGGCTCCTGGAGCACGTGGCGCTGCCGGTGGCCACCTACGGCTTCTCCCCTGTTGCAGATTACATCATCAGCGGTGAGCAACTCACGGCGGGAGGCTCGACCTTCACCGTGCGTGGAACCTCCTATGCGTTGCAGGTGCCAGGTCGCCACAACATCTCCAACGCCGCAGCAGCCCTGGTGGCGTGCGACCTGGCAGGGGTACCCACCGAGGCGATTCGGGCTGGGCTGGCGTCCTTCACGGGCGTCAAGCGTCGGTTCCAGACCATTGGCTCGGTGGACGGGGTCACGGTGGTGGACGATTATGCCCATCACCCTTCCGAAATCAAAGCCACCCTGTCCGCGGCGGCCCTGCTGGGCCGCCCGGTGCACGCCGTTTTTCAGCCCCATCGTCACTCCCGGCTTGAGGCGCTGTTGAACGACTTCGCAGCCTCCTTCCGGGGTGCTCGGACGGTGACCATCATGGATACCTATGGCGCGGGCGAGGCGCCCCGTGCGGTCGACGCCAGCAGCCTGGCTGCCCTGGTCTCGCGGCAGGAACCGGGCGTTCCGGTCACGCATGCCCCCACCCTGGCCGCGGCGGTCACTCACCTGGTGGAGACGGCCCGGCCGGGAGATCTGGTGGTGCTGCTCGGCGCTGGCGACATCCACCTGGTGGCCCAGCCGCTGCTCAGTGCTTTCGAGCACAGGACCAGCGTCTCTGTGCAGTCCGCCTGAAGGGCGCCGCTGTGGCTGGTCCCTCGCGCCCCATCGCCCCGCCTCCCGGCGGCGTCCGCTCGGACGTGGCGCTCGCTCCCTTTACCACGTGGCAGGTTGGCGGCCCAGCGCGCTGGTTCCTGGAGCCTTCGACGGTTGAGGAGGTCCAAGCTGCGCTCGCCTGGGCCTGTGCGTGTGGCATTCCCTGGCGGCCGCTTGGCAGGGGCAGCAACGTCCTCGTCGCGGATGAAGGCTATCACGGCCTGGTCATCCGGCTGGGCAGTGGCTTCAGCCAGGTCTCGGTGCAGGCCGACGAGGGGCAGGGTCTGGCTCGCGCCCAGGCAGGGGTGCCGTGTGCCCAGTTCGTGGTCGCCTGCAGCCAGGCGGGTTATGGCGGCCTGGAGCCCCTGGTAGGGGTGCCCGGCACCATGGGCGGGGCGGTGGCGATGAATGCCAGCGCTCACGGCAAGGCCGTCTCCGAGGGGTTCGTGGCCGGACGCGTGGTGCGTGCGGACGGCACCCTGGAGACCTGGCAGGCCGAGGCCTTCGCATTCCGCTACCGGCACACCCGCCTGCACGACGAGGGCGTGCTGTTCCTGGACGGCACCTGGCGCCTCGAGCCCGTTGCGCTGGAGGAGGCTCGCTCCCGCATCCGCGAGTTGCAACGCTGGCGTCACGAAAAGCAACCCACGAACCTGCCCTCCGGGGGCAGCACCTTCCGGAACCCGGGGGAGGGCAGGCCGGCTGCTGGCGCCCTCATCGAGCAGGTCGGAGGAAAGGGCCTGCGCCGGGGTGGGGCGGAGGTCTCGGTGAAACACGCCAACTTCATCGTCAACCGCGGCGGTGCCACGGCTGCAGACATCAATGGCCTCATCGTCACCTTGCAAGAGCGGGTTCAGACGCAGTTCGGGGTCAAGCTCGTGCCGGAAGTCATGGGGTTGGGGATGCACGTTGGCACGGATTAGGCGAGGAAAGGCCGGCCCGCCGCCCGATGGCGACGCGATGGCAGACCCCTTGCAGGACGGCCTGCAGCGGGTGGCGGCCCGACAAACCCGCGCCACGCGCGACGCCCGGCGCGCCCGGAGGTGGCAACGCCGGAAACGCAGGCTGCTGCGGGTGGCCTCCCACCTGGCCCTTCTGGGCTTGATCGGCTTTCTATGGTTGGGACCATTCTGGCGGTGGGAGGGGCTGCTCACAGTGACCGGGAACAGGCTGGTGAGTGCCCAGGAGGTCTTCTCCAGGCTTTACATCCCGCAGCGAACACCGCTTTATATGCTTAACCCGCAACAGGTATCCGCCCAGCTGGCCTCGATTCCGGCGGTGGCGCGGGTGTCTACGCGTCGATGGCTGTTCCCTCCGCGCCTGGAGGTGATGATCCTCGAGCGGCAGGCGTTGGTGAAGGTGGAGGGAGCCCCGGGGGAACGCGTCTCCCGCTGGATCGATCAGGAGGGCGTGGTGTTCAGTGCGCCGTCAGCACGGATGGAGGCCCAGTTCCCCGTCCGCGTGTGGTGCGACCTTCAGCCCGGCCAACGTCTGCCGAAGACCCTTCAGGCCGAGTTTTTCGAGTTCCTCGCGGCCTGGCCTGCCGGGCAGCCGGGGCGCCTCGATCTGCGCCGCCCGAACGACCTGTACGCCTCCGTAGGGGGTTGGCCCGTGCGCTTCGGAGAGCCCCAGGAGGCCAGCCTGAAGCTGTCGCTGCTCGCGGACCTGCAGCCACTGGCGAAGGCCTACCGGGAGCGGCTAAGATACATCAACTTGCGGTTTCCGAAAAGCCCAACCTTCATGCTGAAGACAGGTGACGAGGTGAAGGTGGGCAAGGCCGAGGGCGGAACCGGGCAGCCCGTGAAGTCCCCCACCCCGAAGCCTGCGGCCACCATCGCGTCACCGCGTCGCTGACCTGTGCGCCACTGGCTCCTCCCCATCACAGCCATCGCCGCCGCGTCCGGCTTCCTGATTGCGGTGCAGTTCAAGACCCAGGCGGCCTACCGGGACGGCCTGCCCAGCCGTCGGGTCGAGGAACTCGTGGTGATGTTGAAGGATGCCGAGGCCGAGAACGCCCGCCTGGCGGCCCAGGTGGAGACCTTGCGAAACAACCTCAAGACCGCCGTGGAGCCTTCCGGGCAGAGCGTGGTCCTGCCGCGCCGGCTGCGCGCTCTGGCAGGGCCCGGCATCGAGGTCGAGATAGCCGACAGCGCCAAGCCGCTGGCCAAGGGCGAGAACCCGAACATCGCCATCGTACACAACGAAGACCTGCTCAAGATTGTCAACGAGCTTCGGGCAAGCGGGGCAACCGCGCTTGCCATCAACGACCAGCGCCTGATGGAGACGTCTGAAATCAGCTGCGCGGGCCCGACCATCCTGGTCAACAAGACGCGGCTGGCGCCTCCATTCCTCATCCGGGCCATCGGCGACCCAGACACGATGCTGGCCGCCCTGGGGCTGCGGGGCGGGGTCGTGGAATACTTGCAATTCTATGGGATCCAAGTTAATATCTCCAGGAAACCGGAAATCCAAGTCCCCATGTACGTTGGCGGCTCTTCATACCTGTATGCGAAGCCACTGACAACCAAGAAATCATGACGAGCTCGGTCATCCTCCCGCTGGTTGGGCTCGTTATTGGGATTGCGGTGGGCGCAGTTGCGCCTTTCAGCGTTCCGCATTCCTTGGCAAAATACACGGCAGTGGCTATCTTGGCCGCTCTCGATACTGGGTTGGGGGGCATCCGGGCCGGTCTTGAAAACAGGTTTGATCTCGCCGCCTTCATCAGCGGCTTCACCTTCAACACCTTGTTAGCCGCGGCCCTCACCTACCTGGGTGACATGCTTGGCATCGATCTCTACATCGCTGCGGTCGTGGTTTTCGGGGTCAGGCTGTTCGACAACTTGGCCGTCGTTCGTCGCCTGGTGGTGAATCGGTTCTGGTCTCAATAGTCGCTCGATGCTGCAAGGAAGGGGGAAGCCGGTTCATGTCGGGGCTGTACAGCCCGGCTGGCTCGGCTGAACGCGGTGCCTGAAAAGTTCGACAAAGTGAATAACGTCGCCAACATCAAGGTGGTTGGCGTGGGTGGTGGTGGCTCCAACGCCGTCAACCGGATGATCGAGAACGGTTTGTCGGGGGTCGAGTTCTGGACCATCAACACCGACGCGCAGGCGCTTGCGCTGGCGAAAGCGGACCGTAAGCTCCAGATTGGTCAAAAGATAACCCGCGGACTGGGAGCCGGCGGCAACCCTGAGGTGGGCCGCAAGGCTGCTGAGGAAACGCGGGACGATTTGCTGTCGGCTCTCGAAGGGGCCGACATGGTATTCATCACCGCAGGGATGGGGGGCGGCACGGGCACGGGTGCAGCACCCGTTGTGGCGGCGGTGGCGCGCGAGGTCGGGGCCCTGACCGTTGGCGTGGTGACGCGGCCCTTCATGTTCGAGGGCCGCCGGCGCTCGGTCCAAGCCAACGACGGCATTGCCGCCATCAAGG
>JAYKHL010000134.1:0-14981 GCA_035284865.1 Candidatus Sericytochromatia bacterium | reverse complement strand
GTGCTGGTGCGTCACCTGGGGCGGCTCGCCTGGCGCATCGAGGAGGCGGCCCCCTCCCGCTGCCGGGTCGGGCCCACGCTGAACGCGATCTATGATGTGGGGCACGGCCCCGGCTTCATCCGGGTGGAGGGGGCCGGCGGCTGGGTGGACGCCCGGACGGGCCGCATCCTGCGCTGGCGTCGCGCGTACCGGGTGTACGACGTCGAGGGAGTCTGACCCGGGGCCGGCCTGGGAGGGGCTGGGGGGACGTCCCTGAAGGGCCCCTTGTCGGCCGGGCCCTCGCCCGACACAATGGGGGCCGTGACCGGCCGAGGGGAGGAGGGCGTCGTGAGCAGGAGGTGGGCGATCGCGCTGGCGACGCTGGCGCTGCTCCTGGTCGGGGTGGTGGCGGGCCTTGTCGCGCTCAGCTCTCCTCGCCTCACCACCCGCCTCGCCCACGAGGCCGTGGCCCGCTTCTCCGAGGCGCTCCCGGGTGCCGTGGCCTTCGAGCACGTGCAGGTGTTGCCGCTCGAGGCCCGGGTCTCGATCCGCGGCCTCCGGGTCTCGCCCCGAGGCCGCCTGGAGGCGCCGACGCTCGCGATCCGCCGGGTGGACCTGACGCTCGACCGGCTCGCCCTGCTCGGGGGGCGCCTCCACCTCGCCGAGGTGGACGTCGAGGCCCCCGCGATGCGAGGGCGTCACCTGGGGGCCGGCCGCTACGACTGGGACGGGCTGTTGGCCCAGGCCGAGGCGGGGGAGGGCGCCGCGCCTCTGACCGTCGGGACGGTGCGCTGGCACGCGGGCACCGTGGCGTACGACGACCCCCTGCGAGGCCTGGCCGTCACCGTGCGAGGCCTCGAGGGAGCGGTGACGCTGGCCCCTGACATGCGACCCACGCGAGGGCGGCTGAAGGTCGCCGGGGGGCAGCTGCTGCGCGGCGGGGTCCCGTGGTCGCTGGCCTCGGCGGAGGCCACGCTTGGCCGAAGCGGCGAGCAGTTGCGGCTGACCCGCCTGCGCGTCGTGGCCGCAGGCCTGACGCTGTCCGGGCAGGGGCAGCTTGGGTTGGGCAGCGCGGATGCCGCGCTGGTCGGCCGAGGGGGGCTGGCGCTGTCCCTGGGGCAGCTCCCCGCCTGGCCCGAGCTGACGACCTGGCGGCCGGGAGGGACGGTCACGGGGGACTGGACGCTGGGAGGGACGGTGCGAGACCCGGCGGCCTCGCTGCAGCTCCGGGGAGAGGGGCTGCGCGTTCGCGAGGTGCGCTTCCGGGACGCCACGGTGCAAGTGGCCACGCGAGGGACGGGCCTGACCGTGGCCCAGGCGCGTCTGGTGCCGGCGGCTGGCGGCGTCCTGGAGGCCTCCGGCCTGTTGCCGCTGGCGTCCGAGGCCCCGGTGGACGTCCGGCTGAACGCCCGAGAGCTCGACGTGACGCGCCTGGCCGCCGAGCTGGGGCTCCCGGCGCCCGCCGGGGTCGCGGCGCGCGTCACGGCGGACCTGCGGGCTGCCGGCCGGGGCCTCGACCCCCTCGCCTGGACGGCGGACGGGGAGGCAGAGGTTGCGGGCCGCCTGGCCACCCTGGCCGGCTGGGAGCCGTACGCCCTGCGGGCCTCTCTGGCCTGGCGGGCGCGGCGCCTGGCACTCTCGGCCGCTCAGGTGGAGGCCCTGGGCGCGCGCGTGACGGCTGCGGGGGAGGTGCAGCTGCCGGCCCGCCAGCCCGTGCGGCTCAGGCTGGCCGGGGCCTTCCACGGCGTGGACGTCGCGCGGGCGGCCCGGGCCAGCGGCCAGGCCGTCTACGCGACGGGTCGCCTGGACGGCACTTACGACGTGGCCGGGGTGGGGCTCGACCCGCTGGCCTGGCAGGGCTCCGGGACGGCCCGTTTCACGGGCGCCGTGCCGCCGGACGTGGCGACCAGCGTGGAGGCCCTCCCGGTCTCGGGCGGAGGGGCCTGGCGCCTGGCCGCTGGCGTGCTGACGCTGCCGGACCTCGAGGGGCGGGTGCTCGGTGGGCTGGCCCGGGTCAGCGGCACCGTGCCGCTTCGGGAGCCTGCCTCCGGTACGCGGCTCACGGTGGCCGTCGAGGGCGTGGACGTTCAGGCCGCTGGCCGGGCCTTCGAGGCCCCCGAGGGGCTGCCCCCGGCGCGGGCCTCGGCGCGGCTGCGCGTCGCGGGGCGCCGCACCTGGCTGGACCGGGTCGAGACCCGCCTCTGGGGAGGACGCGTGACGGCCAGCGGCCGCGCGGACGTGGGCGACACGGTGGCCTATGCGCTCGACCTCCGCGCCGAGCGGCTGGCCCTCGAGGGCCTGCGGCGCTCCTTCGCCCCTGCGATGGCCCCCCTCTCCGGGCTGGTCGGGGCCCGACTCAGGGTGCAGGGACGCGGCTCCCGGTGGGAGGTGGCAGGCCCTGTCGAGGCCCGTGGCCAGGCCCGGCTGGAGGCGCCCCTAGGGCCGGGCCTCACCCGGCTGCTGCCGGTGCGCCTGGTGGGGCCGGTGCGGCTGACGCGCGGGGGGCTCTCAACGCCGGGGCTGACGTTGACGCTGGCCGATGCACGGGTGGCCGTCCGCGGGACCCTGGACCGGCTCGGGCGCTCCGATCTGGTGGTGGAGGGCCAGGCGCCCTCGCTGGACCGGGTGGGCGCCTTGCTCGGCCTGCCCGACCTTCACGGCGGGGGCGTGCGCCTCGTCGGCCACGCCCGAGGGGCCGCGGGCGAGGTGCAGCTCGGGGCCGAGGTGGTGGCCTCTGCCGTGGCCCTCGGGGGCGTGGCCCTGACCGAGGTCGAGGGGCGCCTGCAGGGGCGGTGGGGCGGGCGCCTCACGCTCGCGGGGCGGCTCTCGGGGGAAGCGACCCACGAGGGGCGCAAGCTCTCGGAAGGGTGGCGGCTGCCGCTGCGCTACGACGCCCCGGCCGAGCGGCCGGGGCGCGGCCGCCTGCAGGTGGCAGGCCTGGAGGTGCGCCTCGGCGCCGGGCGGGTGCGGGGCGATCTCGGCTGGGATGGGGTCCGGCGCGAGGTGCTCGCTCGGCTTCACACGGAGCGCCTCACGGTCGGGGACGTCACCGGGGAGGCGGACGCCAGCCAGGCCACCATCCCCGCGGGCACCCCGATCGTCGGGAGCCTGGAGCTGGCCGGCCCCGTCGCCGGTCCGCGGGGCACCTTGCGGGCCCAGCTCGGGGCCTTCCGCCTCGGGCAGGAGGCCTTCGGCCCGAGCACCCTCAGCGCGCGTGCCGATGGCCGCACCGTGCGCCTCGATGGCCGCCTGTTCGGCGGAGCCGCCACCGTGGCCGGCACCTTGCCCTTCACGGCCGATCCCGCCCGCGTGGTGCTGGCCTTCGAGCGCGTGCGGCTCGACCCGCTGCTCGCGGCGGTGCCCGTGGCGCTGCGGGGGGGGGTGGAGTGGCCCGTGGGGGGGGAGCTGGCGGGGCGCCTCGAGGCCTCTGGGCCCTGGCGGCGCCCGCGCGAGCTGGCCGTGAAGGCCGGGTTGGACCGCTTCGTGCTGCGCTACCCGGAGCTCGTGGTGGCCAACCAGGGGCCGTGGCGCCTCCGGTACGACCGGGGGCGCCTCATGCTCGACGCGTTCCGCCTGGTCGGTGGAGGCACCAACCTCGGGGTGCGTGGCGTGGTCGGCCTCGACACCCCCACCAACCTGACCCTCGAGGGTCGGCTTGACCTCGCCCTGCTGGAGAAGATCTCCCCGCGGCAGTTTGCGGGCGCCTCGGGGCGCGCACAGCTCGAGGGCACGCTGCGAGGCAGGCTGGGCTCCGACGACCTGTCCGGGGCGCTGAGGCTGCGAGACGGCGAGCTCGAGACCCGAACGCTGCCCCAGCCCATCCACGACCTCTCCGCTGACCTCCGCGTGACCCGAAGCCGCATCTTTCTGGACCAGTTGAAGGCTGGCTTCGGTCCCTCCGGCCGCCTCGCTGCCGCGGGAGGGGCCCGCCTCGGCGCCGGCGGGGCCCTGGCGGGGGTCACGCTCAAGGTGGATGCGCAGGAGGTGGCGCTGCGCCTGCCCGGGCTGGAGGCCGTCACCAACGCGGACCTGACGTGGGCGTGGGCCCCTGGGGACGGACGGCTCGATGGCCAGGTGCGCATCCTGGAGGGCCTCTACTCGCAGGACGTGGCCCTGACCCCGGGGGCCTCTCGCAGGAAGGCGCGCCCGAGCCTGGCCCTGCAGTCGCCCTTCGTCCGGGACACGGCGCTGCGCGTGCAGGCGTTGCTGGCTGACGGCTTTCGGGTGCGCAACAACGTGCTGCGCGGGGAACTCAGGGGGGATGTGCTCGTGCTCGGCACCGCCGCCGAGCCGATCCTGGTGGGGCGCGGGGAGGCCCTCGACGCCATCATTTCCTTCCAGGACAGGGAGTTTCGGGCCCTCGAGGCCACCGTGGACTTCATCGACCCCCGCGTGCTCACCCCCTACCTCCACCTGACGGCGAACGGCCAGATCGAGGGCGTGGAGGTCACGGTGCGGGCCAACGGCACGCCCGACAAGCTGCGGCTCGAGCTCTCGAGCACCCCGGCGATGAGCCAGACGGACATCCTGACCCTCATCGCCACGGGCAAGACCGGTAAGGAGCTGGGGGAGGCCGCGTCAGGGGGCCTCGCGACGGCCTCCAACATGCTGCTGGATCGCGTGGCGGGGGGGGTGGCCCGCGGCATCACGGAGCAGGGGGTGGTCGACGTGCTCAAGGTCAAGCCCGGCTCGGTGGACCCCGCGTCGCCAGGCGGGGCCAGCTTCACGGTCGGCAAGCGGATCAACGAGCAGCTCACGGTCACCTACACGCAGGACATCACGGCTGCGCCCGGGCGGCCGCAGGGTCGGGTGATGATCTTCGATTACCTGCTGACGGATGCGGTCGTGCTCAAGCTGGAGCAGGACCTCGGGGGCGGCTTCAACGCCTCGGCTCGCTACCGGATTCCCGTGAGGTGAGCCCGATGCCCACGCGTGTGTGTCGCTTGCTGCTGGCCGCTGCCCTGAGCGCGTTCCCCGCCGGGCCCGCCGAGGCGGAGCCGTCGCGCGCGCCGCGCCGGGAGGCCGTGACCGTGGGTGAGCTGCGGTTCGGGGGCGACACGGCGGGGCTGGACCTGGTGGCCTTGCGGCGGTTGCTCTCGCTGCGAGCGGGTGGGCCGTTGGAGGCCTCCCTGGTGCGGGAAAGCCTCGCCACGCTCTACCAGACGGGACGCTTCGAGGCGATCGACGTCCGGGGACGCGATGCCGGACCGGGCGTCCAGGACATCGTCTTCGAGCTGCGTCGCTCCCGCGTCGTCACGGCCTGGTCGTTCGCCGGGTGTGAAGCCCTCCCGGCTTTGGTACTCGAGCGCGTGCTGGAGCTGACGTGGGGGCAGCGGTTCGACCCTTCCCAGTTCGAGCGCTGGGCGCGCCAGGTGCGGGAGCGCTATGCCCGCGAAGGCCTGCCGCGAGCCAGCGTGGCCATCCGGCACGAGGACCTGGGGCAGGGGCAGGTCGCGCTGCGGTTTCAGGTGCGGGAGGGGGTGCCTGTGCGCATCCGACAGGTCCAGGTCACGGCCGCGGGGGGGCTCGACGCGGCAGAGCTGCGTCGGGTGCTGGACCTCACGCGCGGGGAGCGGCTGTCCCGCGAGGCCCTCTCGGCGGCCGTGGCCCGCCTGGAGGCCAGGCTCGGCGCCGAGGGGTGGGTGAACGGCCGGGTCCGCTGGGCTGTCGTGATGCCGGACGGCAGGCGCGAGCAGCGCCACGCTGCCGTCGTCGCCGAGGCACCTGCCGAGGTCGATGTCGCCGTCGAGGTTCAGGCGGGGCGACCGGCCACCGTGGAGGTCGAGGGAGAGGTGTTGCTGCCAGAGCCGGAGCTGGCCAGGGCCATCACGCTCTACGAGCGGCAGTCCGTCAGCCCCTACGAGCTGGACGCCAGCGCGACCCGCCTGCGGGACCTCTACGTGTCCCGGGGCTATCCGGACGCGCGCGTGACGCCGGAGATCACGGAGGGGGCGGGGGACCGCCACCTGGTCCGGTTTCATGTCGTGGCAGGTCCTCGCGTGCGGGTGCGGGAGGTCCGGTTCGAGGGCAACCTTGCCTTCGAGACGCGCACCTTGCAGCGGCTCCTCGCCCTCAGAGGCCCTGCTGGCCCCCTCGGGAGGGGGGCGCCCTTCGACCCGGCCGTCTGGGAAGAGGATCTCGCGGCCCTTCGGGCCTGGTACGTCGCCCAGGGCTACCTCAAGGCCCGCGTGGCAGGGGTGCGGCGGGAGCCCGTCCAAGGTGGCACCGACGTGGTCCTCACGGTCGTGCTTGACGAGGGCCCGCGCACGGGCCTCGGTCGCATCCTCTTTCCCGGGCTGCCTGGCTACCAGCAGGCGGGGGCCTTGCAGGCGCTCGGCCTCAACCCCGGCGATGGGTACAACCCGGCGCGCGTCCCGGAGCTGGTGGCGGGGGTGCAGGCCTACATGGCCCGGCTGGGGTACCCCCTGGCCCGGGTGGCGATCTCGCTGGCCGATGGCGAGCACACGGAGGATGCGACGCTTCGGGTGCTGGTCACCCCGGGGCCCCGCAAGCTGATCGGGCGCATCGTCGTGCGGGGCAACCTCAAGACCCGAGACGCTGTGGTGCAACGCCAGATCACCGTCAGGCCCGGCGACGAGTACAATGGCGACGAGCTGGTGGCAACGCAACAGCGGATCTACCAGCTGGGCTTCTTCGACCGGGTGACGGTCGAGCCCCTGCGGCCGATCAGCACGGATCCGGACGAGCCCATCGACCTGCTTGTCGTCCTCCACGAACGTGAGACGGGCTGGCTGGGGATCGGCGGCGGCTACGGCTCCTTGCAGGGGCCCCAGGCGAGCGCCGAGTTCCTGCAGAACAACCTGGGCGGCACGGGGAGGCCCCTCCGCATCGAGGGGATGTTCAGCGTCCCGCGCGCGACCCTCTCCGCCTCGCTGCGTGATCCCCACCTGTGGGGCCGCGAGCAGATCGGGGAGGTCGGCTTCACCTACCTCCGGGAACGACGGCGGGAGGGAGAGCCGCTGTACGAGACCTATGGCCCGACCGTCGGCCTGTCGCGCCCGCTGGGGGAGTCCTGGTTCGGCAGCCTGCGATACGCCTGGGGCCAGACGACCTACCCGGGCCTCACCGCGGCCCAGGTCGAGGCAGCGGCGTCGCTGCCCGAGCGCATCAACAGCGTCATCACGGTGGGCGTGACCAACGACTCTCGCTCCGACGTGCTCAACCCCCGCTGGGGCAACAAGCTCGACGTGGGCCTCGACCTCTCCACGCCCCTGCTCGGGGGACGCCTCATCTACGCCCGGCCGCGAATCACGGCGGCCACCTACGTCCCGCTGGCCCGCCGCGTGGTGCTCGCGTTCGGCCTCGAGGGCGGCTACGTCCTGCCCTTCGGGGGCACGACAGGGTTGCCCACCGACCTGCTGTTCGTGACGGGCGGCGCGAGCAGCCTGCGGGGGTACTTCAACAACGTCTACCCCGCGGGTCAGCCCCAGGGGGGGCGGGTCATGCTCGTGTCCCACGCCGAGGCACGGGTGCCGGTCTGGGGCGACCTCGGGGTGGTGACCTTCGTGGACGCCGGCAACGTCTGGGAGGGACCGCAGACCGTGCTGCGCGACGGGGTGCGGTTGACGGCGGGCGTTGGGGTGCGCTACCAGACGCCGGTGGGCCCGCTGCGCCTCGACTATGGCGCCCGGGTGTGGCCGGTGCTGCAGCCAGGCAGCTGGGAGGGGTTGTATATGGGGCTCGGTCATGCGTTTTGAGTGGGGCCTGGCCTGCTTCCTGGTGGCCGCGCTGGCCGCGCCTGCAGCAGCGGTGGCAGCACCTCCGCCGATGGACGGGGTGGCGGCAGCCATCGGGTATGACGTCGTGCCCTGGTCCCTGCTGCGGGCCTACCGGGCAGCCTTCTGGCCCGACGAAGAGGCTGCCGCGGCCCTCGCTGCCCTGATCGACGAGCGTTTGCTGGGGGCGGAGGCGCGCAGGTACGGGCTGCAGCCTGACACGCGGGCCCTGGCCGAGCTGGCCGCGCGGCACCCGTCGCCCGATGGGTTCACCGAGGGCGAGTGGCGGGAGGTCCTCACGGACCGCGCCCTTGCCAGGCAGCTGCTGGCCTTCCGGTTCGGCGACTACGTGCCCATCGAGCGGGAGGCGATCCTCGCCTACCTCGCGTCCCACCCGCAGGGCCCGGCGGTCTCACCAGAGGCGCGTGAGGCAGCCGCCCGGGCGGCCCTGCTGCCCGAGGCGCGGGCGCGGCGTGAGGCGGCCTTCAAGGCCGAGCTGCGGGCCCGGGCAGAGGTCCGCCTGGTGGCCCCCGGGGCGCCGACACCGGAATGAGGGGGGCAGGTCTGATAAGATGAGCGCGGCACGCGTCTCGGCCCTGCGGCGGGACCCAGGGAATCCATCGGAGGCTTTGAACCGCACCATGTCTGCCAGCGAACTGCATCGCACCGACGTCCTCAACCTGCTCGACCGGCTCGTGAACCTGCGGTGGCGTGGCCTGAGGGCCGACGACATCCCGGTCCAGTTCTTGCAGAACCGCATTGCCGTGTTGCTGCCAACGGGCGCCTTCCCGCCCGCCGAGCAGATCCGGCTCAACGGGCAGTTCCAGCACCTCATGACGCAGCGCGGCGGCCATGCCTACCTGGACTTCGTCGAGGACTGGCGCGGCGCGGAGTCCCTGCTCGACGCGGGCTTCCACTAGCCGCGCGTCCCCGCCCCGGGGGGAAACGGAGCGATGACGGAACCGACGACCACGCGCTTCGAGCGCCGAGGCCTCCTCGGAGAGGGTGGGATGGGACGTGTCTGGCGGGCCCTCGACCAGACGTCGGGTCGGGAGGTCGCCCTGAAGCTTGCCGGGGATGGCGAGGGCGACGCCGCGGCGCTGCGGGCCGAGTTCTGGTGGCTCAAACGCCTCGAGGGCCCCCACCTGGTGACGGCCCTCGATTTCGGGCTGGATGCCGAGGCCCGGCCCTGGTACGCGATGGAGCTCCTCGAGCACGGGGCAGCCGACGCCCTGCCCCTCGCCCCGGACCAGGTGACCACGCTGGCCTGTCACATCGCCCGGGCCCTGCATCGGCTGCACGCGGCCGGGTTCGTGCACGGGGACGTGTCGCTGCGCAACGTCCGTCAGGGGGGGGATGGCGCCTGGCGGCTCCTGGACCTCGGGTTGCTGGTGCCCGTGGGGCAGCGTGTCACGGTGCGTGGGACGCCGGACTACATGGCCCCGGAGGTCCTGCAAGGGGCACCGGCCGACGGCCGGGCTGACCTCTATGCCTTCGGGGCTGTGCTGTACCACCTGCTCACCGGGCGCCCGCCCTTTCAGGCCAGCTCCACCGCGGCGCTGCTGCGGGCGCACCAGGCCGCCCCGCCACCACGCCCCTCGGCCGTGCGGCCCGGGCTGCCTGCCGTCTGGGACACCCTGGTGCCACGCCTGATGGCCAAGCTGCCTGGCGCGCGCCCCGTCTCGGCAGCCGAGGTGCTTGACGCCCTGGGAGAGGAGGCCGAGCCCGGGCCGGCCGGCCTCCTCTCCGCGCCCCTGGTGGGGCGCGAGGGGGAGCTCGCCTGGTTCGACGAGCAGCTGACGGGGCTCACGGCCAGCCGCTCCGGGGCCGCCTGGCGGCTGGTGGGGCAGGCCGGCCTGGGCAAGAGCCGCCTGCTCGACGTGTTCGCCGTGCGCGCCAAGCTGGCCGATGCCCGGGTGCTGCGGGCGGGCTGCCGGGCCGGAGGGGGCCCTTACCACCCCTTCATCGCGGTGCTACGTCAGGCCTGGGGGGGGCTCGAGGCCGACGCGCCCGAGCTGCTCGAGGCCCACGCGGCCGGCCTGGCGCTGCTCGTGCCTGATCTCGTGCGAGGGGACGAGCGCCACGCGCTGGAGCCGCGGGCCGCCCAGCTGCGCGCGCAGACGGCCCTCACGGAGCTCTTGGTGGCCTTCGGCCAGCGTTGCGGCCTCGTGCTGCTGCTCGACGACTGGCACCTGGCAGACCCTCCCTCCCGCGAGGCGCTGGTGGCGCTGCTGCGGCACCTTCCCGCCGAGCCCCTGCTGGTGGTGCTGGGCCTGGACGCGGCTGCCCCCGAGGCCGCGGCCCCGGGGGGGCAGGCCCGGGTGCTGGCCCCGCTCGACGGCCGGGAGGTGGCCGCCCTGGCCTCAGCCGTGTTTGGCGGGGTGCCGGCGCCAGCCCGCTTCGTCGCGCAGCTCACGGAACTCACGGGGGGGGTGCCCCGGCATCTCGAGGTGGCCCTCACGCACTGGGCTGCCTCGGGCGTGATCCGCCAGGAAGCAGGTCGGTGGAGCCTCGAGGTCCTGGCGCCCGAGGTGCTGGCCCGCTCGCCCGGCACCCTCCTCGGCGCGCGGCTGGGGGGGCTCGGCGCGCAGGCGCTGGGGGTGCTGGCGTGCCTGGCGGTGGCGCAGGCGCCCGTGCCGCTGGCGACCTTCCTCGCCCTCACGGCCGGCTGGGATGACGCTGCCCGCTTCGGGGCGTTGGCTGAGCTGGAGGAAGCGCGACTCGTGGGCCGGGGGGAGGGGGCCCTCGTGGTGGTCCAGCGCCATGTGGTGGAGGCCTGGCTGGCGGGGCTGGCCGACGTGGAGGTGAAGCGCGCCCACGCCCGCTGGGTCGAGGCGCTCGTGGCGCTCCACCCGCAGGTCCGGGAGGTCGCACGTGGCAAGGCTCTGCGTCCGGAGTCAACGCCGGTGGCCGGAGGGGCCCGGCAGGGCGACGTGCTGGTGGGGCTGGCGCGACACCTCGGCGCCCTCGCCGACGAGGCGGCGGCCCAGGAGCTGGTCCCGGTGGCCATTGCCGCCGGGCGTCACCTCGCCGGGTTGCACGACCTGGCGGCCGCCGCTGCGGTGGCGGAGCAGGCCCTCCGGCGAGCCGGGGAGGCCGAGGCCGAGGCGTCCTGGCCCCTCGTGGACGGGGCCGTCTGGCGCTGCGCGGCGGCGGTGCTGCTCGGAGACGTGCGCCGGTTGCAAGGCGACCTCGAGGCGGCGGCCAGCCGTTACGAGGAGGCACTGGCCGGGGCTCCGGCTCCGGGGGCGGCCGGGCTGCGCGTCCACGGCCGGATCGGCGCAGGGGTGGTGGCGCAGGCCCAGGGCCAGCACGAGCAGGCCCTCGCGCACCTGCGGGGCGCGCTTCCGGAGGCCCGACGGCTCGGTGAGCCGCGCGAGGAGCTGCGGTGCCTGGCTGCCATGGGGCGCTCCCACTACCAGCTCGGCGAGCGGGCGCGGGCCGCGTTGCTGTACGAGGAGGCCCTCGGGCGGGCCGAGGCCGCCGACGATCCGGTGTACAGGGGGGAGTGCCTCGCGTTCCTCGGCTACCTGGACGTGTCCGCCGAGCCCTCCGAGGCTGGCCCACCTCCGACCGGGCGCGGGGTGGAGCGCCTGCGCGAGGCGGTGGCCCTGCAGGGCCGCGTCGGTGATCCCTTGAGCCTCAACGACAGCTACATGCTGCTCGGAAACGCCCTTTACCACCTGGGGGACATGCGGGGCGCCGAGCACGCCTTCCTGCGGAACCTGGCGCTGTGCCGGGAGCTTGGGTTCTTCGAGGAGGCGGTGGCCAGCCTCAACCTCGCCCTGGTGGCCCTTGCGCGGGGCGCTCCGGGCGCTGCCTTCGAGCAAGCCCAGGCAGCCCAGGGGCTGGCGCGCGACCGGGGGGACGGCTTCCTCGAGGACCTCGGGCTGGCCCTGGAGGCGCGCGCGTGGGTCGCGCTGGGCAGCCCCGGGCGGGCCCGCGCGCTCGCGCAGGGCGCCCTGGGGCGCAGGCTGGCTTCCGAGGATGCTTACGGCCAGTTGCTGGTGGGCCTGGCGTGCGTGGAGGCCGCGCTGGAGCTGGGTCTCACGGACGAGGCCGAGCACACCACGCTGGAGCTTCTCGAGGCCCAGGCCCGCAGCGGCATCACGGAGTTCTCCCTGGACCTGGCCTGGTGCACGGGGCGCCTGGCCGTGCGCCGGGGCGAGCGGGTGGGGGCGCGGGCGCGCTTCGAGGAGGCCCTCGGCCGGGCGACACAGCGCGGCGCGGCCTGGTGGGAGGCCCAGCTCAGTCTGGCCGTCGGCGAGCTGCTGGTGGAGGCCGAGGAGGCCTCCGAGGCGCGGGTGTGGCTGACCCGGGCGGAGGACCTGGCGCTTGGCTGTGATGCGCGTGGGGTGCTGCTGCAGGGGCTCTTTCACCGGGCCCGCCTCGAGCGTCTGGATGGCCGCGGCGTCGAGGCCGATGCCCTGTTGCAGCGGGCGCTGGAGCTTGCCTCGGAGGCCGGTGCCCGGCCATGGCTGGCGCGCATCGCCCATGAGCGCGCGATGGCCCAGTTCCCCAGCCCCCGGGCCGGGCGCTGGCTGCGGGAGGCTCAGGCCTGGCTGACCCCGCTTGTCGACGAGCTCGACGCCTCGGCGCGGGCCGCGTTCCTCGCGCTCGAGGACTGGCAGGTGATCCTTGCGGGCCGGCCCGCCCCCCTCTCGCCGCGGGGGCAGGAGCCTGACGTCCCGCCCCCCCCGGAGGAGGGCGGGACGGTGGCGGCGCTGCAGGCCGAGCTGGAGCGCCAGCGGCGCTGGTTTGCTGAGCTGCAGCGGGTGGCCGAGCGGCTGCAGACCCAGCTCGACTTCTCTCAGGCCCTGCAGGGGCTCGAGGGCGAGGAGGCGATCATCCAGGCCGCCCTCGCGCTGCTGCTCGAGCTGGTGGGCGCGTCGCGGGCGGACTTCCTGGCCTTCGAGGGGCTGCGCCTGGTGGCTCGCGCGAGCTGCGCTGCGCCCGACCGGGGGCCCGTTGACGAGGACTGGAGCTTTCATGCCGACCTCGTCGTGGCGGCTGCCCACAGTGGTGAGGTGCGCTATGACCCGGATCACGAGGATCCGGCGGTGGGGCGGCGGGCCGTGCTGGCGCTGCCTCTTGGGGATGTCCGGGAGCGCTGGGGGGTGGTGCTGGCGCTCGGGCACCCGAGCGCCGTGCCCGCGCTCGAGCCGACGGACCTCGACGCGCTACGGGGGCTCGCGGGGGCCCTCCTCGCGGCGCTGCGGCGTGGCCGCCTGGAGGCCGAGTGGCAGGCCAAGACCCATCGCCTGGAGATGCTTTATCAGCTCTCGTCCAAGGTGACCTCCACCCTGGTGATGGAGGAGGTGCTCGATCTCGTGTTGCAGTTCTCGCTGGAGGTCACCCAGGCCGAGCGTGCCTGCATCTTCCTGGCAGACGAGGCCGGCGCGCTGCACAGCGAGGCCGCTGCCACCCGGGACGACGGCGGCGCGGTCACGCTGACGAGCGAGACCGTGAGCCAGAGCATCCTGCGGCGGGTCCAGGACACGGGTGAGCCGCTGTGGGTCGAGGACACGCAGGACGACGTGGAGCTGCGGCACCAGAAGAGCATTCAGGACCTCAACCTGCGAAGCGTCCTCGCCGTGCCACTCGCGATCCACCAGCGGGTGAACGGCGTGCTGTACGTGGACAGCCGGGTGGTGGTCAACGCCTTCACGGCGCGAGACCTCGACGTGCTCCGGGCGATCGCCAGCCACGCCTCCGTCGCCCTCGAGAACGCGCGCCTGTACGAGCTTGCCACGGTGGACCGGTTGACGCGCCTGTTCTTTCGCTCTCACTTCGAGCGACGGCTGCGCGAGGAGCTGCGTCGCCTCGAGCGAGCCGGGGGCAGCGTGGCGCTGCTGATGATGGACATCGACCACTTCAAGCGGTTCAACGACGCCTATGGCCACGCCGTCGGGGATCAGGTGCTGGCGCACGTGGCGGGCATCATCCGGGCCAACGTCCGAGAGGACGTGGACGTTCCCTGCCGCTATGGTGGGGAGGAGATGGTGGTGCTCTTGCCTGACACGGATGCCCGGGGCGCCGGGGTCTTCGCCGAGCGGGTCCGGCGCGCCATCGACGAGACTCCGCTGAGCTCGGACGTCCACGGGCCGCTCCACGTGACGATCTCGATCGGCACGGCCGTGGCGCCGGAGGATGCCGTGGAGGGGCTCTTGCTCCTGGAGCTGGCTGACCGCGCGCTCTATGCGAGCAAGCGAGGGGGCCGCAACCGCGTGACCGCCTGGGTTGCGGGGCTCGGCACGTGAGACCGTCGGCGGGAGGGTGTCGTGCTGGTTGAACACCTTCGGCTGGCGCTGGGACAGCTCGCGGCGCACAAGCTGAGGTCCGCCCTGACGCTGCTGTCCATCACCATCGGGGCGGCCAGCATCGTTGCCATGACCTCCCTGGCGCAGTCGGGCCTGGCGACCCTGGTGCGGGGGGTGGAGGAGCTGGGCGGCACGCGCTTCGTGATGGTGATGGCTGAGCGCCCCCGGCTGGCCTCGCGCAAGCAGGACCACTGGGTGCAGGGGCTCACGGTGGGGGACCGGGACGCCATCCGGGCGGCGCTGCCGGACGCGACGTCGCTGCTGGCCGCGACCCACTTCTACTCGGTGCCCGTGGCCGCCGCCGGGCGTCCGCCCGCGACGGTGAGCGTGCTGGCGACGGAGCCTGCCTACTTCGAGGCCTACAGGCTGCGGTTCGGCGAGGGCAGGCCGCTGACCGAGGCCGACCTGGCCTCCCGGGCACGCGTGGTGGTGCTGGGGCACGGGCTGCGAGCCAGGCTGTTCCCTGAAGGCCGCGCCGTCGGCCGGGAGGTGCACCTGCGGGGCCAGCGCTTGCGCGTCGTGGGCGTGCTGGCCCCTGACCAGAAGGGCGACTCGATCAACCTGGGCTACGACTGGGAGAAGGTGGCTGTGATGCCCCTGACGGCGCCCGGGGTGGGGCCCCGTCTCGAGCGCATCAGCCTGTGTGTCCGTCGCACCGAGGACGGGGAGCGCGCGGTGCGCGTCATCAACAGCGTGCTGCTGCACCGCCACCACGGCGTGGACGACTTCCA
This sequence comes from Candidatus Sericytochromatia bacterium, assembly GCA_035284865.1. Taxonomy (GTDB): domain Bacteria; phylum Cyanobacteriota; class Sericytochromatia; order S15B-MN24; family JAQBPE01; genus JAYKHL01. Next base: position 215 of record JAYKHL010000134.1, on the reverse strand, counting down.
GATCTTCGACTTCGGAGGCCTGCTGAAGAACTTCTACCTGGCCTTCACGGCGATGAAGCTGCTCGTCGCCGCCATCGCCTCCATCGCCCTGCTGGTCGGGGGCATCGGGATCATGAACATCATGCTCGTCGCCGTGCGGGAGCGGCGGCGCGAGATCGGCCTGCGGCTGGCCATCGGGGCCTCGCGTCGCCACGTGCGCGAGCAGTTCCTGGTGG
>JAYKHL010000133.1:0-4353 GCA_035284865.1 Candidatus Sericytochromatia bacterium | reverse complement strand
GGTCGAGGCGAGGGGCGCAGGGGCCCGCACGGCGCCAGGCTACGACGTCAAGGCCGTGACCTATCAGAAGATGGCGTTCGGGCCGTCGCATCACGGGTGGGCAGGCCGGGCCCGGTTCGACATCTAGAGCACCCATCAAGTCTTCGCCCGGCGGCTGGCTCGTTCTGACGCCCAGGGACGTCGTCCGGGCCGGGCGGATGGGCCTCATCGTGGCTGGCAGAGGAGAACGGACGGGCAGCGCGACGACCCGAGCGCCAAGCGCGAGGCTGGGGGGCGGGGTATGCAACCGCCGAGCGACGCCGCGAACGGCGTGCACGGCTGGCGACGCTGGCCGGGCGCAACGGCCCGCCGCGATCAGGCCGGCACGTAAATCCCGAGTACGTGACGGTTGCCGGGCGGGAAGCTGCCCGGCCCCCCGTAGCGCATCTCGCCGCCGTTGAAGAAGCGGCCGGTGCCGTCGGCCACGGCGATGTCGCCGGCCTTCGGGTGGCGCGTGCCGGGGGCGCCGGGCCGCACCACGACGAGGGCGCCGGCCGGGGCCAGGTACGGGTTGTCGAGGGCGAGCTTGCGGAGGCCGTAGGCCGCGGGGTTCCGGTTCACCAGCTCGGCGAACTGCCGGGCATAGCGGGCGTGGGAGGCCGGGATGCCCTTCTGCACCACCTTCCCGTAGCCGCCCACCCAGGTGAGGAACCGCCAGACGTGGTGGTAGCAGCGCCCGTCGGGCCGCCGACCGCTGGACGCCCGGCGGGCCACCAGCGCCAGGCGCTCCCGGGCCTTGCGGGCGGCCTCGCTCTCCACCGGGGCGGCGGCCCGGGGGGCGACGGCTTCCTGCGCGGTGGCGTGCGGGTAGGCCCACGTCGGCTCCGGCCGGGGCGTGGCGGGCCGCGTGGGCCCGTCAGCCCCTGTCGGCTCGTGGTCGGCAAACGGGGCGAGCCTGCCTGCGCTCCCTCGCACGGCCTCCAGGGCTGGCTGAAGCTCGGCCGCCCGCAGGAATCCATCCGGCTGGAAGGTGGGAACGGGGTGCCCCTCGAGCGGTGGCCGCTCGAAGGCGGTGGGGAGGGTGCCTGCCGAGGTCTCGGCCCGTTGGGGTCGAGGCGCGGTGATGGAGGTCGGATGCATCGGGCTCATCCTCGGGGGCGCGTCCGTGGCGGGAGATGGGGGACCAGGAGCTCACGGAGAGGGTGTCCAGCGGGATGGTTACACCACGGTTTCAGTCCCGGCCCAGCCTGGTAAAGCCACGGTTGTGATCAGCCCGGTGGGTCGCGGGCCTCACGGCAGCAGGTCCGCCGGGAGGGCCAGCGGCTCCTGGGGCCGGCGCGGGTTGCGGATCCCCGGCAGCCCCGCCAGCTCCTTCAGGTTGTCGGCAGCGCTCAGCGCGCGCAGAAACGCCACGAGGTCCTCGGCCTCCTCGGGCGTGAGGCCCAGCGGGGCGAGGCGTGGATCGAGGTTGGGGTTGGGGCCGCCGCCCCGGTTGTAGTGGGCGACGACGGCCTCCAGCGTGGGGAGCGAGCCGTCGTGCATGTAGGGCCCCGTCCGGGCGACGTTGCGCAGCGTGGGCGTCTTGAAGGCCCCGCGGTCCTGCTCCCGGTGCGTCACGGCCTGCCGGCCGGGATCTGCCTGAGGCCCGGCCTGGCCGACACCCGTGTTGTGGAAGTCCCGGTCCGTGAGGTCGGGGCCGCTGTGGCAGGCGACGCACCGACCGCGGGCCGAGCTGAAGATGGCCAGACCCCGCCGTTGCTGCGCCGTCAGGGCGTCCTCGTCGCCCGTCAGGAAGCGGTCATAGGACGAGGGCTTGAGCCGCAGGGCGCGCTCGAAGGAGGCGAGGGCCTTCGCCATCCCGTCGGCCGTCACGCCCGTGCCGAAGGCCTGCTGGAACTTCTGCGGGTAGTAAGGGTGTTGCGCGAGCTTGCGGATCACGTCCGACAGCCGAGCGTCCATCTCGATGGGGTTCTCGATGGGCTGCAGGGCCTGATCCTCCAGGCTGGCCGCCCGTCCATCCCAGAACTGCGCCGTGCTGCCGGCGGCCGCGTAGAGGGTCGGCACGTTCCGGTTGCCGCGCTGCCCGTGGATGCCAGCCGCCGTGGGCTCCGCGTTCGAGAACCCCGTCGTGTGGTGGTGGCAGGTGGCGCACGTCATCCGCTGGTTGCCCGAGAGCCGCGGCTCGAACCACAGCCGGAAGCCCAGCTCGACCTTGGCCTGCGTCACGGGGTTGTCCGGCGGGGCGGCGATCGCTCGCCAGGCCGTTGCGGCCCGGAGCTGGCTTCCGCCCGCGCGGGCTGCCGCCGCCCGTGGCCCCTCGCCACAGCCGAGGAGCGTGACGAGGACGACGACGCAGGTTGATGCGCGGAGGAACACGCGTTCATTGTCGCACGGGCGTCCGCAAACTTGCCTCCTGGAACCGCCTGCCGCAGGTGGCCCCCTCAGGGCGAGGGGGGAGCCAGCCGGGGGGTGGGTCCGAACCCAGCCCCCTCGTGCGCGGGCGCCGCCCCGTGGGCTGCCGTCAGCGGCCAGCGACGCCAGTCGACCGGGCCGAGGACGTACGCCTTGCGAGAGCCGTCGCGGCGCTGCAGCGCGACCACCCAGGCGCCGTCCTCCTCCCCGAGGCGCTCGAGGCGCGCCTGCACGCTGCCGTCGCGCGGGTCCACGACCCGTGGCAGCTCAGCCCCGTCGAGCTCCAGCCGCAGGTTGCCACCGCCGAAGGTCACGAGGGTGGGGCCCCCACGCCGCCAGGCGAGCTGCAGCTGCTCGACGCCCCGCGCCGTCGCCACCGTCGCGACGCCCTCCGCCTCGACCACGGGCATCTCTCGGGTGGGCAGCTCCGCGAGCCTCAGCGTTCCCTCAAGGGTCATATCCGCCGCCACGGCGCGGAGGCGCCAGCCGCGCGGCACGCGCACGCCGCCCACGTCGCTCGTGCCGGTGCCGGGCAGGCTGTCCGCCACCAGGCGGAAGCCCGACGCCGCGACGCCCTGGCGATGGCCCGAGAGCTGGAGCCGGACCTCCGCCAGGCCCTGCAGGCAGGCCATTGGCGGTGTGACGCCGGGCTGACCGTCCCACCCCGCGGGGCAGCCCCCGATCGTCGGCCGGGTCTGCACGGTGACCCCGATCCAGGTCGACGGCTCCTGCCTCAGCGTGAACGTCAGGGTGTCGTGCCACGGGCCGTCGGGTTGGGGCTGGAAGTTGGTTTGGGCGTGCCAGGTCGGGCCGCGCAGGAAGGTGGGCGTGCGCTGCCCGGGGCCCGTCTCGGCGATGATGCCGCCGTACCGGCGCACGAAGGGGCTGGCGAGATCCAGCTCGTCGGGCGGGTCCGCGGCCGCCGGGGCGAACGGGGAGCCCCACGCCGCCGGGTAGCGCTCGGGGAGGCAGGCGGCGCGCAGCGAGGCCCACGCCGGGGGCGAGAGCGCGGTCTCCGCGAGGGCGGTCTCCACGGCGCCCCAGGCGCGCGCGAGCTCCTGCAAGCCGCGCTGTCGGCTGGGAGCAACGGCCTCGGCGGCCACGTCGAAGGGCGCCCAGGGGCCATCGTAGGTTGCGGCCGGGAGGGCCCAAGGGCGCACCGGGAGGTCGGTGACACACCCGGCGAGCAGCAGCGCCATCACCGTCAGGCGGGCTGCGGGGTGGCGCCTGCGTGGGGCCTGGGGCGCCGGCGTTGAGCCGGGAGGGGGGAGGTTCATACCGCTAAGTTCCCGGCTGGCCACTCCGGCGAAACATGGCCCTGGCCCCCGATTCCGCGATCGCCCCTCCTCCGGCCTGCGGCGCCCTCTCCCAGCGGGCGAGGGGAGCGAAAATCTGTTTCACCCAAAGGGTGCGGACGTTTTCCGCTCCCTGCTCCCACGGGGGGGAGGTCCGCGTCAGCGGGGATGAGGGACCATGCGGAATCAGGGCCAGGCTGAGACCGCTGAGGCCACCTCAGCCCGGCGCAGCTTGCCGCAGGTGCCGGTCGAAGAAGGCCGCGGCCGCCTGCGCCACGGCCTCCAGCGTGCCGGGCTCCTCGAAGAGGTGGGTCGCGCCCGGCACGACCACCAGCTCGGTGGGGGCCCGCATCCGGGCGGTGGCGTCCTGGTTGAGGCGCACCACCGTCGGGTCGTGGCCACCGACGAGCAGGAGGGTGGGGGCCTGCACGCGCGGCAGTGCGGGGCCAGCCAGGTCCGGGCGTCCGCCGCGCGACACGACGGCCTTGACCTGCCCCGGGCGCTCGGCCGCGGCGATGAGCGCGGCGGCGGCCCCCGTGCTCGCCCCGAAGCAGCCCACCTCAAGATCCCGCAGCGTGGGGGTGCGGCCGACCCAGTCCACCACCTCGACCAGGCGGCGGGCGAGCAGCGGGATGTCGAACCGCCAGGCCGCCGTCACGGCATCCTC
>JAYKHL010000132.1:0-8830 GCA_035284865.1 Candidatus Sericytochromatia bacterium | reverse complement strand
TGCCGCGCTGAGCGCCGTGATCGGCTGGAAGGCCTGGTTGAAGCGTCCGCCGCCGAGCAGGGCAGACTGGCCCAGGCTGCCCCACACCTCCACCCGCTCCCACGGCAAGACGCTCAGGATGCCGCCGTAGCTGGCACCGTAGTAGGTGGAGTACTCCGTCGTGCCGGGCACCGCCGTGCCGACGCCCGCGTTGGCCCCGATGTAAGGGATGAGCTGCACCATGCCGGCCTTGAGCCCGTTGTAGCCGACCCGAAGCTCGCCATCGAAGAGGTTGGTGGCATACAGGTCGTACCGGAAGTTCCCCACGCCCTGGACCATCACGGGACCCGCGTGGCCCGTCACCATGCCCGACACCGGCACGACGGAGATGCCCTGCCCCGCGTTCAGGATGTTCGTGGCGTTGAGGGCCTGCCAGGAGAGCGCGATGGGGGCGTGCTCGCGGAAGTTGGTTCTGACCTCGGGGGGCGCAGGCTCCGCTGGCTGCTCGGGGGGGGCGGGCTCCTCGGGCACCACCACCACCTGGGGCGGCTCCATCGGGAGCTGGGCCAGGGGGGTGCGTCGCATCCCCTCCAGCACGTGCGTGGCGACGGCGGCGAACTCGTAGCGCGTCACCGCGCCCTGCGGCCGGAAGGTCCTGTCCCTGAAGCCCGACATCACCTTGTACGTGTCCACCACCGCCCTGATGGCAGGCGGCGGGGCCAGGCCCACGTCGGTGAAGCGGGTCGTGCGCGTGGCGGGCTCGGCCAGGGCGATGAGCCCGTGCTGGTTGATGGCGTCGAGCAAGCGCGCGGTGGCCTGCGCCATCGAGAGCCGGCTGACGCCAGCCTCGCCAAGCGGCACCGCCTCGACCGCGGCGCGGACCTCGGGGATCATCCCCCGGGCCGCGATGCCCTCGGCGAGGACCGCGAGGGCCTGCAGGCCCTGGGCCAGCTCCGCGGTGGTCAGCTCCCGATCGCCCTTGAACTGCTCGTTCTCCAGCGCCAGGACCTGGTTGGCCACCGCCACCTGGGTGGCGTGGGTGGCCCAGTGGCCGCCAGGCATGTCGGCGATCTGGGCGTCCGGGTAGCTCTTGATCAGATCCGCCCGGATGCCCGCTCGCTGCTGTGCGCCCTCCGGACGCTCCTCGGAGCCCTGAGCCAGCGCAGGCGTCGCCAGGCCCAGGCCCGTCGCCAGCGCCAGCGTCAGCGCGATGTGTCGGTTCGGCATGCAATCCTCCCCCAAAGCCAGATGGGACGGTGGCCCACGGAGGCGCCGCGGGTGCGTCTCCGCCACCCGACGACCTTCGTCGGGGCCGCTCGCCGCGAGTATAGGGGCGCGGGAAGGCGCATCGGCAGGGCGAGGTGGCCAAAGGAAGTTGGCCGGTCGCATGCTCCCTCGGTCGGCCTGCCCCCGGGCGTCAGTTCGTCGGCACCGAAGCGAGCTCAGGGCTCGCGCCGGCCAGCGCTCCCCGAGGCAGGCCCGTGCACCCAGGCGCCCCCGACCATCGTGCCCGTGCAGCGCAGCTGTTCGTCGAAAAGCGCCAGATCAGCCCGCATCCCGGGCGCCAGGGCGCCCCGGTCAGGGAGCTGCAGCGACTCAGCCGGGGCAGCGGCCGCCATCCAGAAGGCATCGGCCAGCGAGGCCCCCGTGTGGTGGGCCATGTGGGCGACCGCCCGGTCCAGCGTCAGGGTGCTGCCCGCGATGGTGCCATCCGCCAGCCGTGCCACCTGGCCGTCCAGCGTCGTCTCCTGGCCCCCCAGCTCGTAACGGCCGGGCGGCAGCCCGGTGCCCCGCAAGGCGTCGCTGACGAGCACGAGGCGTCCCGGGCCCTTGCAGCGGCGGGCCTCCTCGAGCCCTGCCGGGTGGACGTGCACGAGGTCGGCAATGACCTCCGTGAACAGGTCGTCACAGACCAGGCCTGCCCCCACCACCCCGGGCTCCCGGTGGTGGAACGGGCGCTGGGCGTTGCACAGGTGCGTCACGCGGGTCGCGCCAGCCTCGACGGCCGCCAGCACCTCGTCGTGCGTGGCGTCCGAGTGGCCGACGGAGACCACCACGCCCCAGGAGACGAGGGTGCGGACCAGGTCGAGGGCCCCGGGCAGCTCGGGCGCGAGCGTCAAGAGCGAGATGGCCCCCCGCCAGCGGGCAAGCACGTCGCGAAGGCCGGCGTCGTCGGGGGGACGCAGCCAGGCCTCCGGCTGGGCCCCCTTGTAACGAGGCGCCAGAAAATTCGACTCGAGGTGCGCACCCAGCACGTGCGCGCCCCGGGGCGAGGCCTCCGCCTGCGCCGCGGCCACGGCCTGCAGCGTGGCCTCGAGGGCCTCGGGCGCACACGCGACGGTGGTGGGCAGCCAGGCCGTGACGCCGTGGCGCGCGAGGGCAGCGCCGATCGCCGCGAGCGCCTCCGGCGTGGCATCCGCCACGTCGTGCGCCAGCATCCCGTGCACGTGCGTCTCGATCAGGCCAGGCACCACCCGGGCGCCTGCCACGTCCACCTGGGCGACGGCACCCGCCGCCGGCGCCTCGCCGAGGGCCACGATGCGGTCGCCTGCGACGGCAAGATCGCGCGCCTCCCAGGCACCGCTCGGCGTGAGCACCTGGCCACCCACCAGCCAGCAAGGCGTTGTCGAGGTCTCGGTCACGGGGCCTCCTGGCCGGGCCCACCCGGCCTTCTCACTCGGCCGACAGCATAGCGGCAGGCCCCAACCCCGGTCAACGCGGCCGCGGGGCGTGCTAGCATGCGAGCCATGGACCTGGACGCCGAAGGGAACCCCTGGCACCGGCACGGCAGCCGGCGCGTCTACGAAACCCCCTGGATCCGGGTGCGCGTCGATGACGTCACGCGGCCCGACGGGGCCCCCGGGACGTACGGCGTGGTCGAGTTCCGCAGCCGGGCCATCGGCATCGTGCCCGTCACGCCAGAGGGCGACACCTTCCTTGTCGGGCAGTGGCGCTACCCGCTGGCCCAGTACTCGTGGGAGATCCCCGAGGGCGGCGGCCGGCTGGACGAGCCTCCGCTCGAGGCCGCGCGGCGGGAGCTGCGGGAGGAAACGGGCCTGGAGGCGGGGCGCTGGACCTACCTGGGTGAGCTCTCGACCTCGAACTCCGTGACGGACGAACTCGGCTGCGTGTTCCTGGCAGAGGAGCTGACGCAGGGCCCCGCGGACCCGGAGGGCACGGAGCGGCTGCAGGTGCGGCGCGTGCCGCTCGCGATGGCCTACGAGATGGCGATGACGGGAGAGATCTCGGACGGCCTGGCCATCATCGGGCTCGCCCGGGCGTGGCGACACCTGCACGGCGGAGCCCCCCTCCGGCCCGTGGCCCGGAGCTTCCCCGGCCTCGGCGGCTGAGGGCCCCGGCCCCTCCGAGCTTGTGCATTCGTCCTTTGCAGCCCCCCGCCGGCCGGGGTAGGGTTGGGGCCAGGCAACGGAAGGAGACGCCATGACCACGACAACCGCTCCCCGCTGGGATCTCGGGCGGCTCTATGCCGGCCTGACGGCCCCCGCCCTCGACGCCGACATGGCGCGCGCGATGGAGCGCGCCGAGGTGCTGCGGGGCCGCTACCGCGGTCGGCTCGCGGCCCTGACGCCCGCGGAGATGCGGACGATGCTGGAGACCTACGAGGGCCTTCAGTGCGCGATGGGTCGCCTCGGGGCCTTCGCCTCCCTGTCCTTCTCCGCCGACTCCCGCGACGACGCCGCGCGGGCCCTGTATGCCCGGATGCGCAGCGGCCTCACGGAGATCCACACGGAGCTCCAGTTCCTCGAGCTCGAGCTCCAGCAGCTCGAGTACGACCGCTTCACCCAGCTCCTCGAGGCCCCCGAGCTCGCGCGCTACCGCTACTGGCTCGAGCAGGTGCGTCGCTTCGGGCCCCACACGCTCTCGGACGGCGAGGAACGCCTGGCCGCCATCAAGGACGTCACGGGCCAGAAGGCCTGGACCCAGCTCTACGTGGAGATCACGGCCGGGCTCACCGTGACGCTGCCGGGACCCGAGGGCGAGCGTCGCCTCACGCTGGAGGAGGCCCGGGCGCTGCGGGCCGATCCCGACCGGGCCACCCGCCAGGCCGCGATGGAGGGCGTCTACCGCGCCCACGAGGCCCACGCCCACGTGCTGACCTACATCTTCAACACCGTCTTCGAGGACCACCGGCAGATGACGGCGCTGCGCCACTACCCCGACCCGATGGCCCCCACCCTGCTCGGCGAGGACCTCGCCCCGGAGGTGGTGGAGGCGCTGATGGCCGCCACGGAGGCCCACTACCATTTGGCCCATCGGTACTACCGCACCAAGGCCCGCGTGCTCGGGATCCCCGATTTTGCCAGCCACGACGTGCTGGCCCCATACGGCGAGGCCACGCGGCGCGTGCCGTACGACGAGGGGCGCGCGATCGTCCTGGACGCGATGCGCAGCTTCTCGCCGCGCTTCGAGACCCTCTCGGAGGGGTTCTTCACGGGGCGCTACATCGACGTCCCGCCCGGCCCGGGCAAGCAGGGCGGGGCCTTCTGCGCGGGGATGGTGCCGGATCTTCACCCCTACGTGCTGCTCAACTACACCGACACCCTGCAGGACGTGCTGACGCTCGCACACGAGCTCGGTCACGGCATCCACTTCCTGCTGGCGGGAGAGGCCCAGAACTTCCTCAACTACTACCCCATCACCCCGCTGGCCGAGACGGCCTCGACCTTCGCGGAGATCATCACGCTGAACCGGTTGCTCGCGCAGGAGCAGGACCCGCTGGTCCGCCGCCAGCTGCTGGCCACCCAGGTCGAGGACGCCATCTCGACCGTGATGCGGCAGGTGATGTACACGCGCTGGGAGCAGCGGGCCCACGCCATGCGCAAGGAGGGCGTGGTGCCAGCAGACGCGTTCTCGGGCCTGTGGGCCGAGCTCAGCGGCGAGCTCTACGGCGACGCCGTGCGCCGCGGGGAGCTCGACCGGTGGGGCTGGATCACGATCCCGCACCTGGTGAAGTACCGCTTCTACTGCTACTCCTACGCCTTCGGCCAGCTGCTGGTGTACGCCCTGTACCAGCGCTACCTGGAGGAGGGGGAGGCCCTTGTGCCCCAGGTGCTGGATCTGCTGGCCGCGGGCGGCTCGGCCCCGGCCACGGAGCTGCTCGGACGCATCGGCGTGGACATCACGGATCCGGGCTTCTGGCGCAAGGGCTTCCAGTACGTGGAGACCATGCTGGAGGCCTTCGAGGCGGCCGTGGCGGACGCCCCGGCCACCTGACCCCAAAGCAGGGAGGGCGCCCTTCCGGGCGCCCTCGAAGCAGTTTCCCACGGGCGACGGGCAAGGTCAGAGGTGGGCCCTCAGGGCCCTCTCCCTCACAGCGTGCCGCGCCGCGCCTGCTCGGCTTCGATCGCCTCGAACAAGGCCTTGAAGTTGCCCTTCCCGAAGCTGTCGCTGCCCTTGCGCTGGATGATCTCGAAGAAGAGCGTCGGACGGTCCGTCATCGGCTTGGTGAAGATCTGCAGCAGGTAGCCCTTCTCGTCGTGGTCCACCAGGATCCCGAGGGGCTTCAGCCGTTCGATGTCCTCGTGGAAGTCGACGCCCACGAGGCGCTCCGCGAGTTGCTCATAGTAAGCCTCGGGGGGGAGCAAGAACTCAACCCCGGCGTCGCGCAGACGGGAGACCGTCTCCACGATGTCGGCCGTGGTCAGCGCCAGGTGCTGCACCCCCGGCCCTCGGTAGAAGTCGATGTACTCCTCGATTTGCGAGCGCTTCTTGCCCTCAGCAGGCTCGTTGATGGGCATCTTGATGGTCTCGCGCGGGTTGGCCACCACCACCGATCGCAGCGCCGTGAACTCGGTGGAGATGTCCTTGTCATCGAACGAGACGAACGGATGGAAGCCAAACACATTCACGTAGTGTTCGACCATCGGGTTCATCTCGTTCCAGCCCACGTTGCCAACGATGTGGTCGATGCGCCCGAGCCCGCCCGGCACGGCCGCGATGGGCTCGCGCGCCTCGAAGCCGGGCAGGAAGGGCCCGGCGAAGTCGTCCCGGCCGATCAGGCTGTGCAGCGTGTCACCGTAGGTGTGCACCGACGCCCGCCGCACCTGCCCACCTGCCCCCTCGAGGGTGTGGGGCTCCACCGCGGGGCGGGCGCCCCGGGCGACGAGGGCCGCGAAGGCCGCGTCCACGTCCTGGACGCGGAAGGCCACGTCCCGCACCCCGTCTCCGTGGAGCCGCACGTGGTCCGCGACCGGGCCTTCGGGCTGCAGCGAGCACGTGAACACCAGCACGATGTCGTTCTGGCGCAGCACGTAGCTGGCGCGGTCCTTCACCCCCGTCTCGGGGCCCGCGTAGGCCACGCAGCGGAAGCCAAACGCCCGCGTGTAGAAATATGCGGCCTGCTTGGCGTTGCCCACCCAGAACTCGACGTGGTCAAAGGCCTGGAGGTCAGCCGCCTCGGTGGTGGAGAGGGGTTGCGAGGTGGTTTCAGTCAAGGGAGACTCCTTTGTCTCACGCCCAGCGAATCAGGGCGAGCTCCTGCTTGTGGATCATGCCGTCGTGGTGGGGCAGCACCCGCACGCCATAGATGTAAGAACCGCCGCGCTCCGGCGTGAAGGTCCCCTTGAAGGCCCACACGCCCTCGGCGACCTGTTCGGCCTGATGCATCGGCAGCACCTCGACGTCCTGCAAGGCGCCCCCGCGCTCCCGGCCGTGGTACAGCTCGACGGCCAGGTGGGCCGGCGCAAGCCCTCCCGTGCGCACCCGTGCAAGGATCTCGATCGGGTCACCCACGTGGGCCTTCGCCAGATCCAGCGGCTCCACCTCGATGGCAACGTGGTGCCAGTGGAACCCCACGCGGGCCTTCCAGTCCGCATACTGCTTGGCGACGGCGTAGCTGTCAGCCGCCACCCGCTCGCCATTCTCGATGGCAGGCACGTAGTAGGCCCGGGTGTAGTCCTGCACCATGCGGTGCGTCGAGTACTGGGGCGTCAGGGTGGCGATGGCGTCCTTGACCCGTGCCACCCAACCGGCTGGCACGCCCGCGTCGTCCTGATCGTAGTACAGCGGGACGATCTCGTCCTCGAGCGTCCGGTACAGCGACAGCGCGTCCGCCTCGTCCTGCTCGTCGAGGTCGGCAAACTCGCGCTCCTCGCCGATGGCCCAGCCATTGACCTGGTTGAAGCCCTCGCACCACCAGCCATCCAGGACGGAGAAGTTCAGGCAGCCGTTGGCCGCGGCCTTCTGGCCGCTCGTGCCCGAAGCCTCCAGGGGACGCCGGGGGTTGTTCAGCCAGACGTCACAGCCGTGGACGAGGTGTCGCGCCACGTTCATGTCGTAGTCCTCGAGGAAGACCACGCGGGCCGAGAAGTTGAGGTCCCGGGCGTACTGCACCACGCGCTGGATGAACTCCTTGCCGGGCATGTCGGCGGGGTGCGCCTTGCCAGCAAAGATCAGCTGCACGGGGCGGTCCGGGTCGTTCAGGATGCGGGCGAGCCGCGCGACATCCCGGAAAACCAGCGTGGCACGTTTGTAGGTGGCGAACCGGCGCGCGAAGCCGATGGTCAGGGCATCCGGGTCGAACATCACGTCGGCGTCCAGCACGCGGGAGACGCTCTCACCGCTGCGCAGGCGTTGCTGGCGCACCCGCTGACGGACGAACTCCAGCATGCGCACCTTCAGGGCGCGCCGGACCGCCCACACCTCCGCATCCGGGGCCTGCCGGATGGCCTCCCAGCGGGGCTGGTCGGCCAGCGCGTCCCGCCAGTCGGGCCCGATGTGGCGCTCGAACAACGGGCGCCAGGCGGGGGCGATCCAGGTCTCGGTGTGGACGCCGTTGGTGATCGAGCCGATGGGCACCTCCTCGGCCGGGACCCCCGGCCAGAGCTCCTGCCACATCTTGCGAGACACCTCCCCGTGAAGCGCCGAGACCCCGTTGGCCTGGCGCGACAAGCGCAGCGCCAGCACGGAGAGCGAGAACAGCGACGCCCCACCGTGCTGGTCCTGCCGGGCGAGCCCGAGGAACTCCTCACGGCCGATACCCAGCTGCGGGTAGAAGCGGCTGAAGTACTTCTCGATCAGCTGGAAGGAGAAGGCGTCGTTGCCAGCCGGCACGGGCGTGTGGGTGGTGAAGATGGCGTTGGCAGCGACGGCCTCCAGGGCCTCGTGGAAGGCCAGGCCCTGTTGCTGGACGAGCTCCCGGATGCGCTCGAGACCCAGGAACGCGGAGTGACCCTCGTTCATATGCCACGCGGCGGGGTGGATGCCGAGGGCCCGCAGCGCCCGCACGCCCCCGATGCCGAGGATGATCTCCTGCGAGATGCGCATGTCGTGGTCGCCCCCGTACAGCTGGGCGCTGAAGCGACGATCTTCCGGGGTGTTGCGGTCAATGTCCGTATCCAGCAGGTACACCGAGATGCGACCAACCTGGACCTGCCAGACCTTGGCGAACACCAGGCGCCCGGGAAGCTCCACGTGGATGACGACGTCGGCGCCGTCCTCCCCCCGCGCGGGCTGAATGGGAAGCTCAGAGAAGTTCAGCTTGTCGTACAGGGCCTCCTGCAGGCCATCCGGGCGCAGCTGCTGCCGGAAGTAGCCCTGGTTGTACAGCAGGCCGACGCCCACGAAGGGAAGGTCCAGGTTGCTGCTCGACTTGCAGTGATCGCCCGAGAGGATGCCCAGGCCGCCGGAGTAAATGGGGAGGGCCTCGTGAAGGCCGAACTCGGCCGAGAAGTACGCCACGGTCTTGCCGGCCAGGGCAGGGTAGGTGTCCTTGAACCAGGTGGCCTTCTGCCCCAGGTAGGCCCGGAACCTGGCCTGCACCTCGTCGTACGCAGCCAGGAAGGCAACGTCCTGGCTCGCCTCGTCCAGCTTGGCCTGGTCAATCTCGCTG
>JAYKHL010000131.1:0-26377 GCA_035284865.1 Candidatus Sericytochromatia bacterium | reverse complement strand
CTGCGCAAGAAGTACCAGGACGCCTTCACCAAGAAGCACGGCGTGAAGCTCGGCTTCATGAGCTTCTTCGTCAAGGCGGTCACCGAGGCGCTGAAGGCGTACCCGGTCATCAACGCCTCGGTGAACGGCAAGGACATCGTCTACCACGCCTTCTTCGACATCGGCATCGCCGTCTCGACCGAGCGGGGCCTGGTCGTGCCCATCCTGCGAGACGCGGACAAGATGAGCCTGGCCGAGATCGAGAAGGCCATCGTGGGCTACGGGGAGCGGGCCCGCGCGGGCAAACTGGGGCTCGAAGACCTCCAGGGTGGCACGTTCAGCATCACGAACGGGGGCACCTTCGGCTCGATGCTGAGCACCCCGATTCTCAACGCCCCCCAGAGCGCGATCCTGGGCATGCACAACATCGTGGAGCGCCCCGTGGCCGAGCACGGCCAGGTGGTGATCCGGCCGGTGATGTACCTCGCCCTGTCCTACGACCACCGCATCATCGACGGCGCGGAGGCCGTGCAGTTCCTGGTGAAGGTCCGGGACGCCCTGCAGGATCCAGCCCGCCTGCTGCTCGAGGTGTAAGCCATGGAGCGTTTTGACGTCCTCGTCATCGGCGGCGGCCCCGGCGGCTACGTGGCGGCCATTCGGTGCGCCCAGCTGGGCCTTAAAACGGCCTGCGTGGACGCCTGGACCCGCAATGGCAAGGGCAGCCTTGGCGGCACCTGCCTGAACGTGGGGTGCATCCCTTCCAAGGCGCTGCTTGACAGCTCCGAGCGGTACGAGCAACTCCTGCACGAGTACGTGCACCACGGCATCGAGGTAAGAGGGGAGGTGACCCTCGACCTCGCCCGGATGCTGGGGCGGAAGGATGCGGTGGTCGAGAAGCTGACGGGCGGCATCCAGTTCCTCTTCAAGAAGAACAAGGTCACCTCCTTCCACGGTAAGGGCCGGTTTGTGGCCCGGGAAGGCGACGCCTGGCGGGTCGACGCCGCTGGCACCGAGGTGCTGGCGACGCACGTCATCGTGGCGACCGGCTCGGTGCCCCGCAGCCTTCCGCTGGCCCCCTTTGACGGGGTGAAGGTGGTCGACAACGAGGGCGCCCTGTCGTTCCCAGCTGTGCCGCAGCGGCTCGGCGTCATCGGAGCGGGCGTGATCGGGCTCGAGCTGGGCAGCGTCTGGCGCAGGCTCGGGGCCCAGGTCACGGTGCTCGAGGCGGCCCCCACCTTCCTGGCCGCGGCGGACGAGGCCATCGCCCGGGAGGCGCAGCGCGAGTTCACCAAGCAGGGCCTGAAGCTGCACCTCGGCATCACCCTTCAGGCGGTCGACGCCAGCGGACCAGGCGTCCTCGTGCGGTACCGGGACGGTGACGCCGACCAGGTGCTGGAGGTCGACCGGCTGATCGTCTCCGTGGGACGGGTGCCGTTCACCCAGGGGCTGGGGGCCGAGGCCGTCGGCCTGGCGCTCGATGGCCGTGGCTTCGTGGCCATCGACGCGCACTGGCGGACCAACCTGCCCAACGTCTGGGCCGTGGGCGACGTGGTGGGCGGAGCCATGCTGGCGCACAAGGCCGAGGACGAGGGCGTGGCAGTGGCAGAAACCATCGCAGGCCAGGCCGGGCACGTGAACTACCAGGCCATGCCCTGGGTGATCTACACGAGCCCGGAAATCGCCTGGGTCGGCCGCACGGAGCAGGACCTCAAGGCGGCTGGGGTGCCCGTCAAGGCGGGTCGCTTCCCGTTTGCGGTGAACGGACGGGCGCTCGGCCACGGGGACCCCAGGGGCTTCGTGAAGGTGCTCGCTCACGCCGAGACCGACGAGATCCTCGGCGTGCACATGATCGGTGCCAACGTGTCGGAGCTCCTGGCGGAGGCAGTGGCCTTGATGGAATTCAGGGCCTCCGCCGAGGACCTGGCCCGGACCACCCACGGGCACCCGACGCTGTCGGAGGTGGTCAAGGAGGCCGCGCTGGCCGCCATCGGACGGCCGCTGCACGCCTGAGGCCCCCGGCCTTGCGGCCCCTCTCCTGCGCGGAGAGGGGCCGTTTCGCTCGGGACGAGGCGCTCGTCAGGCCTTGGCCGGCTCCCGAAGCTCACGCCGCAGGATCTTGCCCACGTTCGACTTCGGCAGCTCGGCGCGAAACTCGACCTTGCGGGGCACCTTGTAAGCCGTGAGGTGCTCCCGGCAGTGCGCGATCACCTCCTCGTCCGACAGGCTCGCGTCACGCTTCACAACGAAGGCCTTCACGGCCTCCCCCGAGCTCTCGCTGGGCACGCCGATCACGGCCACCTCCAGCACCTTCGGGTGACGGGCGATGACGTCCTCGATCTCGTTGGGGTACACGTTGAAGCCCGAGACGAGGATCATGTCCTTCTTCCGATCGACGATCTTGAAGTAGCCCCGGTCGTCGACGACCGCCACGTCTCCCGTGTGGAGCCACCCCTCCACCAGCACCTTGGCCGTCTCATCCGGCCGGTGGTAGTATCCCTGCATCACCTGAGGGCCCCGCACACAGAGCTCGCCCGGCTCTCCGGGCCCCACCTCGCGGTTGGCCTCATCCACCAGCTTGACCTCGGTCGAGGGGACGGGGAGCCCGATGGTGCCGATGCGCTCGGTGCCGTCGATGGGGTTCACCGACACCACGGGCGACGACTCCGTGAGCCCGTAGCCCTCCACGAGGGCCGTCCCCGTGACCTGCCTCCAACGCTCGGCCACGGCTTGCTGCACGGCCATGGCACCGGCCACGGCAAACTTCAGGTCCGGCACCGTGGCCTTCGAGAAGGCCGGGTGGTTGAGCAGGCCATTGAACAGCGTGTTCACCCCGGTCATCACCGTGACAGGGTGCTTGCCCAGCTCCTTGATGAAGCCCTCGAGGTCGCGTGGGTTGGGGATGAGCAGGTTGCAGGCCCCGAACATGGAGAACGCCAGGCAGTTCACCGTCAGCGAGAAGATGTGGTACAGCGGCAGCGGCGTCGCGATGAGCTCCTGCCCCGGCTTGAGCCCCGGCCCCATCCAGGCGGCGATCTGCGCCACGTTGGCAAGGACGTTGCGGTGCGTCAGCATCGCCCCCTTGCTGACCCCGGTGGTGCCGCCCGTGTACTGCAGGAACGCGAGGTCGTCCCCCCGGAGGTCGACGGCCGGCAGGCTGGCCCTGGCCCCTCGGGCGAGCGCGTCCTGGAAGGAGATGGCACCCGGCAGGTCGTAGGGCGGCACCTGCTTCTTCACATGTTTCAGGACAAAGTTGGTCAGCGGGCCCTTCGGGAAGCCGAGCATGTCACCAACCTCGGTCACGATGACGTGCTGGAGATCGGTTTCGCCCCGGATCTCCGCGACGTGGTGGGCGAAGTTGGCCACCACCACGAGGGCCCGCGCACCCGAGTCCTTGAACTGGTGGGCCATCTCCCGCGGCGTGTAGAGCGGGTTGGTGTTGACGACCACCAGGCCGGCCCGCAACGCCCCGAACAGCGCGACGGGGTACTGCAGAAGGTTCGGCATCTGGAGCGCGATGCGGTCGCCCGCCTGCAGCCCGAGGTCCCCCCGCAAGAACGCCGCGAAGCGGGCAGAGAGGGTGTCGACGTCCCCGAAGGTCAGGGTCTTCCCCAGACAGGTGTAGGCTGGCCGGTCCCGGTAGGTTGCCAGGCTGTGCGCGAGCAAGGCTGGGATGGAGGGATGCGTATCGGGGTCGATCGTCGCCGGCACGCCCGCCGGGTAATGGGTCAACCAGGTCTTTTCCATTGAGGCCTCCCGCCGCAGGGGGTCGTGCCTGTTCGGGTGGCGGCCCGACGGCTCAGGTACCATACCCCACTCCCGTCAGGGCCTCGCGAGGCCTCGCAGCCCCTGATTCCGCATGACCCCTCATCCCCGCTGACGCGGACCTTCTCCCCGTGGGAGGAGGACGTGGAAAACGTCCGCACCCTTTGGGTGAAACCGGAGTTCGCTGCCCTCTCCCCCAGGGAGCAGGGGGCCGCAGGCCGGATGAGGGGCTCTCGCAGAATCAGGAGCAGACGGAGCCACCTCCGTCACGCAGTCGCCGGCCAGAAAGTACCCCCCCACAGGCAGCGCCACGCATACGGCCAGGTTCAGCGTGCGGGCACCCTCGCCTGGGAGCGTCAGCGCGTGCACGGCAGGCGCCGGCACGGCCTGGTCTGCCTGCAGCCCGAAGGAGCTGATGTGGATGCCGGCGTCCGCCGCGTCGGACTCCCGGTAGATGGTGCGGGTCGTTACCTCGAGCACCGAGACCGAAAGGGTCCGGCCGCAGGCGGTGGTCAAAGTCGCGTCCATCTGGACCTCGATGTCAGTATGCGTGGGGCGGTGACGTGGACCCTCCTGACCTGCCCCGATCCTATACCGCGCCGATGGCAAATTTATGCCGAGGTTCGAACGTCGGAGGCCACCTCGGCGGGCGCGGAGGTGGGGGCACCGGTCGCCCGCCGCCGCCAGGCGCGCGCGCCGGAAGGCAGCCAGACCACCGTCCAGGCCGCGCCCCCCGCCACCATCAGGGCGATGCCACGGGGCGTCGTCTCCCAGCCGACGGTGGCGCCCTGCGCGGCAGCGGCCGCCAACCCCAGCGCCAGCACGGCGACGAGGGGCCGGGCCAGGGCGGCCCCAAAGGCTCGCCACGAGACCCCGAGCAGCCTCAGCGCCAGGTGCTGCTGGAGGGGCGCCCCCAACGCCGCCGACACGACGTAGGCCCACCCCACGCCCTCCAGGCCCCAGGGGGCGGCGAGGAAGAGCAAGACGGGCAGCTTGACGGCCCCAAAGGCGTTGGCCTTGAGCTCCAGATCGGGCCGGCCGCAGCCGAGATAAACCACGCCCACGGCGCAGACCACGGCCTTGGCGGCGCCCACCAGGCAGAGCAGCTGGGTGAGCGTCGCCGCCTCGGCCCAGGACTCCCCCAGGACGCCAGGCAACGCGACCGGGGCCAGCAGCGCCAGGCCGGTGACCATCGGCAGCACCACGGCCGCGAGGCCATGCACCAGCCGCAGATAGCCCCGACCGAAGGCCCCGGGCTCCGCCCGGCAACGCATCAGGACGGGGCCGGCCACCCGCAACACCGTGTGGCTGACGCGCAGCATCGGCCAGGTGGCGAGCTTGTACGACAGCGCGTAGGTGCCGAGCGCGGCGGGCCCGAGCAGCCGCCCAACCAGCAGGGTGTCGAGGTGAGAGGCAACGAACCCCAGCAGGCGGCTGCCCAGGACCGGCCCCGCCACCCGGCCCAGCTCGCGCCAGGCCCCGGCGGCCTCCCGCACGGTGCCGACCCGAGGCCTTGCCGCGAGCCAGGCCAGCGCGGTGGTGGAGCCGGCGGCCGTGAGCTGTCCGGCCACCATCGCCCAGACGCCCCAACCCCGGGTGGCGGCCCCCACGACCACGGCAGCCGACAGCAGCGCCGCGGCCGTGTCGATGACCGAAAGCGCCTTGAACCGAAGCTCGCGCTCCAGAAGCGCGCGCGGCACCACACCGAGGGCTGCCACGGGTGCCAGCCAGGTGAGGGCCTGCAGCACCGCTCCGAGCTCGGGCTGGTGGAAGAAGGCTGCGATGGCGGGAGCCGCCACCCACACGCAGCCAGCCAGCCCCCCCCCGACGGCGACCGCTGCCAGCAGGCCAGCGGCGGCGTGCCCCGCTCGGAGCTCTGGCAGCTGCAACAGCGCCGGCCCCAGCCCGAGCTCGGCGAGGGCACCCAGCCCGCCGGCCACCAGCAACGCCGAGGCGATGGTGCCGTAGCCTGCTGGCGTGACCGCCCTGGCCAGGACCAGAAAGGCGCACCACTGAGCCGCCTGGGCCCCGAGCTGGGCGCCCGCGGTCCAGCGCAGGCCAGCGAAGGCACGTTGCAAAAGGGGCGTTGCCACGGTGAAGCTCCGGCACGGCCCCCGACTTGAGCGAGGGCCTCCCGGTAGCATGGGCCGCCCCGACCGATGCCGCATCGACGCCTTGCACGAGCCCGTTCGGCGCCCCTGCCACCCCCGGGGGCCGGCGCAGCCAGCCCCCGCCGGGCCTCAGCCCGTCACGGCACCCGGCGGTAGGCCAGCCTGTAGGTGAGCGGCACCGGCAGCCGGGGGCTGGTCACGGTGACGTGCATGTCCATGGCCTGCCCCCCCGGGCGCAGCGCGTAAACGTTGACCCGCCTTCCCTCAGCGCTGGCAAACGTCTCCTCGAGGCGGCGCTCGGAGCGCCACGTCATCGTGACGTCGTAGACCTGCTTGTCGGAGCGGGTCCACTTGACGCTGGCGCCGCCAGCGGGCGCCGTCACGGGTCCGCGGGTGTCCGTCTCCACCGTCGTGGTGCCACCCTGCCCGCGGGTGATCGCGATGCGTCTGTAGGGCTTGTTCGTGTCACGCAGGCGCCCCGTGGCCAGGCCACGGATGACGAAGTTGACCTTGTCCGCAGCGGTGTTGATGGCAGCCTCCAGGTCGTCGCTGTCGCGTGGGACGAACACCCAGGTGCCGCCCAGCGCCGAGGCCGTGGCCTCGGCGCTGGCTGGTGGGAGCCCGCCGGGGGAGAGGCTGGCAAGCCCCAGGGCAACGAGGGAGCCGAGCAAGAAGCGAGCCATGGCGTGTTCCTTCCTTCGACGACGTGGGCCCTCGACGGGGCGAGCGGGCCCCCATGATACCCGCGGCGGCAGGCCGTTGCCAGCCCCCGCCGTTGCCGGCCCCCCGCCGTTCGGGGTATGAGAACGACAGGCCGGGAGCCAGGAGGAGCGCCACGTGGGGAGTCGGATCCATCGCCTGGGCTGGGTGGTTGCAGCAGCCCTGCTGTCGGCCTCCTGCCAGGTTACCCCCGCCACCACGGGGGCCACCAAGCCCAGGAAACCAGCTGCCGCTCGCCCCATTCCCGCTGCCAAGCCCGTCTCCCTCGTCCCCCAGGGCTCTCCTGACGAGCTCGAGGAGGCCGCCCCCCTTCCCTCGGTGCCCCCCCAGGCCGTGCTGCCGCCCGTGGCCGTGCCCTCACCCTCGGCGGCCCCGGCCCCGGTCACCAGTGAGCCCCCCACACCCGCGGCCCCGGGCCCCCTGCCGGCGGCCGAGACCCTGCTCGCCACCCGCCTGAGCGACAAGCTGCTGTCAATCGCCCAGGTCACCTTTGCGCAGAACCGAGGTCAGCTGGCCACCTCTCAGGCCGTGCTCGGCGGCACGGCCACGGCCGTGGGGTTGATCGCCAACAACGCCGGGGGGCTGATTGCCAACAACGGTGGCGGGTTGATCGCCAACAACGGCGGGGGGTTGATCGCCAACAACGGCGGGGGCCTGGTCTCGAACAACGGAGGCGGGCTCATCGGCAACAACGCGGGAGGGTACCGGGTCCTGCAAGTTCCGGCCGCCAGCGACCCGGTGGCCATCGAGCCGCTCACCGGGGAGACCACGCTCGCTGACCGCCAGTGGACGGACGGCCGCCGCTCGTTGCTCTTCGTCAAGAACGTCGAGAACTCCGACGACGCCTTCAGGCGCGTCGAGCTGGAGCCTGAGGGCAGGATCCAGCACGAGCGCCGCTTCGAGACCCTCACCAAGTGGGAGGGCGGCGCCGTCAGGCGCGCGACCGAGGTCCAGCGCGACTACTACCCCAGCGGGCTGCTGCGCTCGCTGCTGGCCTACGACGTCGACAAGACCCCCACGAACGAGACCACGCGCATTGCGTTCCACGCCGCCCCCACCAGCTACATCCGAGAGCCAGACACCAACGTCTCTCTGGCCATCAAGGCCTTCACGGTCGATGCCGACGCCGGCACCGGCACGTTCGAGTACCTCTACGAGCACCTCGGCGCCACCGAGCAAGGCACCCTCGCCAACGTGAAGCTCGATGCGTTGGGCCAGATCGTCGTGACCTACGACGATCCCCTCGGGTACTATGATGGAGAGTCCACCCTGCGGAACAGCCTGGGCGAGGTGGTCTACACGAAGGCGCAGCGTCGCGAAGGCGGCAGGCGGGTGCGCACCTACGACCTGCAGGACGGCCTGCTCGCGGAGCTCACGGAGACGGATCGGGGCGATTGGTCGGGGGAGGTGCGCGAGGCAGGCAAGGCCGTGGCCTCGCTCACGATGACGTCCCGGGTAGATGGCTCCGTGATCTTCCGGCTGACCTTCCCGGAGGCCGCAGACAAGCCCGTGGAGCTCGGCTACGGCGTCACCGATCCGGACGCCCCGGCGCCCCAGCCAGCGACGCCCCCCGTGCGCCCCACCGTCGCCACCCTCGCCGGGGCGCTGACGCCTGGCTACGTGGACGGCACCGGCGAGGAGGCGCGCTTCAACACGCTCGTGGACATCTGCAGCTCTCAGCGGGACCCCCGCCTGTACTACCTGGCCGATTTCGGCAACGCCCGCATTCGCACGCTGCGGATCAACGACGACGGCACCTTCACCTTCGGCACGCTGGCCGGCGGGGACGACCAGGTGAGCACCGATGGCCCCCTCGAGGCGGCGCGCTTCGCCGGCCCCACAGGGCTGGTCACGGTGCCCGCGCCCGGAGGCGGCGAGCGCCTCTACGTCTCGGACCAGGTCACGGGCGCGATCCGCGAGGTGGCGCTGGACGCCGTGGGCTCCGGCACCGTCACCACGATCGCGGGCGCGGGCGAGCCCGGCGCGCCTGAAGCGCCGGCTCCCTCCCCGTTTGCCGGCCCATGGGGGCTCGCCTATGACGCGGCCACGCAGCGACTCCTCGTGGCGGAGGTCCTCGGGCACCGCGTGCGGGCGATCCAGCTCGATGACCCTGCCCACCCGGTGACCACCCTGATCGGCTCTGCCAAGGGCTTCGCGGATGGGTCCCCCGATGCGGCCCTGCTCGACCGGCCCTTCGCCCTGGCGATCGACGCAAGCAGGAAGCTCTACGTGGCCGACGGCAACAACCGCCGCCTCCGGCGCCTCGACCTCGCAGCCGCCGCCCCCACGCTGGAGACGGTGGCCGGCAGCGGCGAGTTTCTGGCCGGGATGATCGACGGCCCGGGCCTCACGGCCGGGCTGAACCCACCCAAAGCCCTGGCGGTGGACCCCGCCGGCCACGTGCTGACCTCCAACTTCGACGTGCGGGTCTACACGCCAGCCACGGACCGCGTGCGGACCCTCGCAGGTGGCCTGCTGGCTGGCACGGTCGACGGCCGCGCCGACATCGCCCTGTTCCAGCAGGTGAACGGCATCGCGGTGGGCCCAGGCGGCACCCTGCTGGTGACCGACCTGCATCGCGTGCGGCTCATCATGCACCCCGCCCGAGACGGCGTGCTTATCCCCTAGGAGGCACCACACCGTGACAACGGATGAAGCAACCGCGCGCGCGGCCCGGCTCGACGAAGCTGCCCGTGGGACGTTGCGGGACACGCTCGGCATCGAGGTGTTGGAAATGGGCGCCGAGCTCGTGCGTGGCCGAATGCCGGTCACGCGGGCCGTGCATCAGCCCTTCGGCCTCCTCCACGGCGGCGCCTCCGTGGCCCTCGCGGAGACGCTCGCCAGCATCGGCGGCTGGCTCAACGTGGACGAGGCCACAGAGGCCGCCGTCGGGCTGGAAATCAACGCCAACCACCTGCGCCCGGTTCGGGACGGGGCCGTCATCGGGGAGGCCCGCCCGCTGCACCGGGGCCGGACGACCCAGGTCTGGGAGGTGAAGATCGCCGACGAGCAGGGGCGGCTGGTGTGCGTGTCGCGCTGCACGATCGCGGTGGTGGCGCAGCGGCGCCCCTGAGCCCTGCTGTCCACCCACCAGCGTGCAGGTCGAGGTGGCTCACCGCCCCCGCCGGGGCTCCTCCCCGCGCATCAGGAACCGCCGCAGCGCCACCAGCGTCTTGCCCACGTCCTTGAGCATCGCGGGCGAGGTGCCCTCTCGCAGCAGCAGCAGGCCACCGAGGTCAAGAAAGCGGTTGAAAAGCTCCTGCCCAAGCTCGCCCGTGCGGATCAGGCCGTCGAGCTGGCGTACGGCCACCTGCGCAGCCCCCCCTTCGCTGGCGTCCAGCCCCTCCCGCACGCCTCGCAGCGTCTCGATCATCACGCCGAGCTGGTAGGCCTCTCGCTCGCGCAGCACCTTGAGGATCGGTCGCCCGATGTTGGCCTCGGCGGTGTAGAAATCCTTGCGTTCTCCGGGCGCGGAGTGCCGATGGACGACGGCCCAGTGCTGCAGCTCCGAGAGCGACATCGAAACGAGGCCTGCCGAGATGCCGAGGGCCCCCTGGATGTCCTTGGTGGTGACCGCGGCCCCCTGCAGGTACATGTACATCCAGATCATCCCGTGGACCCGCTTGAAGCCCCACAGCTCGACGACCTGGCCCACGGCTTCGCAGGCCCGGTACAGCGCGGGTTCGAGCGGGGCCGCGGCCTGTTCCAGCTTGGTTCCTCCGCGGGCACGGGGGGACGACGCCTTCATCATACCCTTGCCTCGCTGACGTGCCCGCGCAGGGCTGCCCGATCGAGCTTGCCGTTGCCCAGCCGGGGCAGGTCCGGGACCAGCACCACGCGCCGCGGGTGCTTGTAGCCCGCCAGCCGCGGCGCCAGCACGGCCCGCAGCGCCTCCAGCGTGGGGGCGGGCACGCCCGGGCGCAGCACGACGCAGGCCACGACGCGCTGGCCCCAGCGCGGGTCAGGCTCTCCAAGCACCGCCGCCTCCCGGATGGCCGGGTGCGCCAGCAGCGCCCCCTCGACCTCGGCGGGGTAGACGTTGGCGCCCCCTGACACGATCAGATCGGTGCGCCGGGCGTGGACCGTGACGCGCCCTGCGGCATCGAGCGCGCCGAAGTCCCCCGTGTGCAGCCAGCCGTCCCGCAGCACGCCGCCTGTGGCCTCGGCATCCTGCCAGTAGCCCGCCATGAGCCCGGGCCCCCTGAGCAGGAGCTCCCCGACCTCACCGGCCGGCACGGGGGCGCCCGCCGGATCCACCACCCGCACCTCCCAGCCAGGCAGGGGCCCCCCTGAGGAGCCGCCGGCGTCAGCGCGCCCCAGCGTCACGGTGCCGCCCGCCTCCGTCAGGCCGTAGGTGGTCCAGGCCATCGCGCACCGCGCGCCCACGTCGGGGGGCGAGGCGGCCCCCCCCACCAGGACCACCCGCAGCGACGGCGGCCAGGGAGGCGGCGCCTCGGTCGTCAGGTCCAGCAGCTGGGTGGGCACCAGCGAGGCGTGGGTCACGCCAGAGGCCGCCCAGGCGGAGAGGGCGCCGCCTGGGTCCTCCGGGCCGGGCAAGGCGATCGCAGCCCCCGCCCCGAGCGCCCTGCACATGGCCCCCAACCCCCCGACGTGCGCGAGCGGCATCGGCAGCCAGTACACGTCGCCCGGCCCCAGCCCGAGGGCCTCTGCCGTCAGCGCCGCCGTGGCCCCCAGGCCTCGGGCCGTGAGCATCGCGAGCTTGGGCGCGCCCGTCGTGCCGGAGGTGGGGACCAGGGCCGCGAGGCGCTCGGGCCCGCCCAGCTGTGCCTTCGGCTCGCCGCTGACGGCGGCGGAGGCGGGGAGGGGCCGTTCCCCGCAGGAGGCCTGGGGAGGCTCGTCGAGGCAGGCCACGCGCAGGCCCAGGCCGAGGCCATGGGCCCGCTCCGCCCGGGCGCGATCGCCGAGCAGCAGGGCCACCGGGGTGCGGTCGAGCACGCCACGCACCTCATGGTCCGTCCACCGGGGCGAGAGGGGCACCACCACGAGGCCCCGCGCCCAGGCCCCCAGGGCTGCGGCGACCCATTGGGGGCTGTTGACGGCCCAGATCGCCACCATGGCACCGGCGGCCAGCGGGTGGCAGGCGAATCGCGCGCTCCAGGCCCGCTGCTCCGCCCGCAGCTGGCCGCGGCTCCAGGCCTCGCCCCCTGCCACCTGAAGGGCGAGGCTGTCAGGGGCGGACGATGGCAAGAGGTCGTCGAGGCGGAGCACGGTCATCGCGCCCCCTCTGCCAGGCGGTCCATCACCTCCTGCAGGCCCGGGTCCTGCACCGGGACCCCGAGCCCGATGCCGGCTGGCACGGCCAGGCGCCCGCCCCGTGGCTGGAGACCCCCCAGCGCCCCGCCCTCGGCGAACAGCCCCGCGGTGCCGAGGCCCACGCAGCCTGGCTGGGGCAGGGCTGCCGCCAGGTGGAGCACGCCGGCCGTGCCCACGCCGCGATCCAGCGCCGAGGACAGCACCACCCGTGCGCCCGCGGCCAGCGCCCGGGCCGAAAGTGCCCGGGCCGCCAGCAGGCCCCCGCGCCACATCGGCTTGACGACGAGCACCCGCAGGCCGAGGGCCAGCGCGAGGTCACAGGCGGCCTCATCAACCAGCGCCTCGTCGGGCGCGAGGGGAAAGGCCACCCGCCGCTGCAACGCGGCCAGGGGCTCGAGGCCGGCCACAGGCTGCTCCAGGAATTCCGGGGCCAGCGGGGCGTAGGCCGCCAGGGCCTCGGCCGCGGGCTCCACGTCCGGCCACAGCGCGTTGGCATCGAGCCGCAGGGAGACGCCGGGGCCCACCGCCGCGCGCACGGCCGTGGCGCGGGCCAGGTCATCCCGGCCATCGAGCTTGAGCTTCACGGTGCCGTGCCCCGCAGCCACGGCGCGGGTGGCCGCGCGGGCCGCAGCCTCCGGCGGGAGCGCCCCCACCAGCGCCGCCGTCGGCAGGCTGGGCAGGGGCGGACGCCCGTCCGACAGCAGCGTCGCGAGGGACAGCCCCAGCGCCCGCGAGAGGGCGTCGAGCAGGGCCAGCTCGAGGCCGGCGTGGAGGGCCGGGTGGCTCTGTGCGCGGAGGCCCGAGGCCGCGAGCCAGGCCGCGACGGCAGCCAGACCCTCGCCGGGGCTCATCGCCTCACCCCCGCTGACGGGGACCCTCTCCGTCGCGGAGAGGGGAGCGCCCACGTCTTCTGCCCCCTCCGTCGCGGAGAGGGGAGCGCCAGCGTCTCCTGCCCACTCCCCCCGGGAGAGGGTGGCCGCAGGCCGGGTGAGGGGCGTCGCCCCCCGCTGGCCCGCAGCCCGCCCCCCCAGCCGCGCGAGGCCCGCGGCGACCGCCTCGGGCCGCTCCGTGCCCCAGGCCGGCTCCGGGACGACCTCCCCCAGCCCCGTCGCGCCGAACGCCCGCACGGCCACGTACCAGCCCTCCCGCGCGCTGAGGGCGCCGAGGGCCGTGGCCAGGGGGGACGCGAGGGCCGCCGTGTAGGGCGCGGCCTGCCAGACGGGCCTCAGCCCCACGCCAGGCCTCCGGCGAGCAGCAGGCCGCCCACCGCCAGCAGGCGTCCCGTGGCCCCCAGCGCGGCGTTCAGGGCCGGCCCCTCCGGCGGGCCATAGACCGCGCGCAGGGGCCCGAGGGCGAGGGGCAGGGCCAGCGTCGGGATGGCCGCCGCCAGCCAGGGGTGCCCGAGGCCGGGCAGGCCCAGGGCCACCAGGGCCACGGGGGCCAGGAAGCCCAGGGCGATCAGCCCGGCGTACACCCGCCGGGTGGCCGGGGCCCCCAGCCTCACGGCGAGCGTGCGCTTGCCGGCGCGGGTGTCGGTGGGGATGTCGCGCAGGTTGTTCACCACCAGGATGGCCGCCACCCAGGCCCCGACGGGCAGGGACAGCAGCAGGGCCGCCGGGGCCCAGGCCGCGGGCGGCAGCCGCAGGCCGGCCACCTGCACCCAGGTGGTGCCGAGCACGGCCACCGGGCCGAAGAAGACGAAGGCCGTGGCCTCCCCGAGCCCGTGGTAGCCAAGGGGGTACGGGCCTCCGGTGTAGGCGATCGCCGCCAGGATGGAGGCGACGCCCACCGCCACGATCGGCCAGCCCCCGACCCAGGCCAGGTAAAGCCCCGCCAGCGTCGCCACGGCAAAGGCGAGGGCCGTGGCCCCGACGACCTGCCGCGGGGTGGCGAGCCCCGCCGCCGTGACGCGCGTCGGCCCAAGGCGATCCGGGCCGTCCGCGCCGCTCTTCCAGTCGAAGTAGTCGTTGGCGAAGTTGCAGCCGATCTGCAGCGCCAGCGCGCCCACCAGGGCGGCCAGCACCGGCCCCGGGGCCAGGTGGCCCAGCCGGTGGGCCAGGGCGGCCCCCACCGCCACCGGCACGACGGCGGCTGGCAGGGTGCGCGGCCGGCTGGCGATCAACCACGTACGCAGCATGGCGGCGGCCTCCCGGGCGTCAGGGCAGGCGGGGGAACTTGGAGAAGTCGGGCTGCCGGCGCTCCAGCCAGGCGTCCCGGCCCTCCTGGGCCTCTTCGGACATGTAGAACAGCAGCGTCGCGTTGCCGGCGAGCTCCTGGACGCCGGCCTGCCCGTCGAGGTCGGCGTTGAAGGCGCTCTTGAGGCAGCGCAGCGCCAGCGGGGAATGCTGCAGAATGTCGCGGCACCAGGCCACGGTCTCCGTCTCCAGCTCGGCCAGCGGCACGACCTTGTTCACCAGGCCCATCTGCAGGGCTTCCTGCGCGTCATACTGGCGGCACAGGTACCAGATCTCCCGGGCCTTCTTTTGCCCGATGATCGACGCGAGGTAGGAGGCTCCGAAGCCCCCGTCGAACGAGCCCACCTTGGGGCCCGTCTGGCCGAAGCGGGCATTCTCCGCCGCGATCGTCAGGTCACAGACGACGTGCAGCACGTGCCCCCCCCCGATGGCATAGCCCGCGACCATGGCGATGACGGGCTTCGGCAGCGAGCGGATGACCTTCTGGAGGTCGAGCACGTTCAGCCGCGGCACGCCGTCCGAGCCGACGTAGCCCTTCTCGCCCCGGACCTTCTGATCCCCACCCGCGCAGAAGGCGTCCGGGCCCTCGCCCGTCAGGATCACGACGCCGAGATGGGGGGCCTCGCGGATGATATGGAAGGCATCCAGCAGCTCGAGGATGGTCTGCGGCCGGAAGGCGTTGCGCCGCTCGGGGCGGTTGATCGTCACCTTGGCGATGCCCTCCGCCTCCTCGAGGCGGATGTCCTGATAGGTCTTGATCGGCGTCCAGCCGAGCGCCGGGGCGATGGCGGTCATCGGGGGGGTCCTTTCGTGTCGAGGGAGGCAGCGCTTCTCTCGCCAGCTGGCGCCGAGAGAAGCTCGAGCGCCCGCACCAGGGTGTCGGGGCTCTCGTTGGGAACGTCATGGCCCGCGCCGGGGGCAGGCAGGAAGGTGGCTGCGGGCAGCGCCGCGGCGAGGTCGCGGCCCAGCGCCAGGAACTTCTCGTCGCGCTCCCCCGCCACCACCACGGTGGGCGTTGCCAGCGCCCGCAGCCGGTCATGAAGCGGGGCCATCCGGCCAAGGCCGAAGGCGGCCATGGCCGCCGCCAGGCCGGCAGGGGCCTGCTCACCCCGCACAAAGTCGGGGAAGGCCCGGTCAAACGAGGGCCGGTCCAGCCGGGTCGCGAACACGGGTTGCTGGTCCCAGGCTGCCCAGAAGGCCGGCAGGCCGTCGGCGAGGCGCGCGATCCAGCGGCGGTCCGCCGCCAGGCGGTCGGCCCTCGCCGCCGCCTCCCGCAGGCCGGGCGAGGCCCCCACCACCACGAGCCCGGCCAGGGGGGCGTGCAGCGCGAGGTGCAGCGCCAACCGCCCCCCCAGCGAGTAGCCCAGCACCACGGCCGGTCGGTCCTCGAGCAAGGGCCACAGCGCCGCCAGAGCCAGCGCCGTCCGCGGCAGATCCCACGCCGGCCCCGGGGCGGTCGTGCCGCCATGGCCGGGCAGGTCCACAGCCAGCACGCGCCACCGGTCGGCCAGGCGCTCGGCCACGGACGCCCAGACGCGGCTGTCCGCCCCGAAGCCGTGCAACAGCAGGAGCGGAGGGGCCTCGAAGCCCCCCCAGGCGCGCACCCGCCAGCGGAGGCCTCCGGCCGCCACGTCGAGGGGGGGAGGCAGCGTCGGCATCCAGGGTGGGGCGACCGCGTCACGCATGGGTCGCCCCCCGCGCCGCGAGATCCGCGATGAAGGCCCGGTGAAGGGCCAC
The DNA here is from genome assembly GCA_035284865.1 of Candidatus Sericytochromatia bacterium. Taxonomy (GTDB): domain Bacteria; phylum Cyanobacteriota; class Sericytochromatia; order S15B-MN24; family JAQBPE01; genus JAYKHL01. The sequence continues at coordinate 10,599 of JAYKHL010000131.1, read as the reverse complement.
GGTCTCGCGCCGGTCACACGGGAACACCAGCACCGTCAACCCGGGGGTGCGAAGGCCGTCCTGGGCCGCGAGGTGGACCTCCTCGGGGGTGGCTGGGGCGTGGACGGTGGCCCCGATGGCCCGGGCGATCGCCGCGAGGTCCCGGCCCTGCGGCGTGCCGAAGAGGGGTTCGAAGTCCGGCGCGGCATCCACGATCGGCAGGTGATGGAAGATCCCCCCCCCGTCGTTGTCGAGCACGAGCACGACCAGCGGCGTCTTCAGATCGCGAGCGGCAACCAGGGCCCCCATGTCGTGCAGGAACGCGAGGTCCCCCGTGACCAGCAAGGTCGGCACCCCCCAGGCGCGCGCCGCCCCCTGCGCCACGGCCGTGACGCCGTCGATGCCGTTGGCGCCGCGCAGGACGATCACGCGGCCGCCCTCGGGGCCGGCCCCCCCGTATGCGTCCGCGTGGCGGATCGGCAGGGAGTTCGAGAGCACGAGCCCGCCCCTTGGCGGCAGCGCGGCAATCGCCGCCCGGGTGGCGGCGGCCTCGGGCGACACGGGCACCACGCCCTCGGCAATCGCCCGGGCCGCCGCCTCCTCGCGGGCGCGCCAGGCCCCCAGCCAGGCCCCCTCGCGAGGCGAGGCGGCAGCCGCCCCGAGGGAGGCGAAGGCCACCCCCACGTCCCCGATCACCACGGTGTCGGCAAGGGCCTCCGGATCACGGCCCCCAGCGTCCGGCCAGACGGCGACGGTGGCGACCCGCAGCGCGGTGCACCAGGTCGAGAGGGCCTTGCTGGTGGGCAGGCGCCCGAGCAACACGAGCAGGTCCGGCGTCAGGGCCTCCGGCACGGGCGGCCGGATGAACAGGTCCGCGTGCGTCACCACGGGACCGCCGAGGCTGGCCCGGCCCCGGAGGCCCGAGCCCACGTCCGCCAACACGGGCACGCCGGCCGCAGCCGCCCAGTCGAGGAGGGGTCGGGCGGCCCCCCCGTCCCCGGCGCCCGGTCCTGCGACGACCAGCGGGCGCTCGCTGGCCGCCAACCGGGCCCGCAGGGCGGCCAGGGCCTCGGCATCGGGCGCGGTGCGGCCCGGCCAGACCCGCGGCGCAGCGCGGCGGTCGGGACGCCAGGCCGCGAGGGCCTCGCGCGCGGGCGCCAGGGGCTCGTCGAAGGGGACGTTCAGGTGCACCGGTCCCCGGCGACCGGTAAGCGCCTCGGCCACGACCAGCGCCACGCGGCTGCCCACGGCCTCCAGGGCTGCCGGCTCAGGCACAGGCAGCTCCACGAAGGCCGCCGTGGGGCCGAACAGCCGGACCTGATCGATGGTCTGGGCGGCCCCCAGCCCGCGAAGCCGGGGGGGGCGATCCGCCGTCAGCGCCACCAGCGGCACCCCCCAGGTGGCAGCCTCGGCCAGCGCGGGGTGGTAGTTGGCGGTGGCCGTGCCGGAGGTGCAGGCCAGCGCCACCGGCCTCGAGGTGGCCCTGCTCAGGCCCAGGGCGGTGAAGGCCGCCACCCGTTCGTCGAGCACCACATGCAAGGTCAGGCCCTCGCGGCGGTTGGCCACCAGCGCCAGCGGCGTGGAGCGCGAGCCGGGGGAGAGCACCAGGTGCTCCACCCCCTGCCCCATCAGGGCCTCGAGGATGGCGTGGGCCCAGTCCAGGTTGAGCAGGCCGCGGTCCATCACGGGGCCCCCCCCGTCAGCGCCGTCAGCATCGGGGCGAGCTTGCGCTCCGTCTCCAGCCACTCGGCGGTGGGGTCCGAGCCCTCCACGATGCCGGCCCCCGCCAGGGCCACGGCGCGGTTGCCGCGCAGGTGCGCGGACCGGATCCCCACGGCCATGTAGGCCGCGTCCCGGCCGACCCAGCCCACCGGCGCCGCGTAACACCCCCGCCCCGCCCGCTCCAGCTCGGCGAGCAGCTCGAGCGCCCGGTCACGCGGCGTGCCCCCCACGGCCGGCGTCGGGTGCAACGCCCGCACCAGCCGCCCGAGCGTCGCCGCCTCGCTGAGCCGCCCGGACACCGCCGTGTGGAGGTGCCAGACGTTCGGCAGGGGGAGCAGGCGCGGCTGCTCGGGCGCCTGCAGCGCCGTCGTGAAGGGCTTCAGGGTGGCCAGCACGGCCTCGCGCACCAGCCCGTGCTCGTGGCGGTTCTTGGGACACGCACGCAGCGCCTCGGCACGCGCCGCGTCCACGGCAGCGTCGCGATCCCGGGGGGTCGTGCCGGCCAGCACGTCGGCCCTGACGGCTTGCCCCTCCAGCGCCACCAGGCACTCCGGGGAGGCACCGAGGAACGCCCCACCCTCCGGCTCCACCAGCAGAAAGCGGGCCGTGCTCGGCGCGCGGTGGGCCAGCGCCAGGAACAGCGGCCACGGCGGCAGGTGGCCTGCGGCCTCGACAAAGCGGGGACGGGCCAGCACGACCTTCTCGAGCGCACCGCCCCGGATCGCGTCCAGGGCCTGGCGGACGGCCTCCTCGTAGTCCAGGCGATCCGTCTCGTCCGGCACCAGCATCCCCCGGGGCACGACGGCGGGCGGGCTGGGCCGTCCCGCCCAGGCAGCCAGCGCCACGGCCTCTCGCTCCAGCTGGTCGGCCGGCTCGTCCGGGCCACAGGCAACCCAGGCCTCCGCCGGCCCCCCGCGGGTCACCGCGCTCGCGGGCACCCGGAGCAACCAGCGCGGCACCGCAAACGCCGCCAGATCAACGGAGGCGCCGTAGGGATCCACCGGGAAGGCCGGGTCGAAGGCCAGCGCGCCGAAGGCCCGGAGGCCACTCGCCGCCTCGGGCAGCTGTGCCAGGGCCTCGCGGCAGCGGTCCAGGGCCTCGTAGCCAGCCGCCGCCCGGGCCTCAGTCGAGGATCCCACCACCCAGGCCGCAGCGCGGCCGCACCCCACCCACAGCGTGCCGTCCGGATCCTGCCACGCCACATGGGCCACGCCGAGGGGCGGCGCCGCCAACCGCGCCGCCGGGCCGACAGTCAGCGCCAGCCGCCGGGCGCGGGGGGCCCGAGGTGCGGCAGGAGGGGCCAGGAGGAGCGGGCTGATCACGGCAAGGGGCCCTGTGGTCGTGGGGCGAGCGGGCGGCCGGGGAAGTTTCTAAACTTTCAAGAAATCTTGAAACTTTTGAACCCATCTGCTACGCTAGCATGCGAGCGCCACGGGTGCAAGCGCCTGGCGCCACCGTCACCAACGGGAGGGACGCCATGCTCATCACACTCACCGACAGTGGCGAGGCCCCCAGGCTCCGAGCCTGGCTGGTCCGCCAGGGGTTCGAGGCCAGATCCGTCCAGCGCGGCATGGGGTTGCTGCTCGCAGACCCCTGGGTGCCCTGGGAGGTTCGCGATGCCCTGGCCGCCGACCCGGCCGTTGCCTGCCTGGACGAGGTCTCCGAGGGGCCCCGGCGGGTGCTGCGCCAGGGACCGCCCGCGCCGCCTGATCCGACGTGGGAGCTCGGGCCCGTCCCCGTGATCGCTGGCCCCTGCGCGGTTGAGGACCCCGGCGCCATCCGCGAGGTGGCCGCCTTTGCAGCCTCTCTCGGCATCGGCTGGCTCCGGGGGGGCACGGACAAGACCCGGACGCGCGTGGATGCCTTCCAGGGCCACGGCGCGCGGGCGGCCACGTGGCTGCACGAGGCGGCCCGCGCCCACGGCCTGCGATCCATCACCGAGGTCACGGACAGCCCGGAGGCGGAGGCGATCGCCGAGGCCGTCGATGTCGTGATGGTGGGCGCCCGGCACATGCACGCGAGCCGTCACCTGCAACGCATTGGCCGGCTCGGCAAGCCTGTCGTGCTCAAGCGCGGCCTCGCCGCGAGCCCGGAGGAGTGGCTGCGAGCGGCCGAGTACCTGCTCGACGCGGGCGCCCCCACGGTGGCCTTCTGCGAGCGGGGCAGCCGTGCAGCGCACCCGCTCAAGCGCTTCACGCTCGACCTCGGGGCCGTCCCGTTCATCCGAGAGGTCTCGGCCTTCCCGGTGCTGGTGGACCCCAGCCACGCCGCCGGCTACGGCCCCTACGTGGCCCCGCTCGCCCGGGCCGCGATCGCCGCGGGGGCCCACGGGGTGATCGTGGAGTGCCACCCGGACCCGGCCCGGGCCCGCTCGGACGCCCTGCAGGCGCTCGACTTCGAGGCCCTCGGGCGGCTCGTCGAAGAGGTGGTGCGGCTCCGCGCGGCCCTCACGCCGGAGATCCCGCTCGCCCCCCGTCCCCTCCGGCCCGGCTCCGGCGCAACCGACAAGGCAGGTGCCTGATGACCACCGACGTCCGCACGACTCCTCCCACCTTCAGGGCCGCGATTGCCTCGCGGCTGCAGGCCGGCAGCCCGACCCTCACGGAGGCCTCCCGCCACCTGCTCGGGGCGGGGGGCAAGGGGGTCCGTCCCCGGGTGCTGAGCCTGGTGGCCCGCGCTTACCTGAAGGGCGGGGAGGCGCTGGCCGCCCACGAAGGGCTGGCTGAGGCCATCGAGCTGGTCCACGTCGGCTCGCTGATCCACGACGACATCCTCGACGAGGCGCCCACCCGCCGCGGCGCCCCCGCGGTGCACGTCCGGTGGGACGCCAAGGTGGCGGTGCTGGCCGGAGACTGGCTCCTGGCGCAAGCCAGCCGGCGGGTGGCGGCCCTCGGAGACAACGTGCTGACGGATCGCTTCGCCGAGATGATCGGGGACCTCTGCGAGGGAGAGCTGCTGCAAGACGAGCAGCGCGGCCACCTGGGTCTTGGCCTCGACGCCTACCTCGAGCGGATTGCCAAGAAGACCGCGGCCCCGTTCGAACTCGCCACCGAGGGAGCGGCCCGCCTCGCAGGGGCCAACCCCCGTGCGGTCGCCGTGGCCCGGCGGTTCGGCTTCCACCTCGGGCGCCTCTTCCAGCTGGTGGACGACATGCTCGACTGGTCCAGCTCCAGCGAGGCGCTGGGCAAGCCGGCCGGGCGAGACCTCCGAGACGGCACGCTGACGCTGCCCGTGCTCGTGGCGCTCGACGACCCGGCGGTGGGGCCCAGGCTGCGGGCGGCCCTGACGCCCTGGCCCGCGGAGGTGGGCCCGGAGATCCGCGCGCTGGTCCTGGCCGAGGCGCCGGCCGCCGAGACGATGCGGCTGGTGATGGCCGAGGCCGACCTGGCGATGCGCTGGATGGGAGAGCTGCCCGAGGGGCCCGCCCGGGACGAGCTGCTGACCTTGCTGAACGAGCTGGCAGCCAGCGCGGGCTGGCAGGGGGGGCTCGCGTGAGCCGCACCGTCCTGCCGGCCCCCGAGGACAAGGCCCGCTACGTCGAGGGAATGTTCGACCGCATCTCGGGCGGCTACGATCGCGTCAACGACTGGATGACGGCCGGCCTGCACCGCCTCTGGAAGCAGCGGCTGATCCACCAGGTGGGGCCCGCGCGCGGGGAGGCGGCGCTGGACCTGGCGACGGGCACGGGCGACATCGCCCGCCTGCTGCGGCAGGCCGTGGGGACAGAGGGCCGGGTCGTCGGGCTCGACTTCTCCGCTGGCATGCTCGGGCTCGCCCGCCAGCACCCGGCCGGCTCAGCCGTCGAGTGGCTTCAGGGGGACATGCTCGCGCTGCCCTTTCCCGACGCCAGCTTCGACGTGCTCACCGTCGGGTTCGGGCTTCGCAACGTGGCCGACCTCGACCGGGCCCTGGCCGAGATCGTGCGGGTGCTGCGTCCCGGAGGGCGCTTCGGCTCCCTCGAGACGGGCCGCCCGCGATGGGCCCTGATGCGGGCCATCGTGGGCCTGCACAGCGCAGCGGCCCCCTTGCTGGGGCGGCTGATGGCAGGGGAGGCCGAGGCCTACCGGTACCTGCACGCGTCAGCCCAGGCCTTCGCCGACCAGGACACCCTGGCTGCGCGCTGCCGGGCCGCGGGGCTGGCGGGCGTCGCGGTGCAGGACGTTGCAGGAGGAGCGCTGGCGATCGTGACGGGCCACCGAACGCCCTGACCCGTCTCCCGGCCGGTCAGTCGCCGACCCGCCCCCCCCCCTCGGCCTGCCGTCCGAGCTGCGGGGGATGGCGGCAGGGCTGCACGGCGCCCCTGTTGTCTTGCGGACGGCGGGGGCGTCGTTGTATATAATTCTTTGTTAAGTCTTGTTAACAAAGAAAGCCACCCCGCCATGACCTCCCCGATCCTCATCGTCACGCTGGACGCCGAGTGGAGCCTCGCCCCCGAGGCTCCGGCCATGTTGAGCCTGCGGGGCCACCGGGTGCGGCTGGCGCCCCACGGGCCCCTGGCGCTGACCCAGCTCGCCGTGGCCAGGCCGCAGCTGCTGCTGGTGGAGGTGCTCGACGTGGCCCGGCACGGCCTCGCCCTGGCCCGGATCGTGCGGGAGCGCCCCACGTTCAAGCAACTTCCGATGATCGGCATCACGCAGGACCTGGCGGTGCAGGCCCAGGCCTCGCTGTTGCTGGCTGGCTTTGACCGGTTGGTGGCGGGCAGCACCCGCCATCGCGCCCTGGTCAGGACCGTCGAGGAGGTGCTGACGACGGGCCCTCGAGAGCCAGGCGCGCTGGAGGCTTGCGGACGTGCCGTTGCCAGCGCGACCCGGCTGGCCCTCGATCACTCCGCCCAGGTGCGAACCGTGTCGTAGCCCACGGCGGCAATGCGCGCCAGGTTCTCAGGGTTGAACCGGTCCGCAGGTGCCTTCTTGATGGCGTCACGGGACGGGATGGTGTCGTTGGGCGAGTGCAGGTACTTGCTCATCACCGGTTCAGCGTAGTAGCAGATGGACCGCACGCCCGCCCTGCGGAACGAGGCGTGGTCGCTGCTGGCCCACGGCGGCAGGGCCTCGCCGGGGTGGCCGTGCGTGTGCGGGATCTGGAAGGGCTTGAAGACCGGCTTCATGCCGCGACCGGCCGCCAGCGTGAACAGAGCGTCCCGCGTCCCCACGCCGTCCTCCACCGCGTCGGTGCCGATCGTGTCGGTGTTGCCGACGGCGATGCAGTCGAGGTTCACCATCCCCACGATGTCCTTGAGGTCGATGGGGCGGGAGCCACCGTCCAGGGTGGGCATGATGGGGTGCTTGGTGTAGTAGGTGGACCCGATGAGGCCCAGTTCCTCACCGGAGAACGTCATGAACAGGATGTTGGCCCGCGGCCGATCGCCGTGGTTCACGTTGCGGTCCACGATCGCACGGGCGATCTCCAGCACCCCGGCGACCCCGCCGGCGTTGTCGTTGGCGCCGTGGTAGGTCCTGCCGCCGCGGACGCCGAGGTGATCCTTGTGCGCCCCCACGATGACCACGCGGCCAGCCCGCTCCGCGCCTGGCATCAGCGCAATGATGTTCTGGGCATCGCCCTCGAAGGCCCGGCTGCGAAACGTCTGCCGGACCACGGGCAGGCCGAGCTTCTCGAACTCTCCCTGGATGTAGGCGTTGGCCTGTTCCTCACCGGCAGAGGCCGTCATGCGTCCCTGCATCTCGGCATCCGTCAGGCGGGCCACATGGGCCAGGGCCCGCTGAGCGTCGATGGGGTTGTCCCCGGCGCGGAGCACCTGGGCCCGCGAGGCGGCCCCGGGCGCGGCCCGGCGGGACGCCAGCGTGTGGCCACCACAGGCCGTGAGGGCAACGGCGCCAGCAACCAGAACGGCGAGGCGGGCGGGACGAGGGGAACAAGCCACGGGGCAACCTCCACGACAGGGGACCTGGTTGATTGTAGGGCCTTACCCGATCTTAATCAACCCTTAACGAACGTTCCGGGCTTTGCAAAACTTCGGAGGAACTTGTCCCGGACAGGCACCTCACGGCAGCCTGGCATCGCTAGAACCATGGCCGTGCGGGGCATGTGGATCGCGTCGCGGTTGGAGGACGGCACATGACCAGCGTGGTTCGGACAGGCCTGGCGCCCCGAGTGGCGTTGACGGGAGCGCCTTGCGTCGGCAAGACGACGCTCGCGCGGGCGCTGGCCGAGGCGCTGCGGCTGCCCTTGTTGCCCGAGCGCTCGCGGGAGGTCGCGCGGGCGTGGGGCTACACGCCGGCCAGCGTGCCGGAGGCTCGCCGGCTGGACTACCAGTGGGCCATCCTCGAGCGCCAGATCGAGGCCGAGCTTGCCCACGCCGAGACGGGGTACATCTCCGACCGCTGCCCGATCGACTCCCTCTGCCACTTCGCGTTCTACGGGCCGCTGCACGGCTGGCCCCAGGCCGACGAGCGACGCTACCGCCGGGCCGTGGAGGACCGGCTGGCAGGCTACGATCTGCTGGTGGTCATCCCGCCCATGTTCCCGATCGTGGATGACGGGGAGCGCATCACGGACCCCGCCTTCCAGGCGTCGTTTCAGGCCATCCTCGAGGTGCTGGTGGCGTCCTGGCGCGAGCAACTCGGGCCGCGCCTCCACGTCATCAGCCAGGCGACCCTGGCGGCGCGCCTGGAGGCGGTGGTCGGGGCGCTGGGCGTCGGGGCGCGCTAGGGCCGTGCGGGCGGCGCTGGTCCTGACCCTCGCGGCCTGGGTGCTGGTCACGGGCGGGGCGGGGGTCGCCCGGGCGGCTCAGGAGCAAGACGTGCAGCTCCAGCTGGACCTCAAGCCGGCCCTCGAGGACGAGAAGCGCCTGAAGGGGCTGCTCGACGAGTGGGGCACGGCGGCCTTCGACGTGACGTACACCGCTCGTCCAGAGCTCGACCCCGCCGCCCCCGGGCTGGTGCGCGTGCGCCTGGAGGGCTTCACCATCGCGTTCAACCCGGCCTGGTACGCACGCTACAAGGCCCTGCACGACGGGCTCGTCACGGCGCCGCACGGCCCGGCCGCGCTCAGCCGGGCGGCGGCGTACGCCCGCCAGGGCGATGAGCGCCTCAAGGCGACCTTCCTCGATGGCGCGGGCAGGGTGCTGCACGCCGACCACGTGTTCAACACCCGGGCCCCGAGTCACTTCCCCCCGGTCGAGCAGCACCTCTTCCCGCCGGGCGTGCTGCGGGCCCTGCCAGACGCTCCCCCCAGCTTGCTGCAGGTGATGCCGCTCCCCCCGGGGGAGACGCCCTACGTGATGGTGCCCGCTCGGATCGTGGCGAACGTGAGGCGCATCCGAATCGGCGACATGGCCGATCGCCGCTGGCCCATCGACCTGCGCGATCCGATGACCGCGCCGCCGCCGCCCCCGCCGCCGCCAGGGCCAGCGGGCAACAAGCCAGGACCGGGTGGCTCAGCCGCCCCGCCTCCAGGCGGAGCGCCGGGGGCGCTGCCGCCGGCTGGAAGTGCGGCCCCCGCGCTCAAGCCCCCGAAGTTGCCGTGACCCGAGCCTCGTCGGGTGGCGGGAGGCGCTGGACGCGGAGGCCTGCCTCAGCCTCGCTCCACCGGGCCGCTCCAGGCCAGCATCCCACCCTCCACGTTGTGGGCGTCGAGCCCCTGCCCCCGCAAGAAGGCCGTGGCACGCGCACTCCGGGCCCCGCTGCGGCAAATCACCGCCACCGGGCGCCCCGTGGGGAGCTCCTGCCAACGGGTTGGGAGCTGACCCAGCGGGATGTGAAGGGCCCCCGCGACGTGCCCCTCCGCCCACTCGTGGGGCTCGCGGACATCCAGCAAGCACGGGGCCTCAGGCGCGGCCAGCCGCTCCGCCAGGGTCGTGGCGTGCAGCCCGTCACCGCCGCGTTTGCCCAGCAACCAGTCCAACATGCAGCGTCACCTCCGCGCGTCCAGGGGGTTGTAATTCGGAACTATATTACCATATAGTAATGTAGTTTCAAGAGGCGCTCCGGTCCGGGTGCCGCGGAGGTCCCGTCATGTCTGCTCCCGCTGCCGCCCCCCCGACGCCCGGCGGCGCCCTGGTCGGGGTGGCCCTCGCAGCCGTGCTCGCTGCCCTGGGGTTCGGGCTCGCGCAGATGCCTGGCCTCGCGGTGATGGGCCCCCTCTCGCTGGCCCTGCTGCTGGGGATCGCCTGGCGCGCCACCGCCGGCATCCCGGACGCGGCCTGGGCGGGGCTGCGGCTCTCGTCCCGTCCCGTGCTCCGGGCTGGCATCGTGCTGATGGGGGCACGGCTGGACTATGGCGTGTTGTGGACGGCCGGGCCGAAGCTGCTGGCGCTCTCGGTGCTGGTGATCACCGTGGCGATCGTGGGGATGCACGCCCTCGCGGTGCGCGTCGGCCTGCCCCGCCACCTCGGCATGCTGCTGGCCGTCGGCACGGGCATCTGTGGCGCGAGCGCCGTGGCCGCCGCGTCTTCGGTCACGCGGGCGAGCGAGGAGGACACCTCGCTCGCGCTTGCCATGATGGGCCTGCTGGGCACCGCAGGCGTGTTCTTCTACATCGCCGTGGGAGGCCTGCTGGGCCTGAGCCCCCGCGAGCTTGGCGTGCTGACGGGCGGCACGCTTCACGAGGTGGCCCAGGTGATCGCCGCGGCCTTCACCTGGGGCCCCGTCAGCGGCGACATGGGCACGGTGGTCAAGCTCACGCGGGTGGTGCTGCTGGCGCCCGCCCTGCTGGCGGTGGGGTGGTACTGGCGGCGCGCCTCGGCTGATCACCTCGCCGGCGACCTCGCGGCCAGCTTCTCGCTGGCCAACCCGCCGGTGCCGTACTTCGTGCTGGGGTTCCTCGCCGTGGGGGCCGCCAACAGCGCTGGCTGGCTGCCGCCACCGGTGCAGGGGGCGCTGGTGCAAGCCAGCATCTTCGCGATGGCCGTGGCGAGGGCGGCGATGGGCTGCGCCACGG
>JAYKHL010000130.1:0-3388 GCA_035284865.1 Candidatus Sericytochromatia bacterium | reverse complement strand
TCTCGGTGCAGCGCTTCTTGAAGACGGGGCGCTGGCAGGCCCACCAGGGGGACGTCGGCCACGTGGCCGTCGCTGGCCTCGACGCCCGGGGCAAGCTCGGCGTCTACGAGGTCTTCGTCGGCGCGCCTCACCCCGACCTCGAGAAGCTTGTGCCGCGCGCCCAGGCCCACAAGCCTCACACCTTCATCCGGTTTCTCTCCATCGACGAGTACTTCAACAACTCGCCGCGCGGCTGGCTGCGGACGACGACAGTGCTGCGCGCCAAGGACTCGAACGTCGCGACCCGGGCCGCCGCGCGGGCCAAGGAACTGTTCGACACCCAGGTCTCGCCCGACGGCAGCAGCGTGAAGGCCTGGTTCAACAGGGCCAGCCGCCGCCTCGACCCGAGCACGGAGGGGCGCGTGGGGCCCTGCTCCGGCTTCGCGAACGCCGTCTACGACTACAAGTTCGAGCCGGGCTTCGGCATCCCCGTCTCCCCGGAGGCCGTGGACGAGTCGCCGCTGCTCGAGGTCGTGGGCACCAAGACGATCGAGGCCCTGGAGCCCGTCGTGAGCAAGTTCCGCTTCTGAGGGGGGGCTGCCCCCTGGCGGCCGCGGGGCTGACCGCGGTGCGGGCCGGCGGCCGCCGGTAGCGACGCTGGCGGAGGCCAACGCCCCGTCAGGCCCCTAGCGGCTGCGCCCCGCCACGATCCGCGCCTGCGCGTCCAGGTGGTCCCGGTAGGTCTTCGTGAAGACGTGCGTGCCGTCGCCCCGGGCGACAAAGTAGAGCAGGTCCGTCCGGGCGGGGCGCACGGCCGCCCGGATGCTCGCGAGGCCCGGGTTGGCGATGGGCCCCGGAGGCAGGCCCGCCCGCTTGTAGGTGTTGTAGGGCGAGTCGACGGCCACGTCCTTGAACGTGAGGCCCTGGGCGCCCTGGTGGCGCCCGAGGGCGTACTCCACCGTGGGGTCGGAGCCGAAAGGCATGCGCAGCGCCAGGCGGTTGTAGAACACCCCTGCGATGGTCGGCCGCTCGTCGGGGTGGACGGCCTCCTTCTCGACGATGGAGGCCATCACGAGGCGCTGGTAGGCCCCGAGCGGCGGCCCCTCCGCCCGCAGGGCAGGCAGCGCAACCTGCTCGAAGCGGGCCAGCATCAGGCGCACGAGCGACTCGGCCGCCCCCGGGCCCGGCGTGACGACGTAGGTGTCCGGGAAGAGGAAGCCCTCGAGGCTGGCGCCCGGAGGCAGGGGCGGGAGCCAGGCAAACTCGGCACGCTGGGCCTCCGGGTTGGCAACGAGGGCGGCAAAGGTCGCCCCCGCCCCCGGCACGACGTCCTCGACCAGCTGCGCCACGCGGGCCGCGGTCCAGCCCTCCGGCACCGTCAGGCGCCGCCCCATGTCCCGGCCCTCTACCAGCACGGCAGCCACCCCCGCCACCCCAAGGCTGGGTGACAGCGCATACAGGCCGGCCTTGACGTCCCGGTCGAGGCCCCGCAGCCGCAGGTAAAGGCGGAAGGCCGCGGCGCTGCGGATCAGGCGCCGGCGCTCGAGCCTCCGGGCGATCGCAGCCACGCCGGCCCCCGGCGCGACCTCGAAGAGCTGGGCCCGCCCCGAGCCGGAGACCGGCTCGAGCGCCCCCCGGTAAGCCGCCCAGCCCCCCCCCGCGAGGACGGCCAGCACCACAAGAGAACCAAGGAGCGCGCGCAAGGGGACCTCCGAGCCAGGAGCCCGCTCATTCTAGCAGATGGCGCAGGCCTCCCTGGCCCGCCCGCCTGGTCGGTTATAATGTGGCGCCTCGACCGGGAGCCCTGCCATGACCCCTGCCCGTTTCCCCCGCTGGTGGGCCCACCTCCGCTACGCCGTCGACCGGCTCCTGGGCCTCGGCACCCTGGCGCAGGTCGGGCTCCTCGGGGTGCTGACGCTGCTGGTGGTGGGGCTGGCTGTGGCCTTCCTGGTGGCCTCCGGCATCACCCCCGACGGCCACCCCCACGGCTTCGACGCGGCCGAGGCCTGGTGGGTCTCCCTCGCCCACCTCTTCGACGGCGGCACGATGGGCGGCGACCCGCCAGACTGGCCCTACCGGGCCGTGATGCTCGTCGTCACCGTCAGCGGGTTGCTGCTGATGTCGGCCCTCGTCGGCCTGCTGACGACGGGCCTCGTGGGCCTGCTGGAGGAGCTGCGGCGGGGCCGCAGCCTCGTGCTGGAGCGGGACCACACGCTGATCCTGGGCTGGACCCCGGCCGTGTTCACGATCGTGGCCGAGCTCGCGATCGCCAACGAGCACCGCCAGCGTCCCCGGATCGTGATCCTGGCCGAGGTCGACAAGGTCGAGATGGAGCAGGCCATCCGCAAGAAGGTGCCCTCCCTGGGCAGGACCCGCGTCATCTGCCGCACCGGCTCCCCCATCGACCCGGACGACCTGGCCATCGTCGCGCCCGACGAGGCTCGCTCGATCGTCGTGCTGGCCCCCGAGGGCCCGGATGCCGACACGCAGGTGCTGAAGACCATCCTGGCCCTGACGCACGGCCCGCACCGCAAGGCGGGGCGCTACCACATCGTGGCGGAGCTGAACGACCCCAAGAAGCGCGAGGTCGCGGCCCTCGTGGGCGGCGACGAGCTCGAGGTCGTGCTCTCCAGCGAGGTCGTGACGCGGCTGACGGTCCAGACCTGCTTCCAGTCCGGGCTCTCACTGGTCTACACCGAGCTGTTCGATTTCGCAGGGGACGAGATCTACATGGCGGAGGAGCCGAGCCTCGTGGGGCGCACCTTCCTGGAGGCCTGCCTGGCTTACGATCGCTGCGCCCTGATGGGGCTGCGCCTCGCCGACGGCCGCCAGCTGCTCAACCCGCCCGCCGACACGGTGCTGGGGGCGGGGGACGTGCTGATCGCGATCGCCCAGGACCAGGGACACCTGCGGCCAGGCGGCGCGCCGCGCCTCGACGAGGCGGCCATCCGGCTGGCGCCCCGCACGGGCCACGACGGCCCCCGGCGGACGCTGATCCTCGGCTGGAACCGGCGGGCGCCTGCGATCATCAACGAGATGGACTACTACGTGGCCGACGGGTCCGAGCTGACGGTGGTGGCCGAGCTGCCCGAGCCGGCCGAGGTGGCCGCGCTGCGGCCGCTGCTGCGCCACCAGCAGGTCCACTACTGGCGCGGCGACACCACCGACTTCACGACCCTCGAGGCGCTCGACCTGTGGAGCTACCAGCACGTGATCGTGCTGGGCTACACCGAGCTGCTCGGGCAGCACCAGGCCGACGCCCGCACGCTGGAGACGCTGCTGTACCTGCGGACCCTGGTCGAGCGAACGGGGGCGCGCGTCAACATCGTCTCGGAGATGCTCCACGCCCGCAACCGGGATCTGGCCCGCGTGACGCGCGTCGACGACTTCATCGTCAGCCACACGCTGA
>JAYKHL010000129.1:0-8936 GCA_035284865.1 Candidatus Sericytochromatia bacterium | reverse complement strand
CCACCAAGACTCGAACTTGGGACCTTTTGATTCGTAGTCAAACGCTCTATCCAACTGAGCTATGGGCGCCGACGAGAGAATCCTACCAGGTCCCCAGGCAGACCGCAAGCGCCTCCTCAGAGCTTGTTGAGTCCGAAAGGCAGCCCCTTGGGTCCCAACGGCGGCGCGGTGCGGCGCTTGGCGATGCTGAAGTCGATGTGGTTGCCCCGAAACACGCGCTGCCGCTCGGCCAGGCTGAAGAACTGTCGGATCGCCGCCTCGTCCAGGCCGGCCACCAGGCCCTGGACCAGCTGCTGCGCCCGGGCCACCAGGGCCTTCGCACCCGCGTCATAGGGCCGCGCAGCGGCCTGCCCGAACCGCGCCAGGGCCTCCTGGAGGCGGGCCCCCATGGCCTCAGCCTCCCCCGCCATGGCCGTGAAGGTCGCCAGCGCCTCCCCGTCCGCCAGCGCGATCTGGGCCTCGCCGATCAGCCCCAACAGCTCAGCGGCCTGCAGGCGCATCCCGAGCCTGTTGGCCAGCTCGAGCGCAAACTTTGCCGCCCGGAGAGCCTCCTCGTGGGCATCAGCCCGCAGCAACAGCCACACGTGGAGCCGACGCACCTTCACCTGCAAACCCTGGGCGCGATCCCGCTGCGCCAGTCGCATCGCCTCACTGAGAGCTTCCCGTGCCCCAGCCAGATCTCCCAGCTGGGCCCGCGCCTCGCCCAGCATCGCCAGCACGTGCCCCTCTGGCTCGCTGTTGCCCGTCGCCCGCAGCATCTGACGCAGGCCAACGGCCGTCTCGAGTGCCTCCTGGGCCCGGCCCAGGTGAAGCAACAGGGCGACGCGATGTTCCAGCACCCGCGCCTCCAGCATCTTGTTGTTGCTGGCGGAGAACAGGCGCGTGGCCTCCGCCATCGCGCGGCTCGCCTCGGCAAGGCGGCCCAGCTGGGCAAGCCCCGGGGCCCGAAACGTCACGGCCAGGGCGTGGACCAGTGGCAGGTTGGACTCCGCCGCGATCCCCGCCGCGGCCTCCACCTCCGTGAGCCCCGCCTCCAACGCGCCAAGCTCGTAGGCCGTGATCGCCAGGTTGAGACGGGCAAAACCCTCTTCCTCGCGCAACCCCAGCTCGAAGCAGGTGTCCAGATTGGCAACGAAGGCCATGTCTGCCTTGCGGAACTCACCGAGGCGGTGGTAGGCAGCCCCCAGCAGGTTGAAGGCGTTCTGGAGGCCCACCTTGTGGCCGAGATCCGTGAGGATGCCGATGGCCTCCTCGAGGTGGGCCACGCCCGCCTCGGTCTGCTCTGGCAGGGCGGCCACATACAGGTGGCCCAGGAAGGCCAGCGCCTCCGCCACCGTGGCGCGATCATCGACTTCCCGGGCCAGGGCCAGGGCCTGTTGGGTCTGAGCGAGTGCCTGCGGGAGGTCCCCGAGCATGTACCGCAACGCGCCCGAGGTGTGGTAACTCCTGGCCGCAGACTCCTTGTCACCCGCGGCCAGGGAGACAGCCAGGCTCTGCTCGCAACAGGAGACGGCCTCCACCAGGTTGTCCTCGCTGGTGTGACAGTCGGCCAGGGCCGTGAGCATCCTGGCCTGGTACATCGAGGCCCCGACCTTGGCCGCGAGGGGGATCGCCTGGGTGTAGCACGCCCGCGCGCCCGGGATGTCCCCGGAGAGCCGCCGGGTGTCACCCAGCACGCGAAGGGCGAGCAGGCGCGGCTTGTCCCATCGGGGGTCGGCATCGGCCTTGAGCAGCGCCAGGGCACTCGCCAGGTAGCGCTCCGCCTCCCGGGTGGCGAACAGCGCGGCGGATCGCCGGCCGACCTCGATCGCAAACGTGACGATCTTGTCTGGCCGACAGCCGACGATGTAGTGGTCGGCGACCGCCTTCACGAGCTCGAACGGCGCTTCCCGCAGCTTGGTGCGGCCGATGCGTTTCTCCAGCGCAAGGGCCACCTTCGCATGCATGGCCGTCCGGTGCTCCGGCGTGAAGCTCTCATAGATGACGTCCTGAAACAAGGCCTGGCTCCAGGACGTCTTCCGATCGTTCCCCTGGACCCAGATCCCCTGCCGCAGCAAGGCGTCAATGGCATCGAGCAACCGATCGTCCGAGAAGCCCGTGACCTCTTCCACGACCGTGAGATCGAAGGTCCAACCAAGCACGGCCGCGACCCGCGCCACAAGGATGGCATCCTCAGGCAGCTCCGCCAGCTTCCGCAACAGCAGGCCCTGCAGGTCTCGCGGCAGCCGGGCGGGATCGACCGGGACGCTGGTGTCCCAGCCCTGCTGGCTGAGGGTCAGCACCTCCTGGCGCACGAGGTGGTCCAGCAGCCGCTGGATGTGAAACGGGTTGCCCTCTGACATCTGAGCCATCGTCGCCACGAAGGCCTCCGAGAGCGCCTCCTGGCTGAGCACGGCTGCCACCACCTGTCGCACACCTTCGGCGCCCAGCCGCTCCACCGGCAACAGCTCGCAGCCCCGCCACCAGTCCGGCTGGGGATCCGGTGGCTGCCGAGTGGCCAGGATGCGAAGCACGGGCTGCTTCCCCATGTTCCGCTGGAGGTACTCGAGCAGCTCGCGCGAGAGGGCGTCAGCCGCGTGCCAGTCTTCGAGGATCAGCACATACGGGCGTCTGGCCGCCAGCGCCGACAGCAAGGCCTGCACGGTGGCCTGGAGGCGCAGGCGTTCCTGAACGGCGTCTTCGAGCTCCTCGCGGGGCTCGTCGCTTGCCAGCTCTGGCAGGAGCGCGGACAGCACGGGCGATGACCACCCCAGCTGCTCCGGCACGCACTCGCGGAGGGTGGGCATCAGGGCCCGAAGCACCTCTCGGAACGGGGCGTAGGGGGTCCCGTCTTCTCCCCGCCCAGCGCCCGTGGCCACAGGCACAGCCCCTTCCAGCTGCAAGGCTGCTCGGAAGTCTCTGATGACCCGGCTCTTTCCAATGCCCGCGGGACCTTGGAGCACCACCGTGCCCCCCCCCTCGCCGCGGACGAGGCGCGCGAGGGCCTCCTCGAGGCGCGCAGTGTGGTGCTCGCGGCCCACCATCGGCGGGGCCAGGAGGGTCCGACTTGCCCGGCCCGCCTCGAAGCCCAGGGCGGCCAGCACCTCGCCGATGGACTGGAAGCGCTCCTGCGGTGACTTCGCCAGCAGCTTGTCGACGACCCGCGACAGCACCGGGGCAGTCGCAGGCCTCAGCGTCAGCAGCCGGGGGGGGGGCTCCGAGAGGTGGGCCCGCAGCACCTCGCCCCGGGTGGGCCGCTCGAAGGGCAGCCTGCCGGTGGCAAGCTCGAAGATCAGGGCGCCCAGGGCATACAGATCGGCCCGCTGATCCAGCGCGCCACGCATGACCACCTCAGGGGCCAGGTAGCCAAGGGTGCCGGCCACGGGCAGGTCGCTGGTGCCGCTGTACTCGATGAGGCCGAAGTCCATCAGCTTCACCGTGCCATCCGGCGTGACGCGAACGTTCTGGCTCTTGATGTCGCGGTGGACGAAGCCCAACTCGTGGACGTGCCCCATGGCCGCGAGAAGGGGCGGCAGCAGCTTCAGGATGGCTGCATCGTCCATCGGCAGCAGCTCGTCCAGCCCGTGGCCTGGCACCACCTCCATTGTGAAGAACGGCGTGCCGTCCTCCAGCTGCCCGTACTCCTGCACCTGGCAGCAATTCGGGTGCCTCAGCTGGGTCATCAGGCGGAACTCTTGCCTGAAGCGCAGCTGCCCATCGCCGCCGAGGTCCGCGGCCACCTGCTTCAGGGCCACGCGCTGCCCGGACCCGAGCTCCTCCACCAGCCACACGACGCCCATGGCGCCGGTGCCCAGCTCCTCGATCACGCGAAATCGGTTGGCGATGAGGTCGTTGACTTTCACCTTGACCTGCTCCGGGCGGTCAGCCACGCAGCCTCAAGGTATATTCCCGTTCCTGCGAGAAATTGTCGCGGGGCGAAGCAGCGGAGCGCGGCTTCATCGCCCCTGGCCTCCCGCGGGGGGCGAGGCGCGGAGGCCTGGCCCGGGCAGGTCCAGGTAGCGGAGGTCATCGAGCTCGGGCTCGAGCGCCATGCCCCGCAGGCCCCGCAGCGTCGCAAGCGCCACCACGGGCTGGCCCTTGCGTGCCGCCAGGGCCGCCTCCCGAGGCGCGGGCAGCCAGACGGGGCGGGTCATGTGCGGCAGCTGCAGCTGCAGGAAGTAGCCGCCAGGCAGCTCTCGGGCGTCGAGCAGCCTCGCCTCCACCCGCACCCGGCGGCCAAAGTTGGCGCTTTCGAACGCCCGCTGCGCCTCCTCGACTTGAAGCCGGGTGAGGTCGGGCCGGGCGATGGCCTGCCACTCCTTCACCAGGGCATCCAGGCTTGCCGCGGCGGTCGCAGAGGGGGCAGGCGTCGGCCTTCCACCCGTTGCCTCGGCGGGACCTGCCAGGCAGGCAAGGCCCAGTAGGAGCAGGATCAGAGAAGCCTGAAGCCACATACCCGGGTTATCGGCAGGTTGGCCCTCGGACCTGATGGCGCGGATCAGCCCTGGGGGGTCAGGCGCGCCCCCCCCATCACATGACGCCGCCACAGCTCCAGCGTCAACAGCGCACACAGGGCGGGCGCCACGCTGGCCTTGCCGGCCATATGGGCCTCGACAAGGGCCCGCACGCCGCGCGGCTCGAGGAGCCCGCCCTCGGCCACCTCGGCCCCGAGCAGCACATCCTCGCACCAGCGCCTGGCCGTCGTGCGCAGCAGGCGCTGAGGATCGGCGAAGCTCTGCCGTCGCCCCGGTGAGAGGGCCTCCGCCAGCCGCCGTCGCGTCAGAGCCCAGGCGCGCTGCCCCCGTCCGGCCGTGAGCGGGGCCCCGGTGCCCGTCACCGGGATCTCCGCCAGGGCAGGCGCAACCTCCCTGATCACGCGGGCCTGAAGCGTGCGCCGCTGGGCATGAGGCAAGGCCAGCACCACCTCCAGCAGCTCCGGGTCGTCGAGGGGGCGCCGGACCTCGTGGGTCGACTGGGCGATCTTCAAGCCCCAGCTCGAGAAGCGCCGCTGCCGGTGGAGGAGGTTGTAGACCGTGAGGCGGTCAGCCAGCGTCTCACCCTCGCAGCGGGCCAGGTGCCGAGCCACCGAGGCCTGCAACCACCGGGCCATGGCCTCCCTGGCTTCCGGCCGCAGCGCGAGCGTGGCCGCACCAGGCGTGAGCACGCTCCAGGTCCGCGCCAACAGCCTCGCCACGAGGGCCTCCTCCCCGAGGGGCAGATCCTGCGGCCGGCTGCCGTGCGTCAGGTGTCTCAGCAGCAGCCCAGCAGCTTGCAAGCTCCCCTCTGGCTTGGCTGCCAGGACGTTCTCGGCGAACTCGCCACGCGAGAACTCGGACGTGATGCCCACCAGCACGATGGGCGCCACGGCAGCCACCTCGTCGAGGCCATCGGCATCGTGTGCGTGAAAGAGGCTGACCATTCCCTCGCCGAGCCGCAGCATCACGTCCACGTGGCGGGTGAGGTAGTCCGGCGAGAGCGGCAGCACGTGGAGAGCGGCCTCGCGCGCTGCAGCCACCCGGGCGGCCAGCCGGACATCCTCGCTGCCGGGCTCCCCGAAGGTGAACAGCGGCGGCGGCTCGCCCAGGCACGCCAGCACGGTGCGGGAGTCGAGGCCCCCGCTGAGGCCGAGCCCAACCGGGCCAGCTGCACACCGCCCCACGGCCCGCCCGTAGGCAGCCACCGCCGCGTCCAGGGAGGCGGGGCCGGCCGGGGCAGGCCTGTAGCGTGGACGCCACCAGGTGTGCCAGCGTGGCCCGGCCGGGCCCAGCACGAGGATGGTGCCGGGCGGAAAGATGTGAACGCCCTCCACCAGCGTGCGGTCCCCCAGGGGGTGCTCGAAGGCCAGGACCTCGAAGACTCCCCCCAGGTCCGCACGCGGCTGCCCGAGGGCCCCGGCCTGGACGCCTGCCACCTCGGGCGCAAGCAGCAGCCGCTCGCCCTCCAGGCTGTAAGCGTGCGGCAGGGTGCCGGTGCGATCGCCCCCCACGTACAAGGTGCCGGTGGCCTCGTCCCAGACGGCAAAGAAGAAGCTGCCGACAAACCTGGCAGTCGCCTGCCAGCCCCACACGCGCCAGGCGGCAAGCAGCAGGGTCAGGCTGTCCTCCCCCTCCGCGACGACGCCGGCCTGCGCGATCGAGGCCGCCAGCGAGGCCCGGTCGAGCAACTCGCCGGCAAGCAGGCCTCGAAGGCGGCCCGGGCCCGTGGGGGAGACCGGGGCCCCGGCCTCGAGCAGCCCCAGATCCACTCGCCCGGCCAGCACCCTGGCCGGCTCGAAGGCCTCCCGGCGGAGGCGCTGTCCGGGACGGGTCTTGCTGGCCTGCAGCATCCGCTCGAAGCGGTGCGTGAGCTCTGGCCGCCCACTGCCATCTGACGCCACGACGATGCCTGGCACGCGCCCCCCCTTTCAGCCCCTCACTCGCAGGATGCCGAAGACGGGAACGCGCGGCCAGGCTCAAGCGGCCAACGGGCGTTGGCGATCAGGACGAGGCGCGCGGCACGAAGCGAAAGGCGGCAGAGTTGGTGCAGTACCGCAGGCCCGTGGGGGGCGGGCCATCCGGAAACACGTGCCCCAGGTGGCCGTCGCAGCGGGCGCAGACGATCTCGGTGCGAACCATGCCATGGCTGTGGTCCAGGTGGGTCTCGATGGCCGCTGGCGCAGCAGCCTGAAAGAAGCTCGGCCAGCCCGTCCCCGACTCGTACTTCGCATCCGCCAGGAACAGCAGCGCGTCGCAGCCCGCGCAGCGGTACTCACCCGGGAGCTTGTTGTCCCAGTGCGCTCCTGTCAGGGCACATTCAGTGCCTTTCTCCCGCAAGATGCGGTACTGCTCGGGCGTGAGGCGCGCGCGCCACTCGGCGTCTGACAGTCTCAGCTTCGTCGTTGTCATCAGCATTCGTTCCTCTCGATGGATGCCCCCTGCAGGCCACAGGCATGATGCCACAAGACCGCGTCACCCGCAGGCGGACGACCGCCCGGCCGGGTGCCGCCGCCCCGGCCACCAGTTCAGCTCCCCGAGCACCTGCAGGGAGGCTGGCAGAAGCACCATCCGGACGAGGGTGGCGTCCACCGCCACCGCCACCGCCAGCCCGACCCCGAGCATCTGCACCACGACGAACTGTGCCGCCGCGAACGCCCCGAAAACCGCCACCATCACCGCTGCCGCACTGGTCACGAGGCCGGCTGTGGCCACCAGGCCCTCGCTCGTGGCTGCCGCCGCGGTCAGCCCTCGGTCCCAACCTTCCTTGATGCGGCTGAGGAGGAACACCTCGTAGTCCATCGAGAGCCCGAACACGATGCAAAACAGGCTCAGCACGACCGTCATCGGCACGTGGTCCAGGGGACGCGCCAGCCCGAACAGGCTGGCCCCCCAGCCCCACTGAAACACCGCCACGACCACGCCGAGGCCGGCCCCCACGGACAGCAGGTTCAGCACCACGGCCTTGAGCGGCACCAGGACCGACCGGAAGGCGAGCCCGAGCGCCACCCCGGTCGCCAGCACCACAAAAAGGACGACCCGCGGGGTCGTCGCCGCCATGACCTCGTCGAAGTCGTTGAAGTAGGCCGCCTGGCCCCCGACCAGCACCTCAAAGCCTGGGGGGGGGGCTTTTGCGAGCTCGGCCGCCAAGGCCTTGCTGTCCTCGAAGGTCACGTCGTTGCGCAGCAGCACCTGGAACAGCGTCGACCTCCGGTCGTCACTGAAGAAGAGCTCCGCGAGCAGCGGGGCGGACCTGGCCGTGGCCTCGGGGTTCAGGTACATCAGGGCCAGGGCCGCCGGGGATCTCGGCGGATCGAGGTCGACGGGGCTCACCACGGTCGCCACGCGCGGATCGGCCTTCAGCCTCCGGGAATAGGCCACCAGCGTCGGCACGCGAGCTGCGCTGAGGGCAGGTGGGGTGGGGGCCGTCGTGCGCAACACCAGGTCGATGGGCGCCACCAGGCCGGCGTGGCCCATCGCCTCCAGGGCCTCGAACCCTCGCTGGTAGGGCAGGCCCGCAGGCATCCATCGCCCCGTCGGAAACCCCGTCTGGATGGCCCCCAGGGGGGCCGCCATCACCAGCAACACGGCCAGGGCCGCCGCACCGAGCCGCCACGGGTGCGCCTCGATCAGGCGGGCCCAGGCCCCCCAGGCGGCCGCGCCGGCCTCGCGTCGGGCGGCCAGCACCGGCCAGGTTCGGGCGAGCCGAGGACCAACCAGGGCCATCGTCGCCGGCATCAAGGTGAGCGCCAGCGCCACGCTGATGGCCGCCACCAGCAGCCCCCCAACGCCCATCGAGCGGCTGTCCAGCACCTGCGTGGCAACCAGGCCTCCGAACCCGATCACCACCGTGAGGCCCGAGATGACGACGGCCCTGCCGGCCGTGCCGACGGTCTCGGCCACGGCTTGCTCGAGCCCCGCGGCCTGCCGCCAGGCCTCCCGGAAGCGCGTGAGCATCAACAGCGCGTAGTCGATGCCGAGGGCGAGGCCGAGCATCGAGGCCACGCTCTGGGTGTAGGTCGACATCGGCGTCCAGGCTGCCACGAGGGCCAGCGCCCCGGACGCCACGACGATGGCCGTCGCTCCGACGGCCAGCGACAGGGCGGCGGCGATGAGGGAGCCGAAGGCCAGCACCAGCACGAGGGCCGTCAGCGGCAGGCTGCGGGCCTCGGCCCGGGCCGAGTCCAGCGTGCTGAAGGCATTGATGTCATGCGTCAGGGCAGGGCGACCCGTGAGATGCCACGCGATGGCGTCGGTTGACACCCGGGCCGCGAGCGTCTCGGCCACGACCGCGCGCAGGGGAGCCACCGCCTGCTCGGCCTCCCCCAACTCGGAAGCCCGCAGGCCGATGAGCAGGATGCAGCCCTGGGGATCCTGCGAGCGAAAGGCCCCGGCGCCAGGGTCGCCAGGGGCCACCACGCGTGCGACGGCCGGGTGGACCCGCAGACGGGCGGCCACGGCGGCCACGGTCGCCGCCACGTCGGG
>JAYKHL010000128.1:0-12968 GCA_035284865.1 Candidatus Sericytochromatia bacterium | reverse complement strand
TCCCGCGCCTGGGCACCGCGGGGGGGGGCGGCGGGCTGGCCGCTCCTGTCCAGCCGGACGCCGGCGAGGGGGCCGCTCCGGGCCGACGCCTCACGCTCAGGCAGGCCCTGGGCGCTTACTACCAGCTGACCAAGCCCACGATCGTGATGCTCGTGGTGCTGACAGGGCTGCCCGCCTTGCTGATTGCGGCCCGGGGCGCCCTGGACTGGCGCCTGGCCGTCTCCGCGCTGGTTGGCACTGCCGGGGCTGCGGCCTCGGCGGCCGTGTTCAACCAGTACTTCGAGCGGGAACGGGACCGCCAGATGGTCCGGACGGCCGCGCGGCCCATTCCGGCCGGGCTGGTGCGCCCTGGTCACGCCCTGCGCTTCGCCGTGGTGTTGGGGGTGGCCTCGATCGGGCTGCTGGCCTGGCAGACGACCTGGGTGGCGGCCGCCATCGCGTTGCTGAGCCTGTGGTTCTACGGCTTCTTTTACACCCTCGTGTTGAAGGGCTCCTCCCCGCAGAACATCGTCATTGGGGGCGCCGCAGGAGCCAGCGCGCCGCTTATCTGCTGGGCCTCGGTCACGGGTTCGCTGGATTGGGCGGCCTGGGTGATGTTTGCCATCATCTTCTTCTGGACGCCGCCTCACTTCTGGGCCCTCGCGATCTACCGCCTCGACGACTACGTGGCGGCGCGGGTTCCCATGTTCCCGGTGGTTTACGGCGTCACGGCCACGGCGCGCTGGATTGCCATCTACACCCTGATGCTCGTGCCGCTGTCGCTGTTCCTTGTGCCGCTGGGTGCTGCTGGCCCGCTTTACTTCTTTTCTGCCGTGCTGTTGGGCCTCGGCTTCCTCGGGCTCGCCATGCAGGTCGTGAGAACGGAGGCCCGACGCGATGCCACCCGGCTGTTCGCGTACTCGATTGTCTACACCCTGGTGCTCTTTTCTTGCCTCACGCTCGATGCGGCACTGGGGGGGCCTCAGCTGGCCGTGGCGTTCACGGCGGGGCGGTGAGAGATGGCTGCTGAACATCCTGCCAACCGACGGCGTATCACGGCCCTGGTGATCGGGGTGGTCGCTGTGATGAGCGTGCTGCCCTGGGTGTACGCCCCGCTTTACCGCCGCGTGTGCGGCGTGCTCGGCATTGCGCTGCCGGCTGAGCAGAACCCGACGGCCGTGCTGGCCCGCATCGCGCGGGAGGGCATCGGCAAGGATCGGGCGGACGCCGCGACCTCGCTGGTCAACTTCATGGGCGTCAGCGGCCAGCTTCCCATCGACATCCGGCCTCTCGAGCGGCGCCTCTGGGTCAAGACGGGAGACATCACGGTGGTGCTCTACCGGCTGACCAACCTGACGAAGCGTGACCTCGACTACCGCGCCGTGCACATGGTCGTCCCCGCCACCGACACGGCGTTCGAGCTCATCAAGTGCTTCTGCGACGATCACCGCATCTTGAGGTCGGGTGTGAGCGAGGACCTGCCCCTCGTCTTCCGCTTGCGCCACCAGGTGCCCGGGGATGCCGGCCTGACCGTCAACTACACGATTTTCGATTATGACCCCGCCCGGAACAAGGCGCCGGGAGCCGCGCCCAAGCTTGGCCTGGCCCTGAGCGGCAGCTGAGGCTGGCGCGGCCCTCGGGTCGAGGCCGCCCCATGGACTTCCCCTACTTCGAGCTTCCCTGGCTTGGCAACCGCAGCCTGATCGCGGCGGTGGCCACGCTCCACGTGCTGGTCAACCACAGCGCGGCCATCGGGGGCTCGTTGCTGGTGGTGCTGGCCGAGCGTCACGGCCTGTGCTCGGGGGACGAGGCCTGGGAGCGTCTCGCCCGGCGCCTGGCCTTCACGTTTTTCCTGCTGACCACCACGGTCGGGGCACTCTCCGGGGTGGGCATCTGGTTCACCGCGATGGTCACCGCCCCGCAGGGCATCGCGGCCATGCTCCGGATCTTCTTCTGGGCGTGGTTCCTCGAGTGGTTCGTGTTCCTGGCCGAGGTCGGGATGGTGCTTGCCTACTTCCTGTCGTGGGATGCCTTCCGCGATCGCCGGCGGCACCTGCAGCTCGGCTGGGCCTACGTGGGCACCTCGTACCTCACGCTGCTGGTCATCGTGGGGATCCTGGGCGCCATGCTCACGCCCGGGGCCTGGGTCTCGGATCGCAGCTTCTGGAGCGCCTTCTTCAACCCCACCTACGCGCCGCAGGTGCTGGTCCGCACCGGGCTGGCGCTGGCGCTGGCGGCGGCCCTCGGGCTGACGCTCGCGCCCTGGCTGGCGCCACCCGCCACGCGCGTGGCGTTCGGCCGGCTGTGCGCTCGCTTCTTCGTGGCCGCTGCCCCGCTGATGGCGCTCGGGGGGGCGTGGTACCTGGCGGTGCTGCCTGCCCACGTGAAGGCACAGCTGCCTACCGCTGCCGCCACGCTGGCGTTCTCCCGTTGGGCGGACCAGGCTGCAGCCGTCCACCTGGGGGTGTGGGTGGGGCTGCTGGCCCTCGGGGTCTGGGGCCTGCGTCGGGCACGGCCCTGGCCGCTGCCCCTGGCGCTGGCCACGGGGGTGGTCCTCACGCTGGCGCTCGGCCACTTCGAGCGGGTGCGGGAGTTCTCACGGAAGCCCTACCTGATCCCGGGTTACATGTACGCCAACGGGCTGCGCGTGGCCGATGGCCCCCGCCTGGCGCGCGAGGGGATGCTGCCTCACACGCGCTGGCAGGGGGTGAAGGGCGTGGAGGCAGGGCGAGAGCGGGAGGCAGGCCGTGCGCTCTTCAGGTTGCAGTGTGCCACCTGCCACACGTTGCAGGGGCCGAACGCCCTGGCCCCCCGGGTGGCTGGCTGGACGCCCGCCCAGGTGGACAGCTTCGTGAGGGTGCAGCACCAGGTCCACCCGTTCATGCCTCCCTTCCTGGGTACCCCGGCTGAGCGGCGCGCCCTGGCCGAGTTCCTGGCGTCCGAGGCGACGCCCTCGCCCCGAGTCGCACGGCAACCCGAGGTCCGGCCTTGAGCCCGGTGGAGCTGCCCCTGCCGCTTCCCCTCCCGGTGGCGAAGGCTGCCCTGGTGGTGACGTTTCTGGTTCACATCGTGTTCGTGAACCTGATGGTTGGCGGCACCCTGCTGGCGCTGACGGCCCATGCCTTGGGCCGGCGAGACGCCTTCTGGCGCAAGGTCGCGGGGATGCTGATGGGCACCGTGACGGTGCACAAGAGCCTGGCTGTGGTGCTGGGGGTTGGCCCCCTGTTGCTCGTCAGCGTCGCCTACACCGACGCCTTCTACACGAGCAGCCTCCTCATCGCCCCTGCCTGGCTCTCCGTGCTGTGGCTGGTGACGCTCGCGTTCGGGCTGCTGTATGCCTACAAGTACGGCTTCGACGGCTGGGGGGAGCGACATCGGGGTTGGCACGCCGCCGCTGGCGTCGCCGGAGCTGGGGTGTTGCTGGTGGTGCCGTTGATCTACCTGACCAACACGCAGCTGATGCTCGACGCAGCGGCGATGGCGCGGCGGCCGGGGTTCATCGACGCCTTGCTGCACGTTGGCAACGTGCTGCCACGCTACCTTCATTTCCTGCTCGCCAGCCTGGCGGTGGCCGGGCTCTGGGTGATGGGGTGGTGGGGCCGCCCTGCCTCCCCGCTGGCGGCCGGGGCGCGCGATCGCGTGGTGGCCTTCGGGGGGCGGGTCGCGATCGCCACCACGGCGGCGCAGTTCCTCGTGGGCCCGCTCGTGCTCCTGACGCTGCCGCGTGGGGCGCTGACGTGGCCGGCGGTGAGCGTGCTGGCCGTGGGGGTGCTGGCCGGCCTGGGGGCCATCTTCTCGCTGGTGGACACGCTTCGTGGCGCCTTGCGGCTGCGGGTGGCCGTGGCGCTTCTGGTCCTCACGATCGGCTGCATGGGGACGACCCGTCACCTGATCCGGGAGGCCTTGCTGCTTCGCCCAGCCGAGGCGACGGCCCTCCAGCAGCAAGCCCCCCCGGGCCGCTGAGGGCGACCGGGGGGGGCCGGGAGCGGCCGGTCCAGCCTCAGAACACCACGTGGCGGCCCTTCTGCCGGCGGCTGTAGATCGCGACGGTCGTCTCTGCATCGCCCACGCCCATGTTGCCGGAGTCTCCGATGCCCGAGGCGCCGAACTCCTCCCAGTCCATGGCCGAGTCCGTGCCATCGTTCTCCTTGAGCATTCCGCCGATGATGCGCCGGGCGCGCTGGACCTTGCGGTCGTCGCGCGTCCAGATCGAGCAGGCGAGGTCGTGGCTGTTGGTGAGGACGGCGAACCGGAGGAACGCCTCGAAGCCCTCGAGCGGCATCAGGCACAGGATTGGCATGAAGAACTCGGTGGTGGTGAGGTTGAACGTCTCCTCCCCCTTGCCGTCCCAGTCGGCCGTGACCATGGAGACCGGCTTGCACTCGGCGATGACGAGGGGCGCGATCACCTCGGCGTGGTCCGCGTAGTCCGTGCCTGTCACCTTGCCACCGTCTCGGGCGATGCGCAGGCCCGCGTGGAGGGCTCCGGCCTTGATGCTGTCGACGGTGGCAGCCTTGTGCACCATGTTGGGGCCGATGGTCTTGGGGTTCTCCGTCAGGTGAGGGTCTCCAATGGTCCAGCGGTCCATCTCGGCGTTGATCAGCGGCTCCAGCTTGGCGAGCACGCCGGCGGTGCCCGCGATCCCGTGCAAGGTGGTGCACTTGTGGCTGCTGAAGCCGAGCTTGGAGTACACGAGCCGGACCGCGATGCGGTTCAGGTCCTCGTCCGTGTAGCCCTCGTCGACGAAGGCCCAGTTGCAGCCGCCCCCCTCGAACTTGAGGGTGCGAACGCCGCGCCCGGAGGCGATCGCCTTGGCCGTCTTCTCGGAGCCCGTCAGGGACACCACCGCGACCTTCTCGTGGGTGGCGAGGCTGGCGATGCCGCTGCCGAAGCCCTCCAGCTTGTGCACCGCCCGCGGGTTGGCGCCGGCGGCCAGCAGCATGCGCATCATCACCGTGTTGCAGATGCCGCCGAACGGGTGGCCCTTGAAGACCATGGGCGACCCGGCCATGTAGCAACCCACCAGCTGGATCACGGGGATGCCGTAGATGAAGTTCATCGGCGTGACGACGGCGGAGACGCCAGCCGGCAGGAAGCCGTTTTTCCAGTAGCTGTGCCCGTCGACCATGGGGGGCACGATCTCCCCCCGCAGCGCCTTCTCGGCGTTGCCACCGATGTGGTCGGCGGCCCGCTTGGCTTCCCAGAAGTCCTTCTCGGCCTCCATCCTCGTCTTCGGGATGACGTGCCGGATCTCCCGCATCACGTCTTCGGAGAAGTATTCCAGCAGCCGCGAGAAGTTGTTGACGACCCACTTGCGGTACGACGTCACCTCATCGGCCCACTCGAAGCTGGCCCAGTAGCGCCAGGCTGCGTCCACGGCATCCTCGACGTCTGCGGCCTGCGAGTCCGCGACCTCGACCAGCGGGATGCGGTTGTCCCACAGGCAGGTCAGCACGGCCGAGGCGGCCGCGCGCGGCTTGGACCAGGTGCCGTCGATCAGGTTCCAGGCGGGTGCCGGCGAGGCCCCTGGCGCGGCAGGCAGCGTCCGGTAGGGGAAGAGGTACTCGCGGAGGGCCTCCATCTCTTCGTCGCGCAGCCCGACCGAGAACAGGCTCCAGGCCAGTCGGCGGGCCGGATAAAGCTGGGCCAGCGGATCGGCGCCAAGCTGCCCCGCCTCGTTGAAGGCGCGGATCGACGCCTGAAGGGCCGCCAGGTCGAGGCGACCGCGGGGCTCCAGCGTCGAGCCGGGTGCGGGCGTTTGAATCGTCATTGATTCCTCCGTGAGGGGGCGGGCCAGACGGCCCCAAAGGGCGCAGAGACGGCATTGTACCACTCACGGCGCGCCGGCCGCCAAGCGCCCGAAGGCAGCCTCAAGGCAGGAGACCCTGGGCGCGCGCCGCCGCCACCAGCCGCCGGGTGAAGGAGTTCAACGGGAGGGTTGCGGCCTCCTCGGTCGTCACCCAGCGCCAGGCCTGGGCCTCGTCCGACAGGACCACGGGGCCGCCGTCACACCGGCACACGAAGTTGAGCAGAATCATGTGGGCCGGCTTGTAGAACTCCTCGGAGTCCACCGCCTCGTACGCCGCCACGAAGCGAAGGTCCCGGACGTCGAGCCCGGTTTCCTCCCGGAACTCGCGCACCAACGCCTCCTCCATGGTCTCCCCCCAATCGATCTTGCCGCCTGGCACCCCCCAGGCGTCGCGCCACTTGTGGGTGCGAACGACGAGGAAGCGGCCGTCCGGCGCCAGGGTCAAGGCTCCCACGGTGACCACCGGGCGCGCCTCGGGTTTCTGCTCCCCTGGCAGCCCCTGACCGGGGCTGCCGCCTCCCTCCCCGGGAGGGAGCGGGGGGCTGACGCCGCGGTCGCCCGCCGGGTGAGAGGGCGCTCCACACCCGGCCACGCCAGGGAGATCGCCCCGAGCAGCGGGAAGGGGGGGCGGGAGGGACGCCGGGTCGGGCGTCGAATGAGAGGAAGACGTCATGGGCTGGGTATACCCCAGGGGCGGCCACAGGGTCGCGCCTTCGGGTATAAGCCCAACACCGTGCCCCGCCTGCTCGAGGACCCGTCCGTCGATGCCCACGTTGCCTGTGCACTTCGAAGCTGTCGCCTTGCTGGGTCGGGGCGGCATGGGGGAGGTGTGGCGCGTTCGCCACCAGTCAGAGGGACGTGAGCTCGCGCTCAAGCTGTGCCTGGCGCCGGATGCCGAGGGGCGCCTGCTGTTTCGCCAGGAGCACTGGGCGATGGCCACGCTGCAGCACCCCGCGCTGGTGCCGGCCCTCGAGTATGGCGAGACCGATGAGCGCGTGCCCTACTTCACGATGCCGATCGTGGAGGGCGTTGATGCCAGCCCGGGGATGACCGAGGAGGCCGTCTGTGGCTGGTTGCCTGGGGTGGCATCCGCGCTCGACTTCCTGCATGGCCGCGGCTTCGTCCACGGGGACATCAAGCCCGAGAACCTCCGCGTGCTGCCCGACGGCACCGCGCGTCTGATGGACCTGGGGCTGCTCAAGCGGGCAGGGCGGCCTGGCCCCATCAGCGGCACGCTCGCCTACGTGGCGCCTGAGGTTGCGCTGGGGCGCCCCCTCGACGGTCGCACCGACCTCTACATGCTGGGGGCCGTGCTGTTCGAGTTGCTGGCGGGCCGGCCCCCCTTCCGAGCCGACTCAACGGACGCCCTGCTGCGGGCCCATGTCGAGACGCCGGCGCCGCGGTTGCGTGACCTCGGGGTCAAGGTCTCCGTCGAGCTCGACACCGCGGTTGCCTACCTGCTCGCCAAGGACCCGGCTGCCCGGTTCCCCAACGGCCAGGCACTGCTTGCGGCCCTGGGGCTCGAGGCGGTGGACGATGGGGCCCAGGCCCCCTGGGGCCCGCCCCTGATCGGGCGAGACGCCCTGCAGGCCAGGCTGGATGCCTGGCTCCAGGCCAGCGAAGCAGCAGCCGTGGTCGTGATCGAGGGCGCTCCCGGCATGGGCCGCTCCCGGCTCCTCGACGAGACGCATGCGGCGGCCCGCGTAGGGGGGCGTCGCAGCCTCCTTGCCGCTGGCCTCGGGGGGGACGCGGCCCCTTATTCGGCCCTTGCGCCCTGGCTGCAGACGCTCTGGGACGAGGCGTCCCCTGAACAGCGGGAGCTCCTCGGCCCGCTGCTCTCGGCCGGGCTGCCCGCCCTCGCCCCGCTGGCTGCCCGCCCACTGGATGCGGCCGCGGAGCGGGCCCGGTTCATGGATGCGGTGGCTCGCCTTGCGGCGGGTGCGGGGCCGGGCCTGCTGGTCTGCCTCGACGACGCGGACCGCCTGGATGCCGACTCCGCTGCGCTGCTCGAGTACCTTCGCAGCCGGGGCGAGGAGGCTGGTTGGCGGTGGCTGGTCGCCACCGAGGCGCCACTGGAGGAAGGCTTCGCGCGAGGCGCCGTCACCGAACGGCTGCTGCCCCTGGGGGACGCCGACAGCCTGCAGGTGGCGTCGGCGATGCTGGGGGGCACCTTGCCTGAGCCCGTCGCCCAGCGGGTGGGGGCCTTGGCAGAGGGCGTGCCTGGCCAGATCGTGGCCTTGATCCAGTACTGGGCACAGACCGGGGCCCTCGTGCGACGCCAGGGCCAGTGGCACGTGCCGAGCGCCCAGGATCTGGTCCTGCCTCCCGGCGAGCATGCCCTGGCAGACTGGGCGCTGCAGCGGCTCGAGGGGCCGCTCCGGGCGCTGGCCACCCAGGCCGCGTTGCTGGGCGAACGCGGCGCCCTGGCCGATCTGGAGGCCCTCAGCCACCTTCCTGCCGCAGACTTTTTTGCCGGGGTGGCCGAGCTTGAGGCCGCGGACATCCTCCTCGTCGGCCGGACCTCATACCGCTTCGTCCGGCCTGCGCAGGCCGCTCGGCTGATCTCGGCCCTCTCGCCCGCGGAGCGGACCGCGGGCCATCGGGCGGTGGCGGCCTACCTGATCCGAGCCGTCGGGTTGGCGGGACGTGTGGCCGGCCGGGACCTGGCCGGGATGATGGCCATCGCCCGCCACCTGCTGTCCTCAGGGGACGGCCGCGGGGCCTTTGCCTGGGTCGAGGCCAGTGCTCGGATCTGCCTCGCCCGGGGCTCGATGCTGGCCGTGGCGCCCCTGGTCAAGGCCCTGGCGGCCGAACCCACGCTCGATGACCAGGGGAGCCTCGCCGTGGCAGGCCTGGAGGTCTACCTGCTCCGGCACGAGGGGGCGATCGACGAGGCCATCGCCCGCTACGAGGGAGGGCTGCTGGACCGGTTCCGGGCCCAGGGGGCGCAGGCCGCCTCCGAGCACCTGGTGACCTATGCGTCCTTGCTGCAGCAGAAGGGACGCTATGAGCCCGCCACGGTGGCCTTGCAGGTGGGCCACGGGCTGGCGCAGGGGGGCGGGCTCTGGGCGACGGCCGTGCGGGCGGAGTTCTTCCTCGGGCGGATCGCCTACTTCGGCGGGGAGCCTCGGCGCGCCATCGGCCACATCGAGGGGGCCATCGCCACAGGGCGGCGGCAGGGGCTGGCCTCCATGCTGCCGCCCATCCTGAGCCTGGCTGGCTTCATCACCGCGACGGAGGTGCCTGGCGACCGCCCGAGGGCCTTCAAGATGATGGAGGAGGCCATCGACCTGGCCCGCGCGGACGGAAACCTCTACGACACCGCGGACGCGCTGAGCAACCTCGGCAATGCGCTGATGGCGGTCGGCGACTTCCGGGCAGCGCAGAGCCGCTTCGCGGAGTACCTCGTGCTGTGCGACCGCCTGGCGCTGCCCACCGAGGCCACCTTTGCGCACCTGAACCTGGCGGCGACGGCGCTGGAGCTTGGGGACACCGGCGGGGGCAAGCGTCACGCCGACAGGGCCCTGGCGCTGGCGCGGCCTCAGGGGCGGCGGTTTCCCGAGGGCTTCGCCGTGGCCCTCGGGGGGCTCATCGCCGTGCATCAAGGGCAGCCGGACGAAGGTCTCGCGCAGCTTCAGGCCGGCCTGGACCTGGCGCGGGAGATCAAGAACCGTTACCTGGCCTCGCAGATCCTGGCCCTCCAGGCTGAGGCTGCCTTGCTGACGGGGCAGCTCGAGCTGGCCGCGGCGCTGGTCGCCGAACGCCAGGCCAGCGGGGATGCCTCGGACCACGACGAGCAGGCTGCTCGGATGGCCCGGGTGCAGGCCGGCCTCGAGGCCACGCTCCAGCCTGAGGCCTTGCTGCAGCGCGTCTCCGCTGAGCCGGCGGAGGCCCCTGCCGTGCCCGGCCAGACGGCCCACCGCGACTTCTGGGCCGGGGCTGCAGCCCTCCGGCTCGGCTGGTTCGACCAGGCCGAGCGGCACCTTCAACGCGCGGCCCGGCTGGCTCAGCTCGAGGGGCTGCGGCAGCTGGCAGGAGAGGTTGCCCTTCTTCGAGCCCTGGTGGCGGAGAGCGTGGGCAGCCGCCCGGCCGCGGCGCGCTTCGCCGCGGCAGCGCTCGAGGCCGGGAGGCAGGCCGGCGCGTTCTTGCTGAGGCTGCAGGCCTCACTCGTGCAGAGCCGGCTGCCCGGAGGCGATCAGACGACGGCGCGGGAGGCGCGCGCCCAACTCGCGTCCTGGGTGGCCCGGCTGCCAGAGGCTGGCCGGGACGCTGCCCTGAGCGTGGCCGCTCGAGACCTCGCGCTCGCGGAGGCCCCCCTCGAGGGGGGGGACGAGGCGGGGCTGTCCGGGTGGTTGCTCCGCTTGACGGCCCAGTTGACCCGGGAGGCCCTGATGGCCGAGGCCGTGCAGGGGGCCAGCGAGCTGCTCGAGCCAGAGGCCGCCTTCCTGGTGCTGTGCGACGCGGACTCGGTGCGGCGCATCGTGGCCAGCGGCAGCGCCAGCAACCAGCAGGACGAGTTCGTCGGTGACTTCGCGCGGGAGGTCCTCGCCGCTGGCGAGGAGCGTCAGACGACGCAGCACACGGTGCCAGGCCAGCCTCCCCGGCACCTGGCCGGTGTGCCCGTGGGGGAGGGGCGCGCCGAGGTCCTTGTGGTCCGGTTCAGCGCCGCCCAGGGGGCGCCCTCCGCGCGCAGGCTGTCGACCCTCGGGACGCTCGCCCGCCAGACGGGCATCTTGTTCGGGCAACGGGAGGCCCAGGAGCTGGCCGCCACGGCGGCCGAGGCGAGGCAGGCCGGCCTGGCAGCGGCCCTGAAGGTGCTGCATGTGCAAGATCTCGCCAGCCGGCTCTCCTGCGTGGCAGCGGAGGCCCTCGCCGTCACCGGTGCGGAGCGGATGTTGTGGCTGCGCCAGCCTGATGGCGGCGGGCGGCTGGTCTGCGATGGGGCCTATGGTGCCGGGGGCGTGCCCCTCGAGGACGAGTGGCAGATGTACACCAAGGGCGTCACGCGCCGCGCGGTGGTGCAACGCAAGGCCACGTTCGTGTGCGACGTCCAGCAGGAGGAGGACTTCCGCGACCGCGGCAGCGTGCGCGCGTTGGGGATGCGGTCGGTCTTTGTGGTTCCCGTGCAGCAAGGTGAGGCCTTGCTGGGGGTGCTCTACCTCGATCAGCAGCACATGGTGGCGGCCAGTGAGGTTGCCCTCGCCAGGCTCGAGGCCATCGCGGAGGTCTGGGCTGCGGTCCTGGCCGGCGCACCCGCAAGCGCCTGAGTGGCCGTGGCAGGAACCTCAGGCAGCCCCGTGCTGATCGTGGGGGCGGGGATGGCCGGGATCTCCGCGGCCTTGTGGTGCCAGCGGGTGCAGCTGCCGTTGCGGTGGATCGAGGCCAGCCCGACGGTGGGCGGACAGCTGGTGCGCATCCACGGCTCCATTCCGGACTATGCGGGGCTTCCCGCGCCGAACGGGCGGGCCTTCCTGGCTCAACTGCAGGCCCACCTTGCCGCTCAGGGGCTGGCACCAGAGCCGGAGGTCGCTCTGGTGGAGGTGCGTGATGAGGGCACCCGGGTGGGGCTGTCGACGGGCGAGGTGCTCGAGCCTGCTGCGGTGGTGCTGGCCACGGGGGCCCGGCCGCGGCGGCTGGGGGTGGAGGGGGAGGAGCGGCTGAGAGGCGCTGGCGTCAGCGACTCTGCCACGCGGGACCTGCAGGCCCTGCGGGGTCAGGCTGTTGCCGTCGTCGGCGGAGGCGACGCAGCCCTCGAGAATGCGCTGATCCTGGCGGAGGTGTGCCCCCGCGTTTGCCTGCTCCACCGGGGAGTCGCCTTTCGGGGGCGACCGGCCTTTCAGGCTGCCATCGCCGCCCATCCCCGCATCGAGGTGCGCCTCGAGACGCGGGTGACGGCGGTGCTCGGGAAGGACGCCGTGATGGCGCTGGCGGTGGCCGGGCCGGCTGGGCCCGAGCACCTGGCCGTCACGGCCGTGGTCGTCAAGGTTGGCATCGCGCCTGCCCTGGGGCCGTTTTCAGGCCTGCTCGCCGTGGACGAGGCTGGCTACGTGCGGGTCGATGCACAGCAACGGACCTCCCTGCCGCAGGTCTGGGCGGCCGGCGACGTCTGCAACCCCCTGGCCTCCAGCCTGGCGGCGGCGGGTGGCCAGGCTGCCATTGCCATCAAGGCCATCGAGCGGGCGCTGGCGGATGAACGTCGGGGACGTGAAAAAGGCCGTCAACCTGCTTCAGGTTGACGGCCCTGGTGGCTCTTCCCTCAGGCCTCTTCGTCCTCGAGCAGGGCCTCGTCGTCGAGCTCCTCGGCCTCGGCCGCACCCGTCAGCTGGCCGGCTTGCTCCTGCTGGATCAGCGCGAGCTTGCGACGCACCAGCCCCTCGATCTCACCGGCGATCGCCGGGTTGCCGTCGAGGAACGCCACGGTGTTGTCTCGACCCTGACCGATCTTGTTGTCGCTGTACGCGAACCACGCGCCACTCTTCTGCACGATGCCCTGATCGACCGCCACGTCGAGGATGCAGCCCATTCGGTTGATGCCCCGGCCGAACAGGATGTCGAACTCCGCCACCCGGAACGGGGGGGAAACCTTGTTCTTGACGACCTTGACCTTGACGCGGTTGCCGATCTCCGAGCCATCCTTCTTGAGGGTCTCGACGCGTCGCACCTCCAGCCGCACGCTGGCGTAGAAGCGGAGCGCCCGCCCGCCCGTGGTGGTCTCAGGGTTGCCGAACATCACGCCAATCTTCTCGCGGATCTGGTTGATGAAGATCACGGTGCACTGGCTGCGCCCGATGGCAGCCGTCAGCTTCCGGAGCGCCTGGCTCATCAGCCGGGCCTGAAGGCCGACGTGGCTGTCGCCCATCTCGCCCTCGATCTCGGCCTTCGGCACGAGCGCGGCAACGGAGTCGACCACGACCAGCTCCACGGCGCCAGAGCGCACCAGCGCCTCGGTGATTTCGAGGGCCTGCTCACCCGTGTCGGGCTGGCTGACGAGCAGGTTGTCGATGTCGACGCCCAAGGAGCGGGCGTAGGCGGGATCGAGGGCGTGCTCAGCGTCCACGAAGGCCGCGATGCCGCCGCTCTTCTGCACCTCGGCGACGGCGTGCAGGGCGACCGTGGTCTTGCCGCCGGACTCCGGCCCGTACACCTCGATGATGCGTCCCTTGGGGAAGCCCCCCACCCC
>JAYKHL010000127.1:0-3104 GCA_035284865.1 Candidatus Sericytochromatia bacterium | reverse complement strand
GTGAAGCTCTCCAGCCCCACGTCCGCCCCCGCCAGCGCCTGCCGGTCCTTCGGGTACAGCGTCACGCTCGCCCCGATGATCGCCTTGCCGTCGCTGCTCTGGACGCTCCCCGTCACCCCCGACTGGGTCGCCGTCTCCCGCACCAGCACCACCGGCGCGTCCAGCAGCGCAGGCCGCCCGGGGCGCACCACCACGCCCTTCACCACCTGCCGCTGGTAGCCAGGCTTCGACACCACCACGTTCCACGTGCCCTCGGCCACGTTCGTCAGCGCGAAGCGGCCCGTCTCGCCAGCCTTGCCCACCACCGACGTGCCGCCCGTCAGGAACACGTCGGCCCCCTCCGGCGTCTCGCCCTCCGCGGCGCCCTGCAGCTCGATCAGCCCCTGGATGGAGCCCGTCTGCCGCGTCACCAGGCTCGCCGCGTCCACGATCGGCGGGTCCTCCGCCAGCGGCACCATCACCGGCGTCGGCAGCACGGCGCGCGTCATCCCGCCCTTGCCATCCGGCACCACGCCCTCGAGCGTGTACGCCCCGCCGCCCTTGACCACCACCTCGAAGGTCCCGTCCGGGCCGACCGGCGTCTCGTACGTCCCCAGGTCGCCCCGGGCATACACCGTGCCCCCTGCCGCGCCGGCCTGCAGCAGCCGCAGGTTCTGGCCTCCGGCGGCGAGGATCTCGCCCGAGCCCACCTTCACCACGCCCCGGATCACCCCCGACCCCGCCGGGGCCTGCGTCGACCCCCTGGTGCCGGTGGCCGGGCTCTGGGCCGTGGACGGGGGGGCGGCGGTGTTCTGGCAAGCCGCCAGCCCCAGACAGATCAGGGCGGCGAGGGAACGACGGGGCAGCGACGTCATCAAGCAAGGCTCCATGCTGCAGAGGCCCACGGGCCTCGGGGGTCTGCTCCACTTTACCCGACTCACCCTGGCTTGTTGCGGACAGGGCCCGGGTCCTGATGCCGCGCCACGCCTTACCCGGAATCAGGGTGGAGGCCGCCGGGATACGCGCGGCAGGTGCCTGGGTAGGAACTGGAGGCGAGCGACTGGAGGTGTGACTCACCGTGCGAGCCCTGCGATCGGACCGACCCCGGGCCCGGACTTGCGCCCTCGCGGCGGCCCTCTGGCTGGTGGCTTGTCAGGCGCCGCCCCCCCCGGTGCAGCCGGCGGCGGCCGGCCCAGCGGTGGCGCCGGACGCCCACACCGAGATGCTGGCTGGCCGGGCCAGCCTGGGGGCCCTCCCCTTCGCGGCCGCCGCCGTCACGGTGCGGCGCATCGATGACGACCGGCTGGTCGGGATGGGCGTGACGGGAGCCGACGGGGGCTTCAACGTGTGCCTGGAGCCTCGGCCGCCGGCCGGCACCCCGCTGCGGGTCGCGGCGGGGCGGGAGGGCAAGACGCTGCTCGCGCTGGCCTTCGCGGGGGCGCCGGCGGCGCGGGCCCGGCGGCTGCAGCAGGCCGGGACCGCCGCCTCGCAGGGCTTTGTGGTCGTCAACCCCGTGACGACGCTGGCGCTGGCGGCCTTCCTCAAGCGGTTCAAGGCGCTGGCGGCCCGGCTGACGCTGCCGGAGACCAAGGCCATCGTGCTGAACGCCCTGCCGGCCCTGCTGGCCGCCTACGAGAAGGCCCAGGCCGCAGCCGAGGCGACCCTCGTGAAGCTGGTGGCCGACGGCACGCGGGGGGAGCGGCCCGCGGGTGGGGTGCCCGAGCTGGGGGCCCTCACGCCCACCGAGGAGAAGGTGCTGGCCCGGTTCCTCGACCTGTTGTTGACCGCGGCGCGGCCCGAAGGGGAGGTGCCGCTGCAGCCGGAGGTGGTGGCGGCCATCACGGCCCCCGACTCGCCGCTCCGGCAGGTGGCCGAGGAGGTGCTCACGCTGTTGACGGAGGCCGCCACCACGGCGGCCGCCGAGACCCGGGTCAGCCCCCCGCCGGCCCTCGCGACCGACACCTGGGTGGAGGAACTACCGGTCGCCACGGCCGCCGCGGGGGTCGTGCCGACGCCCGGGCCCACAGCGGCCGCGACGGTTTCCCCGACGCCCACTCCCACGCCGACGCCCGCGGCCGCGACGGGGGGAGGCGGTTCCGGGGGCGGCTCCGGGGGCGGCTCCGGGGGCGGCGGGACGCCTGCCGTGCCCACCGTCAACCTCACCCTGAACACCAGCGAGGTGGTCACGAAGGCCTTCACGGGGGCTGCGACCGACGTGCCGTTGCCCGCTGGCGCCCAGCCGGCGGAGGCGCTCTATCTGCAGGGGCAACTCCTCTATGCGGACACCGACAGCCAGGCCTCTCCGGCCTTCGACCCTTCCCCGGCGGCCCTGGCTGGCTACCCCGAGCCCCGGCCGCCCCTCGGCATCCTGCGAAACGGCCAGGGCACCGCGCTCGTGGCCTCGCCGGCTCATCGCTTCGTCCTGCAGGATCTGGGTTCCATGGCATACGTGTACTACGCGGGCCCCGGGGAGGTCCGCAAGGTGGCCCTGGATGCGCTGTCCACCCCGGTGACGGTTCTCCAGGATGCCCCGCTGATCGGGGGGCTCGACCGGGTCACGGACCTGGCCCTCGACAACGACACCAGCACGCTCTACGTGGCGGAAGGCGGCCCTGGCGGACAAGCCGGACGCGTGCGCAGGTATGACCTCACCGACCTGAGCGCCAGCGCCACACTCCTGGAGGGCCTGCAGTGGCCCTCGGCCATCCGGCTCGGGGGCGACGGGCGCCTCTACGTGGCGGATCGCGGCACGGGCCACGACGGGGCCATCATCAGCGTTGACCCGGCCTCGCCAACCAACCGCTCCCTGGTGGCTGCCGGCCTGCCCCCCCTGACAGACCTCGCGGTGGCCGACGAGGGGAGCGGCGTGTACACGGTGTACGTCACCACCCAGGCCGCGGGGGGGGGCGACCTGCGTCGGGTTTCCACCGGCGGGGGCGCCGTGACCACCTACACGGGCCTGGGCAGCCAGGTGTTCAGCGCCATCGAGGCCCGGGGGGCCAGCCTGTACGCGCTCGTGAGGCCAGCACCCTCCGCTGGCGCGGGCAACACCGTCAACCTGTTGCGACTCTCGCCCGGCGATGCCCCCGCTGCGGTGGGGACCTTCCCCGGCCAGGCGGCGCCCC
>JAYKHL010000126.1:0-31458 GCA_035284865.1 Candidatus Sericytochromatia bacterium | reverse complement strand
CACCGCGGCGCGTTCTGGTGGTGCAGGTGGAAGTTGGCCCGCCACTGGTCCTGCACGTACCGGCCCGGACCGATCTCCTTGCCGCACATCACGCACAAGGGCGCCTCCGCCGCCGCCGTGGGTGCGGCGGCCAGGGCGATGGCGAGGAGGGCGACGACGGGCGCCGCGTGACGAAGAATCCAGGGTGTCCTCATGATCCGCAAGCCTGCCTCGATCCATACCCGGTTCCGTCGCGCCGATCGGTGATCCGTGATCGGTCGCCCTGGCCCCGGCCAGCGGCCTGGCCGACGCCCGCCTGGGAGACCTGCATCGGGTATAATGGCGGGCCCTGCCCCCGCGCCGCTCGCCTGCGCCAGCCCCGAGCCCGATGCCCCGCCACGCCCGTCGACGACAGCCACCCTCGCGCCGCAGCCGCTCCGCGCTGAGGCGCTGGCTCACGGCAGCGACAGTGCTCGGCGTCACCAGCGCGGCCGGCCTGGCGACGGGCGTGGGGTTCATGGTGTGGCACATCCCCCCGGTGGAGCGCCTCCTGGCGGCTCGCCCCACGGGCGTGACGACCGTCTTTGACCGCCACGGGCGGGTGGTCGCCAGCCTGCAAAACGGTGAAAACCGGGAGATCGTGCCCCTCGAGGAGATCGCCCCGTGCCTCCAGCAGGCCGTGGTCGCCGCCGAGGACATCCGCTTCTACGACCACCCCGGGCTCGACCCACGCGGCCTCGCCCGCGCCCTGTTCACGCGGGGTGAGCGCGGCGGCGGCAGCACCATCACCCAGCAGCTTGCCAAGAACCTGTTCCTGAACGCGGATCGCACCCTGAGCCGCAAGGTGGCCGACATGTGGCTGGCCCTGCAGCTCGAGCGCACGCTCCCCAAGCGCAAGATCCTCGAGATGTATCTCAACCAGGTGTACTTCGGTCATGGCGCCTACGGGGTCGAGTCTGCCGCCCACAAGTACTTCGGCAAGAAAGCGCGGGATCTCGAGGTCGCCGAGGCGGCGCAGCTCGCTGCGCTGTTGCCAGCCCCGGAGTACCGCTCCCCGTACCGCAACCCGGCGGTGGCGGAGCAGTGGCGCAAGGTGGTGCTCCGGCGGATGGTCGACGCGCGGTACGTCGATGTCGCCGAGGCCCGGCAGGCAGCCGCCCGCAAGCTGCGGTTCGCCAACACCCCGGACTACGCCTACCGCGCCCCCTACTTCACCAGCCACGTGCTCAGCCTCCTCACAGAGCGCCTCGGGCGCGACCTGGTGGAGCGAGGAGCCCTGCGCATCCACACCACGATGGACCTGCGCTTGCAGGAGGAGGCCGAGCGGCTCGTCCGTGCCGGCGTGGCCGGCGCCCGGGGCTTCAAGGTCGGACAGGGCGCACTGGTGGCGGTGGAGCCCGGCACAGGGGCCGTCCGGGCGCTCGTGGGCGGCACGAACTATGACGCGAGCCAGTTCAACCGGGCCGTGCAGGCCCACCGCCAGCCGGGCTCCACCTTCAAGCCCTTCGTGTACCTCACGGCCTTCATCAAGGGCTTCGGCCCCACCACCTCGGTGGAGGACGCCCCGGCCAACTTCGACGGCTACAAGCCCCAGAACTACGACCACCGCTTCCACGGCAGCGTGACCTACGAGCAGGCGCTGGCCTTCTCCTACAACGTGCCGGCGGTCCGCGTGGCCTACCAGGTGGGCATCGACGAGGTCGTCAAGACGGCGCGGCTGGCCGGCATCACCAGCCCGCTCCCGCCCGAGCTGTCGGTGGCCCTCGGCTCGGCGGAGGTGACGCCGTTGGAGCTCGCAGGGGCCTACGCGACGCTGGCAGCGGACGGCACCTACGCGGAGCCACACCTGATCGCGCGGGTGGAGGACCAGTCCGGGCAGCTGATCGAGCAGACGGTGACCAGCGGCGCGTCGGTCTTCCCGGCCGAGGCCGTCGCCGCCCTGCACCGCTGCCTCGCGGGCGTCGTGACCCACGGCACGGG
Organism: Candidatus Sericytochromatia bacterium; assembly: GCA_035284865.1. Classification (GTDB taxonomy): domain Bacteria; phylum Cyanobacteriota; class Sericytochromatia; order S15B-MN24; family JAQBPE01; genus JAYKHL01. The sequence goes on along the minus strand of JAYKHL010000126.1, from coordinate 29,499 downwards.
GAGGGGGGCCAACATCGGTCGCCCGGCCGGCGGAAAGACCGGCACCACGAGCGAGAACCGGGACACCTGGTTCGCGGGCTACACCCCGGACCTGGCCTGCGTGGTGTGGCTGGGCAACGACGACAACTCACGCCTGGGCCGCACGGCCACCGGGGGACAGCTGGCGGCGCCGCTCTGGGCCCGGTTCATGCGCGCCGCTCACCGCGGCCTGCCGGTGCGAGCGCTCGCCATGCCAGCGGACCCGGACCCGGCCGCGACGGCGAGCGCCGCGGCGGATCCCCCCGGCAGCCTGCCGGTGGAGCTGGCCCCCGCGACGGCCACGCCCGCAGCGCCGCAAGGCCCATCCGAGGCCCCCGTCTTGCAGGGCTCTCCGCTGGCCGAGCCGCTGCCCCCGGAGGAGCCCCCCCTGGCTCCCCAGGAGGCTTTGCCCCTCGAGGAGCCCCCCTCGCCTGCCGGTGGCGGGCAGCTCCAGCGCATCGAGGGGGAGCCTTGAGCGCCGACGGGCAGGTCTGCCTGGCTTGCGGGGCGTGTTGCGTGGCGCCGGACATCAGCACGCTGGGCAAGGCGCTCGGGGAGCGCTGTCGTCACCTCGGGGCGGACTGCCTGTGCACGATCTATGAGGCCCGGCCGGCGGTGTGCCGGAGCTACCAGCCCGACTGGGTGTGCGAGGCCGTCGCCCCGCTGCCCACCCTGGCGGCACGCGTCGCTCGCTACCTGGCGATCTACGGGCTGGAGGCCACCCCGGGCCGGGAGGAGCCATGACCGACGATGAGCTGGAGCCCCACCTGCGGGCTGCGCTGGGGGAGGTGAGGGACCGCCTGGAGGTGAGGCGCCACCCGCAGCCGCCCGGGCCGCCCCTCGCGGCCGAGGGCGAGCTCCCCGCGCACCTGGCGGGCCGCGCACCCAACGACCGGTTCACCCGGCAGGGCGCGCGCCCCTCGCCGCCGCCGCTGCAGCGCAAGCCACCCCGGCTGGAGCGGCACCTCGCCGAGCGGCTCGAGGAGGTGGCCGACGAGCGCGTGAGCGGCGCGGGCCCCACCGCCTGGGAGGCCTACCAGGCGATGCGCAAGCGCCTTCAGGGGGGCTAAAGCTTGGGCGCGCATTGGCTCCCTGGATGGCTGCCCTGGATGGCCCTGGTGGTCTGGGCGCCGGCCAGCCTGGCGACGGCCCCCGCCCCGAGCGAACAGGTGGCGGAGGCCGTCCGCAAGGTGCGCGTGGGGCTGGGCTTCTCAGCTCTGGCGGCCTCCCCGCTGCTGCGAGACGAGGCCGAGGGCGAGGTGCTGCGCGCCTTTCTGGCCGGGTTGACCGCTGCCTTGGAGGGGGGCGCCGTGGTTCCCGAGCGCTACGCCCGGCTTCACGCGGCGGGCCTGGCGATCGGCCTGCGCTTCCCCGAGGCCTCGTACCGGCTGCAGGTCGAGCCCGGCGACGACCTGCCCACGCTCACGCTGCCGCTGCGCCGCCACCCCTGGAGCGTCCTGCACGGCGTGCCGCTGCCCGGGTGGCGGGCCCAGGCCATCGGGGGGGGGCTGCGCCTGCGGCCGGTGAGCGGGCGTGCCGCACCGGCCGAGCCCACCGCCTGCTTCCGGTGACCTGGCGGCGGGGAGGCCGGTTGCGCCCCACCCCCCCGAACCCTAGAATGACCAGGTCTGCCGCAACCAAGAGGAGTCCGCCTTGCGCTACGAGATCGCCTACCAACCGTCCTACTCCCTGGCCATTGTGCAGCTCGAGCGCGGAGAGGAACTCCGCTGCGAGTCGGGGGCGATGGTGAGCATGTCCTCGGAGCTGGTGCTCGAGGCCAAGATGAACAGCGGCAGCGAGCCCAAGGGGCTGCTCAGCTCCGCCTTCGGCGCCCTGAAGCGCAAGGTGCTCGGCGGCGAGAGCTTCTTCGTGACGACGGTGCGGGCCGAGCAGGCTCCCGGCGAGGTCACGCTGGCCCCGAGCACCCCGGGCGACATCATCGCGCTGCCGCTCGAGGGCCGCAGCCTGCTGGTGCAGGGCGGCTCCTACCTCGCGAGCGAGATGACGGTCGACATCGACACCAAGATCGACCTCGGGGCGGGCCTCAAGAACTTCGTGGGCGGCGAGAGCCTGTTTTTCCTGAAGGTCTCAGGGCGCGGCGTCGCGTTCCTGACGGCCTTCGGGGCCGTGCACGAACGGAAGCTGCAGCCCGGCGAGCGCTACACCGTCGACTCGGGGCACCTGGTGGCCTACGAGGAGGGCATGGCGATGGACGTTGGAATGGCGTCGGAGCAGGGCAACATCCTCAAGCGGGGCCTGAACTCGGTGACGACGGGGGAGGGGCTGGTGATGAAGTTCACGGGGCCTGGCACGGTCTGGCTGCAAACGCGCAACCCGACGGCCTTCTCGGGCTGGCTGTACAGCCTCCTGCCGAAGCAGGAGGGGGCTGCTGCGGTGGCACCGGCGGGCCCAGGGACGGCCGTCGGTGGCGCCCTGCTCGGCGGCGCGGGGGCGCTGCTCGGGGGGGTGTTCGGCGGCGACGAGGAGGGCTGACCGGCCCCGCCATGCGCTGGAAGCTCGACGCCCTGATCGAGACCCGCTTCGAGGGCCCGGACGACGAGGTTCGGGCCCGCAAGCTCGTGCAGGCCGAGCTCTGGCGCCTGATCGAGGCCATGGAGGCGGCGCTGGGCAACCAGCTCGGCAGCTCCGTGACGGTGCTGGCGTGCGAGGCCGTGCCGGACGACGGCGACCCCGCCTGACGCTGGTTTAGACGACGGGCTCGGTGGGGATCTGATCAGGGGCAGGCAGCGACGGAGGGTCGCTGACCGAGCTCCGCGTCCGAGGTTGCGCCGTGCCCGACATCAACTCGCCCCGTGAACTGATCGACCGCTCGCTCGTCGCGAAGGCCCTCGACCGGGACCGCGACGGCGTCGTGAGCCCTTCGGAGCTTCGCGAGGCCGGCGTGAGCCAGCTCGCCGCCGAGGCGGTGGCTGCCGTGAACGCGGGCGGCGAGCAGGGCGAGGCCATGACCGTGGGTGAGCTGACCCATGCCCTTCGGGCAGACCAGGTGAGGCTCTCCGGCCAGGGCAACGTGACCCTGGAGAACGGCTGGGCCACCTTCGTGCGGGGCATGCTCGAGCCGAGCACCCCGTGGAGCTTCCCCATCATTCCCGGCCTGCAGATGCTGGAGGAGGTGCGGCGGATCGCCCCCTCGAGCTGGAGCCTGTACAACCCCGACCAGCCCGGGCCCGAGTTCACGTACACGGCCCCGTACAAGGACCCCCTCACGGGGGAACGGGTCCGCTACCGCGAAGGCATGACGCTGAAGGATCACATGTTCCTGTCCGAGCCCGACTCGCAGGGGCAGCGGTGGGTGATGGTCCGGGGCGTGAGGTATGACGAGCTCGCCGCCTACCTGCGCGTCAAGGGCGAGACGATGCGAGACCTCACGCGCAACGCCCCCGACCCCGAGTTGCGCGCCATCCACGAGGAGCTCAGCCGCGTGCTCTGGTCGAGCCACTGGAACACGGGCTCGCGGCGGGACCGGGCACGGGACCTGTTCCAGGCCCTGCAGCGCTTCGAACGCATCGAGGTGCCCGCGGAGCCCCAGGCCCGCCTGCGGGGGTTGGACGGCAGCCTCCGGGAGGCGGCGGCCCGGATCGAGGAGCAGGGCCGCATCGTGCGGGAGCTGCCCGTGGAGCGGGCGCGGGAGGCGGTGGGGAGGGCCGAGGCGCGGCTCGCCTCCCCCACCCACGCCCTCAAGCTCGGCCTCGGCGGTGGGCTCGGCGTGACGGCCGGCGCGCTCGCCGCGCTCGCAGGCGGCCTGGCGCTGCCCATCGCGCTGGGCATCGGGGCCGCCGGCCTCGCCGTGGGGTACGGCCTCGGCTGGCTGACCAACCACAGCCGGGCCAACAGGATCAAGGCCAACATGGCCGTGCTGCAACGCATCGACCCCACGACCAACCGACGTTCCCTCGAGCAACACGCCGTGGTGGGCTACAAGCTGCTCCAGGACGCGCGCCACGCCAACACCCTGGCCACCGTCCGGGCCTACTCGGAGTCAGCGGAGCGGGCGACCACCACCATCAGCCACCTGACGGGCGAGGTCGCGGCGCAGACCCGTGCCTTGCAGGCGATGGAGGCGCTGGTCCGCAGGCACGGCGGTCAGTAGCGGCAGCCTCGCCCTCAGCGTCGCCCGGAGGTGAGGGCGCGGCGCGCGTTGATGCGGCCGTGCCCGAAGCGGGGGTCGAAGCCAGGCTCGCCGAGGTCGTCCGCCGTGGCCTCGAGGTGGGCCTTGATGCGGGCTGCCGTCCAGTCCGGGTGCTGAGCCTTCACCAGGGCCGCCAGGCCGGCCACGTGGGGGGCCGCCATGGAGGTGCCGGAGACGGCCTCGTACTTGCCGTAGAGCACGGTCGACAGGATGCGGTGGCCCGGGGCCACCACGGAGAGGTGGGCCCCCTCGTTGGAGAAGCCGGCCTTGGTGTCGTCGGCCTTGGTGGCGCCGACGGCCAGCACGCCCGGGTAGGCGGCCGGGTAGGACGGCGTGTCGGTGTTCTCGTTGCCCATCGCAGCCACCACCAGCACGCCGGCCTTCACGGCGTACGCCACGGCCTGCTTCAGGGTGTACGAGGCGTTGGGCGCGCCGAGACTCAGGTTCATGATCGGGGCGCCGGCCTGGGTGGCATACACGATGCCGTCCGCGATGTTGGCCCACGTGCCCTCGCCCACCTGGTCCATCACCTTCACGGCGAGCAGGTGCACGGCGGGGGCCACGCCTGCCACCCCGTGGCCATCGTCCAGGCCCGCCCCGATGATGCCAGCGCAGTGGGTGCCATGCATCATGTCGTCGCGCGCGTCGTAGTCCCGGTTGATGAAATCGAAGCCAGGGGCCACGCGATCAGCAAACTCCGGGTGCTTGTAGTAGATGCCCGTGTCGACCACGGCGACGGTGACGGCCGGGCTCCCCTTCGTCACGGCCCAGGCCGCGGGCGCCTCGAGCCGCTGCAGGGCCCATTGCTGCGCGAGCAGGGGGTCACCCCCCGTCGCGACGCCCAGCGGCAGACGTGGCGCCTCCCGTGTCAGCGGGGGCAGCTTCACCACGCCATTCGGCTCGGCCCAGCGCACCGCCGGATCCCGCCGGAGCGCGGCCACCGCAGCGTCACGGTCCGGCGCGGTGAACACCACGGCCTCGAGAGCCTCGAGGCGTCGCACCGCCCGGGTGCCCAGGCGCTGCAGCAAGGCCTGGGGCTGCCGGCCGGCCTTGAACCCCACGATCAGCTCCTGGGAGGCCCGCGCCGCAGTCCGCGAGAGGCCGCCGGGCCGCGTGACGGGCCCAGGCCCGATGGGCGGAACGGCACAGGCGCTGAGAAGGAGCGCACAAAGGGGCACGAGCGGGCGCATGGCGTGGGGCCTTTGTTAAAAACAGAATAAACCTATATTAAGAAATCCTACCATTCAGGCCGGCCAGCCGCAAGGGGCCTGGCCGGCGCCAGCCCGGGCCGCTTGCCCGAGGACGCACACCGGCCCCCATCAGGCCGGGTTGAAGCGCCCCCAGGGCCAGGTGGTACAGTGGGGTCAGGAAGGAGCAGCCCGATGGGCCACCACATCGCCATCATCGAGGATGATCCGGCCATCAGACGTCTCGTGACCTTCTTGCTGGTCCACGAGGGCTTCGAGGTCACGGCCCACGAGACCGTCCAGCACGCCCGGGATGCCTGGCAAGTCGGGGGCTACCCGGAGCTCCTCATCCTGGACCTGATGCTTCCCGACGAGGATGGCCTCAGCCTCTGCCGCTCGCTCCGTGAGGCCCCCGAGGCCGCCCACCTGCCGATCCTCGCGCTGACGGCGCGGGACCAGACCGTCGACAAGTACGAGGCGTACAACGCCGGCTTCGACGGCTACCTCGTCAAGCCCTTCGACCCGCTGGAGCTCATCTACAAGATCCGGGCCTTCCTGCGCCTGACCAGTCGGGAGGGAGAGGGCGTGCCGACCGAGCTGGGCCCGGCCAGCTTCCGCCTGGCCCCGGCTCGCTTCACGGTGGTGGTGAACGGCACGGACATCACCCTGACGCGCCTCGAGACCGCGTTGCTGACCCACCTGATGCAACACCCGGGCGAGGTCTTCTCGGCGGAGGCCCTCGCGGAGACGGTGCTGTTCGCCCACAAGGGTCAGGTCCGAACCGTCGATGCCGTCCATGCCCACATCCGGAACCTGCGCGGGAAGCTTGAGCCAGACCCCAAGCAACCGACCCGGATCAGGACGATGGGGCGCCGCGGCTACTACTTCGACGCCTGAACCGGGTTTATTTACAAATATTCACACCGTAAACATGCCGGGCCTCACCAGTGCCCGCGGCCGCGACCGGGTGCCGCGGCGCCCCCCCCCCCACAGCGTCTGCTGGCGTTCATCAGGGGCATTCGGCAAGCGGCAGCGCCCCACCAGCGCCGTGAGGCACACCTCGGCATCCCATCACCCCGGCACCAACCCAGGGCCTCTGGCGCGAGGCGCCTCGTGTCAGGGCCCCCCATGGACCCACCTCGTGGCGCCAGCCGCTGGTGGGAGAGCGCTTCTCGCCACCGAGAGGGGGCGCGGCCGCCCTTCCCCCTGGCGCGTCAGGGTCGCCGTCAAGCGGCCCGCGCGTTGCCGAACCTCACGCCCAAAAACCGAGCTTAGACCGACATCCAGAGCCGTGCGGAATGCCGCAAAGCAAGGAGAGAAGTGTTTCACCGGCTGTTGGTTCCTGTTAGACTCTTTGGCATGCCACCCACCAAACAAACCCGCCGCAGAGGCAACCCACCGCCCTTCCAGACCCGCTTCGGGGCCTTGTTGCGTCAGTACCGCGAGGAGGCGGGGCTGACGCTCCGCGAGATGGAGGCCCGGGGTCCGTTCACCTACTCTCACCTCTGCCGCATCGAGCGGGGGGCTCGCAATGCGCCGGATCGCGAGGATGTCATCCGGCTGGCATCGGCCCTCGAGGTCGACGCCGATGAGCTGCTCGTGGCTGCGGGCTACCTGCCCGTCACGGCGCCGCCGCCCCCGGCCATCCCCTCGCCCCAGCACGGGCGCCACCCGGCCACCCCGGAGGAGCGCCGTCTGGTGGACGAGGCCAACGCCCGCCGCATCTTCGCGAGCTTCCTGTCGGACCCCACCTTCTGGGAGCAGACGCCCGACGAGCGCCGCTCGACCTTCCGCTACCTGGACGGCCTGCTCGAGGAAGCGCGTCGCTTCTCGTTGCGCAAGGTGAAGTAGCGCCCTCCGGGCCTCCGCGTGACCAGCCGCCCGCCCTGCGGGCGGTTTTTTTTGCCTGAAGGGCCGACCCGGGAGGCCCTGGCTGCCACGCTTGAACGCACAGGTTTTGTCCTGTACAGTGAGGGGGTTCCCGTGCAGCCAGGAGGTCATCGTGGACCACAGCACGCCACGCGTCGCCATCGTGGGCGGCGGCCTCGCCGGGTTGTCCTGCGCGCAGCGCCTGCAGGCGGCCGGCCACACGGTCGAGGTCTTCGACAAGGGCCGAGGGCCAGGCGGCCGGATCAGCACCCGCCAGGACGAGATGGCGGGCCACTTCGACCACGGCGCCCAGTTCGTCACCACCCGCGAGCCTGAGTTCGAGGCGTGGGTCAGCGAGCTGGTGCTGAGCGGTCGGGCCGTGCGCACGACGTGGCGGCTGCGGCGGCCCGGCCGGTCATCCGAGGCGCTCGCGCAGTTCGTTGGCACCCCTGGCATGAGCGCGCTGCCGGCAGCTCTGGCGGTGGGGTTGACGCTTCACCCGCGCACCCGCGTGGCGGCCCTCGCGCACCACCCGGACGGCTGGCGACTCGGCCTGGAGGCGGGCGGCGAGGCTGGGCCCTTCGATGCCGTGGTCGTCGCCGTGCCAGCGCCCCAGGCTGTCACCCTGCTCACCCCGGTGGCGCCCGCGCTGGCAAGCAGGGCGGCAGAGGCCCGCATGGCGCCGTGCTGGGCCGTGATGGCGGCCTGGGCGCAGGGGCTGAGGCTTGGCGCTGACGCCTGGGAGGCCGCCCACCCGGTGCTGGCCTGGGCGGCGCGCGAGGGCGCGAAGGCGGGGCGGGCCCCCGGCGAGCGCTGGGTCTTGCATGCCTCGGCGGCGTGGTCCGAGGCCCACCTGGAGGCGCCGGCCGAGCTTGTGGAGGCCGCCCTGCTCACGGCCCTGGCGGAGGTGGCCGGCCAGCCCTTGCCCCCACCCACCCATGTGCGCGCGCACCGCTGGCGCTACGCGCGGGTGACCACCCCCCTCGGGGTGGACGGCCTGTTCGACGCGGGCCTGGGGCTGGCGGCCTGCGGCGACTGGTGCCGTGGGGCACGCGTCGAGGATGCGTGGCTGTCGGGCTGGCGAACGGCCCAGCTGGTGCAGGCGGCGCTGGCGCCTGCGGCCCGGCGCGAGGCTGGCTGATGCAGCTGCCCCTGTTCGAGCCGCTGGCCCCGAGCGACGCCGCCTGGCGTGCCCGCGTCGCGCGCATCGACCCGCGGGCCTACGCGCGCACGCGCAACGCCCTGGATGGACGCGTGACGGGCCTGTCGCCGTGGATCACGCACGGGTTCGTCACGGCCAGGGAGGTGCTGGCCGAGCTCGCGCCCCGCTTCGACCTCACCCCGGCCGACAAGCTGGTCATGGAGCTGGGCTGGCGTGAGTACTGGCATCACGTCTGGGGACACGTGGGGGAGCGGATCCTGGCAGACCTCCGGCCGCCGGTGTACGCCGGCCGCTATGCCTCCGAGGTGCCGGCCGACGTGCTGGAGGCTCGCAGCGGCGTTCCGGCGGTCGATGTGGCGGTGCGCACCCTGCACGCCACGGGCACGCTGCACAACCATGCCCGCATGTGGCTTGCCTCGTACCTCACGCACGTGCGCAAGGTCCACTGGGCGGCCTCGGCTGCCTGGATGTACGGGCACCTGCTCGATGGCGACCTGGCAAGCAACGCCCTGAGCTGGCAGTGGGTGGCCGGCACCTTCTCCCACAAGCCTTACCTCTTCAACGCGGCCAACGTCGCCCGGTATGCCCCTCCCGCCTGGCACAGCCCGGGCACGGTGATCGACCGGAGCTACGAGGTGCTCGGCGAGCTGGCGCGGACCTCCCCCGACGTCGGCCCGGAGCCCGGGCGCCGCGCTGGCACGCCGGCTCCTGCGCTGCTCGGGGCCCCTCCCCCGACGCTGCTGTCCGCCACCCTGCAAGACCGGGGCGCCGGGTGGTGGGCCCCCCCAGGAAGCGCCAGCCCGCCAGCACCCGGGGAGGCCTGCCGGCTGATCCACCCCTGGGACCTGGCCGCGCCCCGCCCCGGCGGGGCCAGGCGGGTGGGGCTGCTGCACCTGCCCTTCCACACCCGCTTCCCCTGGAGCGAGCGACGCTGGCGCTTCGTGCTCGGCCGACTGGCAGAGGTCTGCGACGTGGTGTGGCTGGGCGACGCGGCCCACTTTCCCATCCCTGGCGCCCACACGGCCACCGCGACGCTGAACCCCGGCTACCGGGAGCGGCTGGCGCACCTCGCGGCCTGCACGCCCGCTCCCCGCTTCACCCCGGACCCCGGCCGGCTGGCGCCCTCCTTCAGCCAGTTCTGGGCGGCCGCGCGGGAGGACCTGCTGCTCGGCTGAGCAGGCTCGTCGGGTCCCCCGCGGCCAGCAGCGCCCCCCCGTGGCACGGGAGGCGCTGGTGAAGGGCAGACCCGTCAGGCCACCGGGGCTGGCGTCAGGGGTTGCACAGATCACAGCGCCCCGGGTCGGCCGTCCGCTCGCCCGTGGGGAACGGCCGCCGGCGGGTGTGTTCACAGCGCAGGCAGCCCACGACCTCTGCCAGGGGCTGGCGCGTGGGCTGGCCGCACCAGCCGCAAGGCAGGCCTGGCACCACCTCCTGGAGGGCAAAGCCCGGGGTGCCGCACACCTCGCACAGCGCGGAGGCCCGAGCGATCAGGTCCTCCGCAGCCTGGCGGATCACCACCTGGCGCGTCGGGTTGAGGTGAGCCCGCATGTCGGTCTCGAGCAACACGGCCTCGCCGAAGCCCCGCGGGAGGGCTCGCGCGAGGGCCTCCTCGAGGCCCTGCCGCGTGGTGATGCCTCGGGTGACGACGCGGGCCGTGGCCGGATCAGGCCCGTCGCGCAGGATCAGGCCGTGGGTGGGGAACCCGATCCGCTCGGCGAACGCGTGGGCGGCCTCCGGCGTGGAGACCACGGCGTGGGCGAAGTTGGTCACCGTCGAGACGGCCGTGGCAACGAGCTCGAGGTCGGCCGTGCGGTCGAGCAGCAGCAGCACCTCGCGATTGGCCGCCAGGAAGGGGGCGGCCGGGTGCGGGCCGAAGCTGCCCTCGCTTGCCAGCGCGAGGTCAGCCCCGGTTCGCTCCAACGCCGCCTGGGCCTTGGCCCGGGCCGTCTCAAGCTGGTCACCGGGGCGGGGGACCTCGCCCGTGAAGGTGCCGAAGGCGTCCGTGTCGAGGTCATCGACGCCAACCAGCCGCAGGCCGAGGCCCTCCCAGAGCAGGGGCGCGAGCAACGCGACCTTGCCATGGCGGGTGGCCATCACCGCCGTGCGGCCCGCGAACGGGCCCACGCCGGGCTCGGACCGCACCACGGCCGCGCGGTCGGAAGTGGGGGCCATCGTCACTCCCCCTGCGCCTTGCTGTAGCAGGGCGCGCCGTCCGCGTGACGCAGCTTCTCCACGTGCATCCACGTGCAGTGCTGACCAACCTCCCCGAGCAGCTTCACAACGTCCTGTTCGGACACCTCGCTCTCCGCCAGGTAGCGGCAGCGATGCCAGTCCACCAGCAGGATGTCGGGCGCTGGCCCCGGGTAGACCTTGGTGCCACGGTTCGAGATCATCGCCAGCGTGAATGGCCCCACGTGCTCCGGGAGGGCGGGCACGCCGCGGTGCTCGACGAAGACGTCCACGCCACGCACCTCCCAGCGCACGGACCCGGCCGCCTCCCGGGCCGCGGACCGGGGCACGACCCGGCTTGCCGCCTGGCCGACGGGCGCCTCGACGTCGGGTGGCAGGGCGGCCACGATGGCCTCCGCGAAGGCCTCGGTGGTCGCGGTGCCACCCAGGTCCCGCGTCCGGACCCCGTCCGCGAGCACCTGCCTGAGGGCGGCCTCGACGCGGTCGGCCTGGCCGTGCAGCCCGAGGTAGCGCAGCATCTGAACCCCGGAGAGCAGCAGCGCCGTGGGATTCGCCAGCCCCTGACCGGCAATGTCCGGAGCCGTGCCGTGGACCGCCTCGAACACCGCCACGTCGGCGCCTATGTTGCCCGCAGGCGCCACCCCCAGGCCGCCCACGAGGCCCGCGGCGAGATCCGACAGGATGTCGCCGTACAGGTTGGGCGTCAGCAGCACGTCGAAGCGCTCCGGAGCGGTGACCAGCCGCATGCAGGCGTTGTCGACGAGGATGTCGTCGGCCTGGATGTCGGGGTACTCCGCCGCGACCTCCTGGAAGCATGACAGGAACAGCCCGTCGGACAGCTTGTGGATGTTGGCCTTGTGCACGCACGTGACGCGCTTGCGGCCCCAGGTGCGGGCCAGCTCGAAGGCGTAGCGCGCGGCGGCCAGCGAGCCGGGGCGGGTGATGACCTTGAGGCACTGGACCACCTCAGGCGACTGCCGATGCTCGATGCCGCCGTAGGTGTCCTCGATGTTCTCGCGCACGATCACGAGGTCCACGTGGTCATAGCGCGTCTTCACGCCCGGCAGCGTGCGCACGGGACGCACGTTCGCGTAGAGGTCGAGGGCCTTGCGGATCGTCACGTTGACGCTCTTGTGGCCGCTGCCCGAGGGTGTGGCGGTGGGGCCCTTGAGCGCCACGCGGTGGCGTCGGATCGCCTCCAGCGTCTCGGCCGGCAGCCCGTTGGGCGCCTGCGCCAGAGCACACAGGCCGGCCTCTCGCCAGTCCCAGGCGAGAGGCGCACCCGTGGCCTCGAGCACCCGCACCACGGCGCGGGTGATCTCGGGGCCGATGCCGTCGCCCGGGATCACGGCCACGGTCGTGAGGGTGGAGCCGGGTGCCTCATGGGGGGCGTGCTGGGTCTGCATGGGGTCTCCTTCAGTCTCGGTGCAGGCCGCCGCGCTGCGTGGGCCGGGGCGGCAAAGGGGTGGTCAGGGGCTCGAACTGCTCGAGGGTGGGGTCGTAGGCGAGGAGCGTCTGGCGTCGCTCGTCGTGGAGCCAGCCGTGGATGCGGACGCGCCCCTCATCCACGGCCTCCCGCACCACGGGGTGGGTCAGGAGGTGCTCGAGCTGGAGCAGCACGTGCTCCTGAACGGCCACATCCCACAACGCCTCCCCGTCGAGGTGCATGTAGTGGGCCCGCAGCAAGGCGCGGGTCCCGGCGGCATGGGCCGACCAGGCACGGTGGGCCTCGCTCGGCGCAAGATCCGATGGCAGCAGCAGGCCGCGCATGGCCTCACAGCCGCCGTGGCCGCACACGATGATGTCCTGAACGCCCCGGTGCTCGACCGCGTGGGCGATGATCGTCGCGATCGGCTGGGGCGCCGCGCCATGCGGCGGGACCACGTTGCCGTGGCTCGCGACCCGCATCACGCTGGTCCAGCCTGCTGCCGGCTCTCCCGGCAGGCGCCGCGGCGCGTCGGAGCAGCCGACGAGGAGGCAGGACCGCCTGCGCTCATCTGCATGAGGCCTCGAAAGCCAGGACCACATGAGCGGCTCCTCCTTCAAAACTCGAGGGCCAGGGGCTCACCGGCGGACAGCCGGCTGCCAGCCAGCAGCCACCGCCCCAACCCGTCGGAGCTCAGCTTGTAGAAGGCCCGCTGCCCCACGCGTCGGTGGTCCACGAGCCGGTGGGCGCGCAGCAGGGCCAGGTGCTGGCTGACCGCAGGCCCTTCCAGCCCGAGGGCCTGCCCGATAGAGCTGACGTCGCGCTCACCATCGAGCAGCAGCTCGACGATGCGAAGCCGGACAGGGTGGGCAAGGACGCGCAGCAGCTGACTGAAGTGGATGAGGGAGCCTGTTCTCATCTACGTCTCCATATATATAGCTATCTATATATATGGAGACTAGCATCGAAAACACGGCCGGTCAAGCCCTGTTTTGGGCGCCATTACTTGACATGAGGACAGCGTCACGAATACATATATGTACGGAGGCGCCCACGTCGTGCCGCATCGAAGGATTGCAGCCAGAGAGCTCGGCGAACTGTTCGGGGTGTTGTCCCACCCGGAGCGGCTCCAGATCGTGGAGGAACTCCGCCAGGGTGAGCTGGACGTGGCAAGCCTGCAGGGCATTCTGGGCATCAGCCACGCCAAGACCTCCCGCCAGCTCGCGATCCTGCGCGCCCAGAAGCTCGTGGCGGAACGCCAGGAGGGCCGTCACGTGTATTACCGGTTGACGGACAGGACCCTCGCGCTCTGGGTGGCGCAGGGCCTGCGCTTCATCGAGACGAGCCGCTTCACCTCGGACGAGATCCGGGAGGCCGCCCGCATGTCGGCGGCCCACTGGCTCGAGCAGGCGCCCGACCAGACCCCCGGGGCTTGAGCGGCCCCGGGGTGGGCACAGCCCCGCGCTAGCGCGTCTTTGAAGGGCCTCCTGTTTTTGCCCCGCGCGCGCCAAGGAACACGGCCCAGTGCACGCATCGCGACCCGGTGGGGGCACTGGCCGGGTCGGCATCAGCGTGCGCCAGGCAGGGCTCGGTGGGCACCCCGGCAAGGTCACCGCGGTACAGCGCCCGTCCCTCGACCTCGATGAACACGACCGCATCGGCGTCGACCAGTCGGCTTCCCCCCACCCCATCAGGCACGCCCCGCATCGCCAGCTGGGCGCTGACCTCCCGCAGGTGGCTCCCGAGGTGCGTCACCCCCTCGAACGCGGCCTCCCAGTCAGGGCCCAGGCTGTCGAGCCAGTCGTGGATGTTCAACGTGCCTCCCCCGCCTGTCTCCGAGAGCGGTCACGGCCACGGGCCGGGTGGGTCGCGGAAGGCTTTTACCCGGCCGTAAGGAAAAACCATACGAGAGGTCCGGGAGGATGAAGCCGTGCAGGATCGCGCCACGGCCTTCGGCAACCGGCTCCACGCGCTCCGTCAGGCCCGCGGCTGGTCGCTGCGGGAGGCGGCGCGGTTTCTGGGCATCGCGTTCACGCGCATCGGCGAGTACGAGCGCGGCGTCGATGGGCACAGCGGCAAGCCCCTCGTGCCCCCGTACCGGCAGGTGATCCGGCTGGCGCGGGTGTACGGCGTGCCAGAGGCCGAGCTGCTGGCCCTGGCGGGCTACGACGGCGCGCTGACGCTGCCAGCAGAGGAGGCCACGCTCGTCAGGCGTTACCGGCTCCTGTCGGCCGAGGGCCAGGCGCAGCTGCAGCAGGTGCTGCAGCGGCTCGAAGCCCGGGAGGCCGAGGCGGCTCCTTACGCCTGGCCGCAAGATGACCCGGAGGATGCGTGAGGCCCGTGCGGCCAGCGCCCTTTCAGCCACAGCGCCACGTACACCAGCGCCACCAGCGCCGGCACCTCGATGAGGGGCCCCACCACCGCCGCAAGGGCCTCCGCGCTGCCGATGCCGAAGAGCCCCGCCGCCACCGCGATGGCGAGCTCGAAGTTGTTGCCGGCCGCCGTGAAGGCCAGCGCCGCGCTGTCCTCGTAGGTGAGGCCCGCCGCCTCGCTCACGGCGAGGGCCAGCGTGAACATCACGGCAAAGTAGGCCAGCAGCGGCAGGGCGATGCGCAGCACGTCGAGCGGCAGCTGGAGGAGCTTCGCCCCCTGCATCGCGAACATCAAGACGATGGTGTAGAGCAGGCCACCGAGGGCCAGGGGGGCGAGCCGCGGCATCAGAACGCCGTCGTACCAGGCGCGGCCCCTCGCCCGGACGCCGAGGGCCCGCGTGAGGGCGCCGAGGGCGAACGGGACGCCCAGGAAGACCCCCACCGACGCCGCGATTCGCCCCATCGAGACGTCGAGGGCCGAGGCCGTGCCGCCCAGCCAGGTGGGCAGCACCGTGAGGTAGAACCAGCCGAGCACGGCGTACATGGCGATCTGGAACAGCGAGTTGAGCGCCACCAGCACGGCCCCCACCTCGCGATCGCCGCGCGCGAGGTCGTTCCACAGCAGCACCATCGCGATGCAGCGGGCGAGGCCCACCATCACGAGCCCCGTGCGGTAGGCCGGGTGGTCTGGCAGCATCACCCACGCGAGCGTGAACATCAGCGCAGGGCCGAGCCCCCAGTTGAGGACGAGCGACAGGGCCCACACCTTGCCCTTCGCCTGCATCGCGCCGAGCGCCTCGTAGCGCACGCGGGCGAGCACCGGGAACATCATCGTGAAGAGGCCCAGCGCGATCGGGGCTGAGACGCCCGCGACCTTCCACGTGTCCAGACCCGCTCCGAGGCCCGGGAAGGCCTGCCCGAGGCCGATGCCGAGGCCCATCGCCACGAAGATCCACAGGGGCAGGTAGCGGTCGAGCAGCGACAGCGAGGCGACGACGGAGGGGGTGGATGCGGTGGTGGTCATGGCCTCAGGGTCTCCCCGGGGTGAGGGGCGACGCGAGCCACCCGAGGGCGGCGGCCGTCGCCTGGTAGTGGTTCCAGCGCCCCTGCCGCCGGGCCCGGACGAGCCCGGCCCGCTGCAGCACGGCGAGGTGGTGAGACAGCGTGCCCTGCGGGACGGCGAGGGTGGTCACGAGGTCGCACACGCAGACCTCGCGGTCGCGCACGAGGTGGAGCAGCCTGAGCCGCAGCTCGTCGCCGAGGGCCACCACCCCAAGATCGCGGACCTTTCGGCCCTCGGCCCGGGCGATCGCGCCATCTCGATGGGCTGCGGCGTCAGCCTGGCCTGCCCGGCCGCCCTGGGGCCGCTGGAGGACTGGGGGCTCGACGACCCCAAGGGCCAGGGCATCGAGGAGGTCCGAACCATCCGGGATGCGATCCGGGCGCGGGTGGAGGGGCTGGTGCAGGCGCTCGGCGTCGGGCGCGAGGCCTGAGGCCCCCGCTCAGCCGGGGGCCGAGCCGGGCGAAACCGGCGCGGCTGGCTCCAGGGGAAGCGTCACGGTGAAGGTGCTGCCCCGCCCCGGGGCGCTCTCGAGCGCGATGGCGCCGCCGTGGCCCTCCACGATCGCCTTGCAGATGGCGAGCCCCAGGCCCGTGCCGCCGACGCGGCGGCTCGAGGTGCCGTCCACCTGGTGGAAGCGCTCGAAGATGGCGGCTTGGTGCGTCGGGGGGATGCCGACGCCCGTGTCCGCGACGGCCAGCCGGACCTCGCTCCCGGCCTCCTCCAGCCGCACCTCCACGCGCCCCTCCGCCGGGGTGAACTTGTGGGCGTTCACCAGCAGGTTGCGCAGCACCTGCGCGATCCGGGGCGCATCGAGCAGCGCGGGCAGGGGGGCGTCGGGCAGGCTGCGCACCAGCGCGAGGCCCTTCTGCCGGAAGAGGGGCTCGAGGCCGTCGAGCACCTCCGTCGCCAGCTGGCGGACGTCCACGGGGTCCCGGTCGTAGGTCATCTCGCCCGACTCGATGCGGGAGTAGACCAGCAGGTCGTCCACGAGGCGCGCCAGCACGTCGGCCTGGGCCAGGATCGTCTCGCCCAGCGCCTGCTTTCCGGCCTGCGGGTCGTGCAGGCCGAGCCAGGCAGCCGCCTTGATGGCGGCCAGCGGCGTGCGCAGCTCGTGGCTGACGCTGCCCACGAAGGCCGACTTCAGCCGGTCGAGCTCCCGCAGCCTGGCTTGCTGCGCGCGCAGCTCCTCGTTGGTGGCGTGCAACTCGGCCTCGAACCGGTCCCGCGTGGCGAGGGCCATGCCGAGGCCCACGACGAGCTGCAACACGCCGCCCGCCCAGTACCCCAGCCAGGCGCCCCCCGTGTCCCCGATGACGGGAAAGGCGAGGGGGAGGAGCCCCGCCGCGATGAGCGGCCAGCCGACCCAGCGCAGGCTCCCTCGCCTGGGCTGACGGGGCTGGCGCGTCAGGGTGAGCCCCGCCCAGACGAACGCAGCAGACAATGCCAGCATCGTGGGCGCAGCGGCCACGGGGAAGGGCTGACCGAGGGCCAACGCCCCCAGGCTCCCCAGCACGGCCACGCCCGGCAGGCCCTGCACGGCCCGCGAGACGACCACGGGCCGTGGCAGCCGCGAGACCAGCTGCAGCAGCAGGGCGATGTTCACGCCCACGATCGCCACCTCCGCGGCGTTGAGCAGCCAGGGTCGCCCCGCCAGGGAGGCCAGCAGCTCACAGGCGAGGGCGGGGCCGCGTCGCGGGCTTCGGGGTGGGGGTCGGGCCGAGCCCCGGAGCAGCCCCCGCGCCCCCGGGTATGGGACCCCCATGACCGACGACGACCACGCCTGGAAGCAGCTGCTCGACCCCCAGGGTCAGTTCCCCGCCGAGGCCCTGACGGGGCTGGAGCAGCGCGCCCGCGAGGCCCTGATGGCCTGCGGCGAGGTGGCGCTCGCGCAGACGGGCGAGGCCGCCGTCGACGGGCGCCGGCCCTTCGAGGCGGCGTTCTGGGCGCGGCTGCCGCGCTGGCGGACGCGGGACGTCTTCCAGGCCGACGTGCCGGTGGGGCTCGACTGGGGCGGCGAGGAGCTGGCCTTCCTCTCGCTCGTGGTGACGGAGGAGGCGCTGGAGGTGCGGCTGCCGGCGATCGCGTGGACCACGGGGTACGGCGGGCCCGCCCTCGTCGCGAGCCTGTGGCGACGGGAGCCCTTCTCCCAGCTGCGCGGGCCGGCCCTGCGGGCGCTGCTGGCGCAGGGCTTCGAGGCGCTGCGCGCCCGCCGCGTGGTCTGCAGCCGCTGCGGCGAGGGCTTCGGGCCGGGGCGCTGCCTCACGGTGGGAGACGAGGTCGTCTGCCACGCCTGCGCGGAGGGGGAGCTCGGGGTGGTGTTCTGAGGGCCCGCCCTCAGCCCCCCTCCACCGCCGTCTCGATCACGCTCGCCTGCGACAGCGTCCGGTGCACCGGGCAGCGATCGGCGATCTCGCCGAGCCGCGCCCGCTGCGCCTCGGTCAGGGGCCCCGTGACGGCCACACGGCGGCGAAACCGATCCACCTTGCCCCCGTGGGCGGCGGGCGCCCCGTCCGGGGCCGGCACGCGGTCGTGCTGCACTTGCACCTCGATCGTCTCGATGGGCCAGCCCTTGCGGTCCGCGTACATCCGCAGCGTCATGCCCGTGCAGGCCCCCAACGCCGCCGTGAGCAGGTCGTAGGGCCCCGGGCCGCGGTCGCCCCCCCCGACGGCCGCGGGCTCGTCGGCCCACCAGGCGTGGCGCCCGGCCCGCACGGCCGTGGCGTAGGGCGTGCGGCCCGTGCGCGTGACGGCGCCGTCCACCGCCTCCCCGGCAGGCTGGGCCAGGCGCGACACGTAGTGCGAGGCCCAGGCCGCGATGAGGGTGCCCACGTACCGCGCGTCGGCCGGGTCAGTCAGCATCGGGTCGGCGTGATCCAGCGAGACGAAGCTCTTGGGGTGCAAGGCGGCCTCATACAGCGCCCCCGCGTCGGCCAGCCCGACCCGGGGGTCTCCCGGCGCGTGCAGGAGCAGCAGCCCCTTGCGCAGGCCGTGCAGGCCCTCGAGGGGGGCGTAGCCTGCCACGTCACGCAGGGCAGGGGCCAGCCTGGCGAGAGAAGCGTCAGAGGCCGGGGCCCCCAACGTCACGAGGCCCCGCACGGCCGGCAGCGCGGGCGCCACGGCCAGGGCCAGCGCCCCGCCGACGCCGTGGCCGACCAGCAGGTCTGCCGCCAGGCCACGGGTGGCGAGCGCCGCCACGGCAGCCAGCACCTCGGCGGTGGCGACCGGGAAGCTCGCTTCCCCGCCCGGCTCGACGCCGAGCGCTGCCACGTCCAGCCGCAGCACGGCCATCCCGGCCTGCAGCAGCGCCTGCATGAGGTCGGCGGCAGGCCCCCCGTCCGCGCCACACGTGAAGCAGTGCAGCAGCACGGCCGTCGCCCGCGGCGGGGCCTCCAGCGGCCACGTGAGCTCCGCTTTCCCGGTCAACCCGGCGGCCCGGGCGTATACGATCATTTCGGTGGTCATGTGGGTCTCCCCTCCAGCGCCAGGGCGGCTGCCTGCCTCAGCGGAACGCGGCCCCGGGCGCGACCCCCAGCTTCTTCAGGACCAACGCCAGGGGGCAGAAGCCCGTGAAGGCCGACTGGAAGAGGTTGAGGCCGACAAACGCCGTCAGCCACAGCCAGGCCGGGCTCAGGACCTGGGCAAGGACCAGGCTCAGCCCGATCATGGCCCCAGCAAAGGCCAGCACGATGCGGTCGATTGACATGGTATTCTCCCTCTGAACAATCAATAACAAGGCACCTGGGCCATTTCTGTTACCATACCCCCCCTGGGTATATTTCAGCAAGGGGTTTGTGGGGTGACAGGTCGCAGGCAACGAAGGGAGCAGACCGTGGAGCAACAAGCGCGCGAGGCGATCCGCAAGGGGCTGCGCCGCATCGAGGGGCAGGTCCAGGGCCTGCAGCGAATGGTGGACCAGCAACGGGAGTGCGACGAGGTGCTGGTGCAGATCGCCGCCGTGAAGGCCGCCCTCGACCGCATCACGCGGGACCTCGTGCGCTGCCACGCCGAGGCCTGCCTCGCCCCTGTGGCGGACGAGGCCCTGCGGCAGCGGCTGCAGCGCACGCTGGACCAGCTGAGCCGGATGTGAGGCAAACTGCGGGACCCGGCCTACAAGGCCCCCGCCTCCCGCAGCCAGGTCGTGAGGTGCGGCTCGGGCGTCAGCCCCGTGCGCCGGGCGACGACCTGGCCGCCCCGCAGCAGCAGCAGCGTGGGCAGCCCCTGCACCCCCAGCGCCGCCGTGGTGCGCGGGTTCTCGTCGGCGTTCAGCTTCACCACCCGCAGGCGCTCGCCATGCGCCGCCGCGACCGCCTCGAGCGCGGGGGCCTGCATCCGACACGGCCCACACCACGGCGCCCAGACGTCGACCAGCACCGGCCCGGGGGCGCCCAGCGCCAGCGAGTCGAAGGTGGCGTCCGTGGCGTCGAGCGGCTGCGCCGGCGCGGCGGGTAGCGGGGCGTGGCAAGCACCGCAGGTGGGGGCGCCCGCGCGACCGGGCTGCAGCCGGTTGCGGGCCTGGCAGCGGGGGCAGGTGACAAGGGTGGCAGGCATCGCGGCGGCTCCTTTCGGGGAGGGGGCACATACCCCCATGGGGTATATTAGCCAGGCTTGCAGGCCGGGTCAACCACCCCGGCCCCTGCCTCCAAGGGCGCCTAACCCGAGGCAGCCCGGGGCGCCGAGCGACGCCGCCCCGACGCCCGGTCGCCAGGTCAGGGGGTTGACAGTAGTTCTACATAGAACCAAAATAGGGGTGCTCGGATCCTAAGGAGGCCCTCTCAATGCTCACGCTCCGCCCCGCCCACACCCGCGGCCATGCCGACCACGGCTGGCTCGACACCTGGCACACGTTCTCCTTCGCCGACTACCATGACCCCCGCCACATGGGCCTCTCCGTGCTGCGCGTGATCAACGAGGACCGCGTCGCGCCGGGCCAGGGCTTCGGGATGCACCCGCACCAGGACATGGAGATCATCTCGATCGTGCTTGACGGCGAGCTCGAGCACCGCGACTCGATGGGGAACACGGCCCGCATCCGGCCCGGCGAGGTGCAGCGCATGTCCGCAGGCACCGGCGTGGTCCACAGCGAGTACAACCCGCAGCCCACGAAGCCCGTGCACTTCCTGCAGATCTGGATCCTGCCGGCCAGGCAGGGCGTGGCGCCCTCGTACGCCCAGCAGGCGTTTCCGGAACACGAGCGCCGCGGCGTGCTGCGCTGCGTGGTCTCGCCCGACGGCCGGGACGGCTCCCTCACGATCCACCAGGACGCGGCGCTGTTCCTGACGACGCTGGCCGAGGGCGAGGGCGTCACGCATGCGCTGGCCCCGGGCCGAAGGGCCTACGTCCAAGTGCTGCGGGGCCAGGCCCGCGTCGATGGAGAGCCCCTGGCGGCCGGGGACGGCGCGCGGCTCGAGGACCAGGCGCAATTGCGGCTCGAGGGCGTGGGTGAGGCCGAAGTGCTGCTGTTCGACCTGCCGTGACGGAGCACCTGGGCCTGCGGCCGAAACCTTGAGGCCTGGTTGACCCCTTTCAAGCGGAGGGGGGCTGGTTGTCGGGCTGTCAGTCAGGCAGGGCCTTGAAGGCTGGCCTGTCCAGCCCGCACCGGCGGGATTCGTTACCCAGATTCATTTGAACCAAAAAGCCCCCCACCCGGAAATCCAGGTGAGGGGCCAAGGTGCCCGAGGCCGGGGTCGAACCGGCACGCCTTGCGGCGGTCGATTTTGAGTCGACTGCGTCTGCCATTCCGCCACTCGGGCAGCAAGGCCCATCATAGCCCCTCGGCCGCAGCCGGGCAACCCGGGGCGCTCAGCGCTGCGGGAAGAAGAGCTGCCGATCGAGGGTCGGGAAGAAGTCCTTGAGCACCGGGTGCTGGTGCCAGACGCCGAGCATCGTCGCGAGGTACTCGAGCTGCTCGGCGAGCGGCTCAGGCTTGCCGCCCTTCTTGACCTCGGCCACGGCCTCCTTGAGGTCGCCGAAGATCCGCAAGGCCGTCTCCGCATGCTGGGTGGCGCGCGGATCATCCTTCAAGCGCGCCGCGATCAGGCGGGCGCGCTTGGCCTGCGCGTTGAAGATGTCGAGCAACCCCGTGCCCATCGCGGGGCGCTGGAGGTCGAGGGTGCGTCGGACCTCCGCCATGCCCGGCGCGAGGTGCCGGAGCACCGCCTCGCCGCGCTGCCACGTCGCCTGGCGCATCGCGGCATAGCGCGCGGCCCCGTCTTGCGGATGAAGGACGCCCGTGCTGCGGGCCTGCAGGGCCCCGGTGCCCGGGGCCCGTTGCCGGGGCTGCTCGGGAGCGGGGAACATCTGCGCGAGCAGGTGATCGTGGCGAAACTCGAGGTGCAGCAGGGTGAGGGGATAAAACTTGCGCTTCACCTCCTCGAGCGTCTGCGGTCCGGCGCGGCCCTCCCGCAGGAGCCGTCGAGCGCTCCCGACGGCCTCGGCCGCGTCGCGGAAGCGAAAGACCGCCACCTGCATCTGGCGGGCGAGGTCCGGCTTCAACACGGCGATCTTCTCCAGGTACCCGATGATCTTCTTGCCCTGGGGTGACAGGGCATGACGGTGCGTCCAGGCCTCGACGCCCGGGATGGGCAGGCCCACGGCATGCAACGCATGCACCAGCAGCTCCACACGCTGCTCGAGCGCCTGGACGTGCTTGGAGACCCGCGCCACCGTCGTCTCCAGCGACGCCTTGAGGACCGCCTCGTCCACCAGCGGGGCCGTACCGGCACGCGCCAAGGGCCCCGAGGCCTGGCCTGGCTGGAGGCGCCCGGTGCCGGAAAGGGGCTTCGTCGTGTTCAGCTGAAGCTGATCCCCCTGTCGCTGCGCTCGTTCCTCGCTCACCGCACCTGCGGGGTGACACCCGCCGCTCGCAAGGCCCGTGAGGCCTCGCCGGGGCCACAGCCCGACGCCGGAGCCTGCCGCCTCTCCCTTCATACCCCCGCGTGCGGCAGATCACGCCAGGGGTGTGTCGTGGGTCCTCGCCGGCCGGGCCCCTCGCCTGGCACCATAGGAAGCATGCCCGCACCCCGTCGTCCCTGGATCCCGAGCCTGACCCCCCTGCGCCCCAACACCGCGACCCGCCCAGCCGAGGTCGCCCACCGCCCCCTGGCCCTGCCGGTCTGCCGGCACCTCACGCCTGGACGCGGGCCTGAGACGGAAGCCCGCCTCACCGGTTGAACACCAGGGTCCCGAGGCTGCGTGCCACGGCCGCCTGGTAAGGCGAGAGCAGCCGGGCCTCCCCACCGAAGGTCACGGCATAGAGCCGCTCGTCCTGGAAAAAGAGCCACGTGTCTGCGGCCCAGCTGCCCTGCCGCTGCGCCACGTGAGCGGCCTGCACGCCGAAGCGGGCCTCCAGCCTCACACCAGGGCCATACGTCACGGCCTCGGCCAGCAGCAACTGGCGGGCCCGGGCGCTCCGCTGGTCGGATCGAAAGCGCAGCAGCTCGGGCACGTCTCGCCAGACGAGCAGCAGGGTGGGAGGCTGCTCTGCGCCCCCGGCAGCGGCCAGCGCCCGGCGGGGCGCAAACAGCGCGCGGCGCTCGCCCTGCGCGTCGCCCTCGTCGAGCAACACGAAGCCAGGTGGCGGGACGAACTCGAAGGTGCCGTCCAGCGCCTTGAACCAGCCTGGCCGGGCGTTGCGCGCGCGCGGTCGGGAGCCCGCACGCGGGGCCTTGGCCGTCAGCCACGGCGGGGTGGTGGCTCGCGCCGCCGTGGGGGGCGCCGTCGGCGCCGCGGTGGCTCTGGGAGAGGGTTGCAGGGGGAGGGGCGAGGCAGGCCCTGGCGGGCTGCCAGCCGCCGGGGCCGAGGTGGCAGGGGGAGGCTCGGCGCCGGCCAGGACCCCGCCTCCGAAGCTCGCCAGCCAGTGCCTGGCGTCCCGGCCGAAGGGCCCCTCGGGGTCCAGCGCGAGCACCCGCTGCCACGCCGCCGCCGACGCTCGCTGCCGCCCGAGCCGCCAGCGCACGAGCGCGAGGTAATAATGGGCCTCGCGGTCCTGGGGGTCCTGAGCCACGAGGCGCTCCAGGGCCACCAGCGCAACAGCGTGGCGGCCCTCCCGGTAGGCCTTTCTGGCCTCGGCCCAGGCGTCCTCCGCAGCGCCGGCGGGGGCGCTGGCAAGCAACATCAGGCCAAGCAGGCAGGCGCCGCCGAGCTGCCCCACGCGCACGCTAGTTCGCATGGCCTCATATGGTACGCCCCCTCCCCCTGTCAGGCAAACACCGCGCCTTTCAGGGGTACAATGAAGGGCCGCAGCGCTGAACGGAGCCATGCTTGCCCCCCACCTCCAGGATCGAATGGCGCGTGCGCCAGCCCGACCCCGACGCCCTGGCGGCGCTGGAGGCGATGCCGGGTACTTCCGGGTTGCTCGCCCGGGTGCTGGCCGGACGCGGGTGGTGCCCCGGGCCGGCCCTGACCACCTACCTGGCCCCCCCCTCCTCACGGGAGCCGGACTACGGGGCCCTGCCAGGCATGACGGAGGCTGTTTCCGTGCTGACGGGGGCGATCGCGCGCCAGGAGCGCATCACCATCTGCGGCGACTACGACATCGATGGTATCGCCTCCACCTCCCTGCTCGTGCGCGCCCTCGAGCACCACGGCGCCGTTGTCGATCACTTCCTGCCGCACCGCCTGGAGGAGGGCTATGGGCTCAACGCGGCGGCCATCCACGGGCTGGCGGCCCAGGGCACCCGCCTGCTGGTGACGGTGGACAACGGCATCACCAGCCACGAGCAGGTGGCCCTGGCCTGCTCGCTGGGCCTGGCAGTGATCGTCACGGATCACCACCGCCCCGGCCCCACCCTCCCGGACGCGAGCGCGATCGTGAACCCCTGGCTCATGCCTGACCCGGGCGGCCTCGCGCCCCTCGCGGGCGTCGGCGTGGCCTACGCCCTCGCGCGCACCCTGGATCGGGCCCTGCCCCAGGTCGAGCCGGACGCGCGCAGCCTGCTCGACCTCGTGGCGCTGGGCACGCTGGGGGACCAGGCCCCCCTGCTCGACGAGAACCGGCGGCTCGTGCGGCTCGGCCTCACGCGCCTCAGCCGCGGCCCCCGACGGGGCATCGCCGCGCTGGCGCGCGCGGCCCGCTGCAACCTGAAAGCCGGCAACCTCGCGGAGGTCCTGTCCCAGCGTGTGATCCCCCGGATCAACGCTGCGGGCCGGATGGCACACCCACGGCTGGCCCTGGAGCTGCTGCTGGCGCGGGACGACGCCCCCGCACGGCAGATGGCCGAGCAGTTGGAGCGGCTCAACCACGAGCGCCGCCTGCTCTCCTTGGCCATCGAGGCCGAAGCGGTCGCCCGGGTGGCAGGGGGCGACATGCCGGGCGGACCGGCCATCATCCTCGCGGACCCGAGCTGGCACCACGGCGTGCTCGGCATCGTCGCCTCCCGGCTGGCCGAGCGCTTCCGCCGGCCAGCGCTGCTGTTCGCCCCGGAGGAGAACGGCCACTGGCGCGGCTCGGGCCGAAGCGTGGCGGGCCATGACCTGTACGCCACCCTCGAGGCGGTGGGGAAGGTCCTCGACCGCTTCGGGGGCCA
Source organism: Candidatus Sericytochromatia bacterium (assembly GCA_035284865.1). Lineage (GTDB taxonomy): Bacteria > Cyanobacteriota > Sericytochromatia > S15B-MN24 > JAQBPE01 > JAYKHL01. Next base: position 4,538 of record JAYKHL010000126.1, on the reverse strand, counting down.
CGCGAATGCGGTGGGGTTGTCCGTCGCCCCCGAGGATTTTTCCTACTTCTGCGCCCTCTTTCAGGCCGAGGTCGCGGTGCGGCTGACGGCCCCGATGAACCACACCAAGGTCTGGGAGGTGGACGCGGAGCCCTCGCTCGCAGCGCTCACCTTCGAGGCCGTCTCAAGCCTGCAGGCCCTGGAGCCCACCGGCCCGGACAACCCGGCGCCCACCTTCGGCCTGCGCGGGGCCACCGTGGTGCATCAGGAGCGCCGCGGGCCTGGGGAGGATCACCTGTGGCTCGAGGTCGCCGACGGCACCGGCTCGGCCGCCGCGATCGCGTTCGGTCAGGGCAGCCGCCACCCCTTGCCGGACGGGCCCGTGGATCTGGTCTACCAGCCGATAGCCGAGCGCTGGCAAGGCCAGAACCGGCTGACCCTGAAGGTCCTGGCCCTGGCCCCGGCGAGGGGCGCCTGACCCCCATCGTGTATCATCTTCGGGTCCCTCAGCAGAAAGGATCCGCGATGACCACGACGCCGATGCTCGATCTGGACGCCTTCGTCCGCGACGTCCCCGACTTTCCCAAGCCCGGCATCATGTTCAAGGACATCTCGCCCCTGCTGCAGGACGCCACGGCGTTCAGCACGGCCATCGACAGGCTGGTGGCCCACTACCGCCCGCTGGATCTGGACTACGTCGTGGGCATCGAGTCCCGTGGCTTCCTGGTCGGCGCGCCGCTCGCCTACCACCTCGGCAAGGGCTTCATTCCCGTGCGCAAGCCGGGCAAGCTGCCAGCCCGCACGGAGGCCATCGAGTACGCCCTGGAGTACGGCTCGGGCACGCTCGAGATCCACGCCGACGCCCTCGCCCCGGGTCAGCGGCTGCTGGTGGTGGACGACCTCCTCGCCACCGGCGGGACGGTGGCTGCCACGCGCGCGCTCGTCGAGCGCCTCGGTGGACAGGTGGTGGCGGCAGGCTTCCTGATCGAGCTGGGCTTTTTGAACGGCCGCGAGCGGCTGCCCGGGCTGGATGTCCACGCGCTCCTGACCTACTGAGAGCGCCGTTCGGAGGAAGGGCGACGGGCTGGCGTCCAGGGGCCAGGAACGAGGACCGCGAAGGCTTGATGGCATGGGACCGGGCTTGCCGACGTCCAGGGACGTCGACAAGCGCCAGCCGCCGGGCGAGAGGGGCGTGCCTCGCATCCCTCGCCCGTCCCGCACGTCCGGCGCCAATTTCTGCTACGATGAGGGGCGGGGTGCAGCAATGCTGGCCCCAACCGCTTCCGGCTCCCCGGAGCCCCGCCGGGTCCCGCCCTCCGCCAGGCGCGGACCCACCCCCGATGATGAGGGTCCAGGCGAGTGAACGAGCGCGGCGCGCACGTGACGCATGGCCAGCGAGACCTCCGTCGATAAACTCGGGCTGTTCAAAACCGTCTCCGGCTACCTGAAGCCTGACGAGGTGGCCCTGGTCGAGCGCGCCTATGCGTGTGCCGACGGGCTGCACGACGGCCAGACCCGCAAGTCGGGCGAGCCCTACATCATGCACCCCGTCGAGGTGGCGAAGATCCTCGCGGGGCTCGAGGCCGATGGGTCGACGGTGGCAGCGGCGCTGCTGCACGACGTCCTCGAGGACTGTCACATCGAGCCAGACGAGCTCAAGAAGCAGTTCGGCAGCGAGGTGGGTCGCCTGGTCGAGGGCGTGACCAAGCTCGGCAAGATCTCCTTCTCGAGCAAGGAGGAGCGCCAGGCAGAGAACTTCCGGCGCATGTTCCTCGCGATGGGCAAGGACATCCGCGTGATCCTGCTGAAGCTGGCCGATCGCCTGCACAACATGCGGACGCTCGCGCACATGAAAGAGGAAAAGCGGCAGGAGATCGCGCGCGAGACGCTCGAGATCTTCGCCCCCCTCGCCCACCGACTCGGGCTGGGTCGCGTCAAGGCCGAGCTGGAAGACTGGTCCCTCCGATACCTGCATCCAGATGCCTATTACCGCCTGTCACAGCTGGTGGCTGCGAAGCGCGAGGAGCGGGAGGCCATCATCGCCCGCATCGTGGGCGACCTGCAAACCGAGCTCGGTAAGCTGGGGGTCTCTTGCAAGCTGTCAGGGCGGCCCAAGCACTTCTACTCCATCTGGCACAAGATGACGAGCCAGAACAAAGAATACACGGACCTTTACGACATCACGGCCGTGCGGGTGCTGGTGGACTCCGTGAAGGAGTGCTACGAGAGCTTGGGCGTGGTCCACTCCCTGTGGAAGCCGATTCCAGGGCGGTTCAAGGACTACATCGCGATGCCGAAGTCCAACCTCTACCAGTCGCTGCACACGGCGGTGATAGGCCCCAAGGGCAGCCCCGTCGAGATCCAGATCCGCACCTTCGAGATGCACCGCGTGGCAGAGTACGGCATCGCGGCCCACTGGCGCTACAAAGAGGGTGGCAAGGCGATGTCGGATCAGGACCACAAGCTGACGTGGCTTCGGCAGATGCTCGACTGGCAGAACGACCTGAAGGACGCCAACGAGTACCTGACCACGGTCAAGGAGGACCTGTTTGCGGACGAGGTCTTTGTCTTCAGCCCCCGGGGCGACGTCATCGACCTGCCACGGGACGCCACCCCCCTGGACTTCGCCTACCGAATCCACACGGACGTGGGGCATCGCTGCGTCGGGGCCAAGGTCAACGGCCGCATCGTGCCGCTCGAGACCCACCTGACCAACGGAGACATCGTCGAGGTCATCACCAGCAAGAAGCCCGCTCCGAGCCGGGACTGGCTGAAGATCGTCGCCACAACATCTGCAAAAAACCGCATCCGTCAGTGGTACAAGAAGGAGCACCGGGACGAGAACATCGCGCTGGGCCGGGAGGCCCTGGAGCGAGAGGTGGGTCGCAACGGGCTCGAGCAGTTGCTCCGGAGCGATCGGGCGTTGGAGGCGGCTCAGAAGTTCAACTGCGCCTCGGTGGATGACCTGCTGGCTGCGATCGGCTATGGCGAGCTGGGAGTGACGCAGGTGCTCAACCGGCTGCGCCCGGAGGCGCCAGCGCCCGCCGTGCCCCCGGAGGCGCCCAGGGAGGCGCCCAGAGACCGGGGCGCCGGGCGGGGCAAGAGCGCCGTCCTGATCGACGGCAGCGACTCGATGCTCGTGAACATGGCAAGGTGCTGCATGCCACTGCCCGGCGAGCCGGTGCGGGGGGCGGTGACGCGGGGCCGAGGGATCACCGTGCATGCGGCGGACTGCCTGAACCTCGCGCAGGTGGACCCCGACCGGACGGTGCCGGTGGAGTGGGCCCAGGCCGCGTCCGCCGCGACCTACCCGGTCGAGATCGAGATCGAGCTGATGGACCGGGTGGGGTTGCTGAAGGACGTGTCGGCCAAGCTTGCAGACACGAAGACCAACATCCGGGCCGCCCGGATCCGCACGCTGAAAAACAAGGCGGCGCTCATCTCGATGATCGTCGACATTGCAGACACGACCCACCTTCAGCGTGTGCTGGCGACCGTGGCGAAGATGAGCGACGTGATCCGGGCCAACCGGGTGAGCAAGCTGCGGCATGCGCCTGGCTCGGGGGCCTCCCGGTGAACGCTCCGACCACGTTGGTGCTCGCCTCGACCAACGCCCACAAGCTGGCGGAGCTCACGGCGCTGCTGTCTGCCCCTGACGCCGGCCTCACCATCGCCCCGCCCCCGTGGACGCTGGAAGTGGAGGAGACGGGCGAGAGCTTCGCGGCCAACGCGCTGCTGAAGGCCAAAGCTGGCGCAGCGAGCTTTGGAGTCGCCTGCCTGGCAGACGACTCAGGCCTTTCCGTGGATGCACTGGAAGGCCGACCCGGCATCCACTCCGCACGCTACGCAGAGACTGACGCGGCCCGCATCGCCAAGCTGCTCGGGGAGCTGTCCGGGGTGCCGGCCGCACGTCGGGGCGCGGCCTTCGTGTGCGCCATGGCGGTCGCCTGGCCGGACGGGCGGGCGGTGGTGGTGGAGGGCCGGTGCGAGGGGCGCATCACGGAGGCACCCGCCGGCCTCGGCGGGTTCGGGTACGACCCGGTGTTTCTCGTCCCTGAGCACGGACTGACCTTCGGGGAACTGCCTGCGGCCGTGAAGAACACCCTCAGCCACCGCGCGCGGGCCGCCACGCTGCTGTGCGAGGCCTTGCGGCAACCCGCCCGCGGCCAGGCTTTTTTAAAGTAAAATTAAGACGTTCTTAACCAGGTTCCCGTTCGCTCGAAGGGACAACGAACGCACCCCCTACTCGCGAAGGAGCCGCCCCATGCCGGAAGGCACCCCCCACCTCCCATCTCGCCGGCCGGTCGGACGCCCTCTGCCCATGGGACGGCCCCGGGCCCTCCCGAGCACGCCCGCGGCCAGCGAGGCCAGGGGCGGCTCGGGCCTTGGAGCCGACACGTACGGAACGCAGAACCCCTACGCCTACAACGGTCGCCAGCCGGGCTACGGCGGCTACCCCCAGCAGCCCGCCTACCCGACCTACCCCCAGCCGGGCTACGGCGGCTACCCCCAGCAGCCCGCCTACCCGACCTACCCCCAGCCAGGCTACGGCGGCTACC
>JAYKHL010000125.1:0-31322 GCA_035284865.1 Candidatus Sericytochromatia bacterium | reverse complement strand
AGGAGCGTCAGGTCACGATCGCCGGTGAGACCCTGCCTCTGCCGCAGCCCTTCCTCGTGCTCGCCACCCAGAACCCCATCGAGCAGGAGGGCACCTACCCGCTGCCCGAGGCCCAGCTCGACCGCTTCATGTTCAAGGTCCGCGTGAGCTACCCGACCAAGCAGGAGGAGCTCGAGATCATCGAGCGGATGACCAGCGGCGAGGCCCCCGTGGCGCGGAAGGTCGGGACGCTGGAGATGGTGACGGAGGCCCGCCAGCTCGTGACGGAGGTGCTGGTCGCCGACAAGCTCAAGCGCTACATCGTCGAGCTCGTGTGCGCGACGCGCACGCCCCGGGAGCACGGGCTGCCCGAGCTCGCCGAGTGGATCGCCTTCGGGGCCAGCCCCCGGGCCAGCATCTACCTCACGCTCGCGGCCAAGGCGCACGCGTTCCTGCGCAGACGCGCCCACGTGCTGCCGGAGGACATCAAGGCGGTGGCGCCGGACGTGCTGCGCCACCGCATCCTGCTGAGCTACGAGGCCGAGGCGGACGGGCTCGAGGTCGACGAGGTGGTGCGGCGCATCCTCGGCACGCTCAAGGTGCCCTGAGCCCGTGTGGGAGCTGCTCGCCCGCTGGCTCGGGCTCGCCGAGCCGGCCCCCCCCGAGGCCCCCGTGCCGCTCGGCACCCGGCTGCGGCGGCTCGAGCTGCGCGCGGCTCGCGTCTCCGACGCCGTGTTCGGTGGGGAGCACCGCAGCGCCTTCCGGGGCCGGGGGCTGGAGTTCGAGGAGGTCCGCGAGTACCAGGACGGCGACGAGCCGCGCCTGATCGACTGGCACGTCACGGCCCGCATGGGCCGCCCCTACGTCAAGACCTTTCGCGAGGAGCGGGAGCTCACGGTGGTGCTGGTGGTGGACGCCTCGGCGAGCGTGGGGCTGGGGTCCGGCGCGCTGCTGAAGCGCGAGCTCGCGGCCGAGCTCGCCGCCGCGCTCGCGCTCGGGGCCCTGCGCCACCAGGACCGCGTGGCGATGCTGGCCTTCTCGGACGGCGTGGAGGCCTTCTTGCCGCCGCGCAAGGGGCGGGGCCAGGTCCACCGGCTGCTGCGCACGCTGCTCACGCTGACGCCGGCTGGCCGGGGGACGGGGTACGACGAGGCCGAGCGCCACCTCTCCCGGCTCCTGCGCGGCCGCTGCGTGGTGTTCTTCATCTCCGATTTTTTGTCGCCGGGCTTCGAGCAGGCCCTGAGGCGGCTCGCGGCACGCCACGAGGTGATCCCCGTCCAGGTGTCAGACCCGCGCGAGCAAGCGCTGCCGCCCCTGGGCCTCGTGCGGCTGGAGGACCCCGAGACGGGCGCGACGGCGGTGCTCGACACGGACGACCCGGCGGTGCGCGCGGCCTACGAGGAGGCGACGGCCGGGCACCGGCTGGCCTGCGTCACGAGCTTCCGGCGGCTCGGGCTCGACCACGTGGCGGTGTCCACCGCGGAGGGTCCCACCCGGGCCCTGCTGCGGTTCTTCGAGCGTCGGCAGCGCCGGCGGCCGCGCCGCCGCGTGGACGCAGGCCGCTAGCGCCTCCCGAAGAGGCCCTGGAACGACTGGGCGATGCTCTGGATGCTGTAGCCGAGCTGGTTGACGGCATTCGCCATCTGCCCGGACGCCTGGCCCATCGACTGCTGGAGCTGGCGGGTCCGCAGCTCCGTCTCCCACTGGGAGCGCTGCATGTTGCTCGCCATCTCCTGCATCACGGAGGCGATGCCCGTGGCCCCCGGGTAGGCGGGATAGCCCGGCTGCGGGTAGGCGGGGAGGGCCGGCTGCGGGTAGGTGGGGAGGGCCGGCTGCGGGTAGGTGGGGGAGGCCGGCTGCGGGTAGGCGGGATAGGCCGGCTGGGCAGCCTGCGTGGCTGCCGCGAGGCGCTGCTGGAGCTCGGCGATCCGGCCCCGCAGGGCGACGATGGTGGCCGAGACCTGATCCTGCCCGAAGCCCGGGGCCTGGGGCAGGGCGGGCGCCGGGGCCGGGAGCGCCCCGGGCCGCGCGACGGGCCCGCCGGTGCGGCCGGCGTGATACTGCTGCAGGCGGGTGATCGGCATCGTCATCGGCAGGTCCTCTCGGGCGGGCCACGCGGGTCGCTGCGATCGGGTATCGGGAGGTCGGGGCAGAAATTCGGTTAGGGCCCCATCAAAAAATCCTTAAGCTGACCTGAAGGTTTGCCCCCCTGCGGGCATCGGGGCCTGCTTAAGGCGTGCTTAACCCCCATCGTGATGGCGGGTGCGGTAGGGTGAGACCGGAGCAGGAGACGGCCAGGGCGTGGCCGAGGGTGGGATGGGGTGTTGACGACACGGCCGGAGGCGCCAGCTTGCCACGTGATCGATCCGGATGAGGTCCAGGCCTGGCCGCCAGAGGCACTGGAGCCGGTGCTCACCCGCACGGGTGAGGACTACCCCACGGCGCTGGAGCGGCTCGCCATCGAGCTCCTGGGGACGACCCCGGCCTTCCGGGCGGCTCGCGATGCCTGCCTGGCGTCTTACATGCACCCCCACAACTTCCCCCAGACGCTCGACCCGGAGGTGGAGGAGCGGCTGCGGGTGATGCTCGAGGCACCTGACGCGCTGGACGTCAGCTGCTTCGAGCGGTGGGTGCCCCTGGTGGTGCGCAAGGCCAACACCCTGGCCGTGGAGACGTGGGTGCATGACCACGTGGCGCTGGCGGCCGCCCTGCTGACGGCCTGAGCGCCCGCTCAGCGCCGGCCGCTCGGCCGCCGGGTGCCGGCCAGGAGCAGCGAGGTCGGTGGCCCGGCCACGCCTGCGCGATCCACGGGCGTGATGGCGACGGCATCGGCGCCCGCGTCGAGGGTGAGCGTGCGCGTCGCGCCATCCAGCACCCGCGTCTGCCAGGCCCCGTCGGCGCGCACCTGCACGACCCAGCGGGCCACGGGCTCGTCTCCCGCGTCGGTCCAGGACACGGCCTGCCTCCCCCGGGCGTCGGGGGCCCCCGCCACCAGGGTGGCCCGGCCCGGTGGCTTGCCGTCGGCGTCGAGCCAGGGGGAGGCCGGCACCAGCGCGGGGGCGGGGTAGGTGCGCGCGGCCAGCAGGGCGTACAGGCCACCGCGGCCCGAGAGCAGGGGCCGCAGGGAGTAGTGCGCGTGACCGGTGACGCCCGGGGCCCGACGCGCCGCCTCGACCTGCCGCCGGATCTGGTCGGCCTTCCACGCCGAGGCGCTCCCGTCAGCAACCCTGCTCGTGAACATCCCGGGCCACATGTGGCGGCCCTGGGTGTTCTGCGACTGCCACCAGGCCAGCAGCTTCTCAAAGGGCTGGCCGGCGGACTCCAGCGGCCAGTAGAGCTGCGGCGCGAGGTAGTCGAGCCAGCCGGCCTGCAGCCACTTGCGGGCATCCGCGTAGAGCTTCTCGGTGGGGTCCATGCCCGTGACGCCTGGCGGGTGGCCGGGCTTCCAGATGCCGAAGGGGCTCACGCCCACGCGCACGTGGGCCTTCTCAGCGCGCACCTCCGTGTAGAGGCGGGCCACGAAGCGATCGACGTTGTCCCGGCGCCAGTCATCCCGCGACAATCTGCCCCCGGCCTGCTGGTAGCGGCGGTAGGTGGCCTCGTCCGGAAAGGGCTGGTCCTGGCCGTTGGCCCCCCGCACCGGGTAGGGGTAGAAGTAGTCGTCGATGTGGACCCCGTCGAGGTCGTAGCGCTGCACCACGTCGCGCACGACGCGCAGGACGTAGTCCTGCACGGCGGGCTCACCCGGGTCGAGCCACAGGTAGCTGCCATAGCGCCGCACCCACTCGGGGTGGGCCTGGGACACATGCCGGGGGTCGGCCTCGGGCTGCACCTCAGCCTCGGGTGTTGGCCGCCCGAACCACCGGGCGAGGACGCCCGCCAGGCCCGTGGCCTGCATGCCCGGCTCGCGCGCCAGGATGCGGGCCCGGAAGGGGTTGAACCAGGCATGGAGCTCGAGGCCGCGGGCGTGGGCCTCGGCGATCGCGAAGGCAAGGGGGTCGAAGCCGTCGGCCGGCGCCTGGCCCTCCTTGCCCGTCAGCACCTGGCTCCAGGGCTCGATCGGGGAGGCGTAGAGGGCGTCCCCGGCTGGACGCACCTGCATCACGACGGCATTGAGGCCGAGCGCCTGCGCGCGGTCCAGCATCCCGACCAGCTCGGCCTTCATCTGCGCCACCGAGAGGCCCGGCCGGCTGGGCCAGTCGATGTTCTTGACGGTGGCCAGCCACGCGCCCCGGAACTCCCGGGCGACAGGGGGCGGCGTGGGGCCTCCGGCCTGCGACGGCGGGGTCAGGACCCGGGCGGCCTCGGGCTTCAGGGGTCGGGAGGGCGGGGCAACGGCACGCAGCATGCCGCGGTTATCGCCGGCTGGCCACCTCGGCTGACTAAAAAACCTTTGTTTTTAAGTTAAGAATCAATTAACACCACGTCCCCCCGGGTCCCGCCGCCCGAGCGCCGCCAGCCACGCCCGCAGCAGGGCGGCCTCGTCGGGAGACAACGTGGCGCGGCTGAGCACCCGGCGGAGGGTGTGCAGCTTGCTCGCCCGCTCGGCGGCCTTGACCAGCCCGCGGGCCGCGAGGCCCTCGAGCAGCAGGCCCGCCAGGTCGTCGAGGCCAGCCTCTGCGGCCACGCGGGTCGGCGCCCGCCAGGGGGGCAAGGCAGCCTCCCGCCAGGCGTGGCCAAGCACCGCCACGGCCTGGGCCAGGTTGAGGCAGGCCCCTGGCTCCCCATCGATCGTCACGAGCTGGTGGCAGCGGCGCAGCTCGTCGTTGGTGAGGCCACGGCGCTCCGGGCCAAAGACGAGCGCCACCGGGCCCACCTCGGCATGATCCGCCGCCAGGCAGGCGGCGGCAGCCGGGCCGAGGGCCACGCGCTCGGCCGTGGCCTGCGGGCGAGCCGTGGTGCCGACGACCAGCACGCAGCCGGCCACCGCCGCTGCCAGGTCCTCGGCCTTCCGGGCCCGCTCCAGCACGGCGTCATGGCCCGCGGCCAGGGTGCGGGCCCGGGGCTCCGTCGGGTCGAGCCCCCCCGTCACCACGAGCTGGGCGAGGCCGTAGTGGGCCATCGCCCGCGCCACCGAGCCCACGTTCTCGGGCAAGGACGGCTCCACCAAGACGACTCGGGTGTTGGCCAGCAACGCGTTCATGGCCTGCCATGATACGATACGGCCCGCCAACTGGAAGGAGGCACACGATGAGCCACACCCTCACGCTCACGGAACGGCAGCTGGAGATCGTCTACGACCTGCTCCAGGAGCGGCTCGAGGACATCGAGGAGGACATCCGGCACTACGAGGCCCACCCGGAAGAGCTCGCCGAGACCGCCGAGGCCGACGAGGAGCCGCTGCGCCTCGACGACTACGAGGCCTACCGCGACGAGGTGCAGACGCTCCTCGATGCGCTGCCGTCGCCCGAGGGCCAGGAGGCCTGAGCCCTTAGCGGCAGGCCACGAGGCAGGCCGTGGCACCGCCGGGGGGCCTCCCGCAGGGCCCCTCAGCGGCGTCGAGGCCCGGCCTCAGGGCGCCAGGCGACAGGCGGCGCTGCCGCCGACGACCACCACGTGGCCATCAGGCGCCAGGGCCAGCGTGCCGGGGAAGTGGCCCACGGCGTACGTCCCGAGCAGCGTGCCGTCCGCCGCCAGCCGGCTCACCCGCTCGCCGTTCATGATGCCGACCCACACCTCGCCCGTCGCGGCGTTGATGGCGAGGCCCGAGGGGCCTGCGCCCACGGGGATCGGGTCGCCCACCACGGCCCCGTCCGCGTTGAAGCGCCAGAGGCGGTTGCCCCCCGAGTCGACCACCCAGGCGACATGGTCGGCGCCGATCGCGATGGCCCCGGGCGTGAAGCCCCCGCCGCAGACGCCCGCCACCTCCCCGGTGGAGCGAAACCGGGTGATGGTGTCATCGCCCATGTTCGCCACCCAGACCTCCCCCGTGGCCTGGTCGATGGCCAGGGCCCCGGGCTGGGAGCCCGAGTAGAACGGGGAGCCCGGGACCTGCACGCCATCGGGGCCGAGCACGCGCACCGTGCCGAGCAGGGCGCTCGCCACCCAGACCCGCTGCTGCGGATCGACGCCAATGCCGGACGGGAAGAACCCCGCGCTGAAGCTCCCCGTCAGCACGCCGTTGGCGGCGATGCGGCTGACGGTGTTGCTGCGGAAGTTCGCCACCCACACCGCGCCGGAGACGGGGTCCACGGCGATGCCCCGGGGCTCGACCCCCACGCCGATCTCAGGCAGGGCGTAGCCGAACTCGGTGTTGCGCACGCTCACGCGGCCTGCGTTCTGGTGGGTGATCCAGATCCGGCCCTGTGGATCGATGGCCGCCATGAAGCCCCCCTGGCTCCCGAAGGCCTGGTACGCGAGCCGCGTACCCGCAGGCGCCGCAGGCGCCGTCACGGAGGCCGTCAGCACCTGCTCCGGGTCCTCCGTCAGGTCGAAGCGCAGCCCCGGCACCTGCGTCGTCCGGTGCCCGGTCGGGCTGTGGTAGGTCACGGCGAGGTCGTAGGCAACATCCCCGCGCAGCCGCTCGAACCGCGCCCGCTGCCCTGGCAACCAGGCGGCGCTCGCGACGACGTCCGGGGAGCCTGCCTCGTGCAACGTGGCCTCCAGGCCGGTGGTCCAGGCCGGCAGCCGGGCCGCATCATCGCCCGCGGAGGGCAGGTGCAAGGTGCCGCTGAAGGCCACCGGATCCAGGCGGACGGCAAGCTCGAGCCGACGGCTCCCGGCCCCGGGCGCCGTCAGGTCCAGCCAGCCGCGCGCCGGGGTGCGCGTGTTCAGGCAGCGCGTCGGTGCCGTGCCGCCCACGTTGCCCATGGCCTGCACGCGCACCTCGTAGCGCCACCCGACGGGGACCTCGTCAAAGATGGCCTCCCGGACCTCACCGGGACGCTGAACCAGCTCCACGGTGCGGGTGGCAGGCGCCACGACGTCGGAGGCCACGGGCGCCGAGGCCACGGGGTCGGCCCCCGGCAACCCCGGGGCCGGATCGAGGTCGCCCCCTGCAGGCGCCTCGGGTGGAAGGGGGGCCAGGGTCACGACATGGCTGTACACGTCCGTGGCGCGCCAGGCCCGGGCCGTCGCCAGCAGCTGACGGACAGGCGCCAGGGCCACCACCACCCGGGCCCGGGCAGGCGCCCAGGCCCCCAGGCTCAGCGTGGCGGGGGGCGTGGGCGCCTGACAGGCGGCCACCGCCCCGGCCAGCACCAGCGCCGAGAGCAAGCGGCGCAGGCCGCTCACGGGGCCACCTCCTCGACCACGGCCGCCTCGCTCGCCGCAGGTGCCTCGAAGCCCCCCTCCTCCAGCGTCAGCCCGAGCGTCACGGGCGCGAGGGCGGGCGTGGGGGAGGGCACAGCGGCGGGGCGGAAGCCCCCCGCCCTCGCGCCCCCCCCCCCGGAGCCGCCCGGTGGCCGACTGGGCGTGGGCGCAGGCGTGGGCGAGGGGGAAGGGGCTGGCCTCACGGCGCCACGTCCGCGGCGCGGGCCCTCCGTCGGCGTGGGCTCGGCCGTCGCCGTCGCCGTTACCGGCTCCGTCGTCAGGCCGAGCACGAACCGCTTCACCAGCGCCGGGGGAGCCCCGGCAGGCACGGGAGGCGCGCAGGCGGCAAGCAGGCAAAGACAGGCCAGCCAGGCTGGACGAGGAAGGTGCGGCATGCGGGCGTTCAGCTCCGGGAGAGCGCTGCTCCCCCCGCCATGCCCATCGGCGGCTGAGCGCCCCTGCTTGAGCGGCTCCCCGCGTCCCGATCAGGCGAGCGGCAGCGTGCGGGCCTCGAACAGCCGCTGCCAGGGCAGGCCCGTGTCGAAGGCCTGCGGGCAGCCGGGAAAGCGCTCGGCCCAGGCCTGCGCCAGGCGGGCCGCGAGCTGGCCCTCGAGCGCCGGCAGCGAGGCCCCTGCCGCCTGCGCCGCCCGCAGCTCGGCCCGGAGCACGGCCTGGTACAGCCAGTCGTCGGCGACGCGCTCCGTGAGGAAGCGCGCCCGGGCCGCGGCATCGGCCCCGGGCAGCAGCCCCGCCGAGGCCGCCGCCACCACGGTGCCGAAGGTGTTGCCGGCGGTGTTCCAGCCCGCGAAGGCCCGCAGCACCCAGGGGTCAAGCCGCGCCACCAGCTGCGGCCACAGCCGGGGGTCGGCCCCGTTGGCGTAGGCCACGTCCGCGAAGGCAATCGGCCGCCGGGCGGCCTCCTCGAGCGCCATGAGCACGGGCTCGAGGTTGCGGACGGGCGTGTCGGGGGCCTCGAGGTGCAGCCCGAGGGCGAGGTCCCCCTGGCCTGAGGCGGGGGCGTTGACCACGAGCTCGAGGTCAGCCGCCTCGGGGTCCGAGACCTCCTTGCCGCCTGCGGCCCGGATCTGGCCCCGCAGCGTCTGCCACAGCGGCCGATCCTCGTACATGGCCTGCAGGCGCTTGCCGTCGAGCGGGTGCCAGGAGACGGCGAAGGTGGGCGTGCGCCCCGCCAGCCGGTTGAGCGCCCGGGCCACGAGCACGGCGGCCACCTCGTCGGCGCCGGGGTAGATCAGCACCCGGTCCTGGATCAAGGTGGTGGTCACCATCTGCTGCAGGTGCTGCTGCTCCTCGACGTTGAGCCCGAAGCTCGAGGTGTCATCCTGGGTCAGCAGCAGCGTGTCGAAGAAGCCGGCGCCCGCCCACTTCACCAGGGTCTGGTTGAGGCTGAAGTTCCGCTCCCGCGTGGCGAGGTAGTCCTCCAGCACGTCGTCGGGGATGCAGGCCCGGGCCTCCCGGGCGATCGCCTGATCCTGCGGCTCGTTGTGGGCCTTGAAGCGGTGCTGGTGGAAGCTCCAGCGGAAGATCGCCCTGCCATGCCGATCCCAGTAGGGCTTCTCCTCCTCGTTCACGTCCGAGTCGGACAGCCGCATCGTCACGGAGAAGGCATGCAGCGGCAGGGTGGGGTGGGCCTCCTTCAGCTGCCGCAGCGGCGAGAGGGCCTCCACGATGGTGACGAGTTCGTCGGGCGAGCGCCTGGAGGGAATCAGGCCGCCGTAAGCCAGGGTGTCGAGCGCGACCACCACGGCGTCGACATGCGGCCCCACCTCCAGCAGCCAGGTGCCGAGGGCCGCGCGGTCCGCCGACCGCACGAGGTTGCCGAGCAGCTCGCGTGGCGGCAGCAGCACCTCGGCGCCGGCGATCGCCCCGACGCGGGCTGGCATGTCGTACGTGACGGGCCTGTCGTCCAGGGGAAGCACCGCCAACCTGGGCATGGCGGCCACCTACAGCAACACCACAAGCCGCGCCCCGGGGGCCACCCGGCCGTCGCGCAGGGCAGCCTTGAGCTTCTCGCTGGCCTCGGCACCGAGCCCGAGGTCGGCCCGCAGCGGGCCCTGGATGCGCTGGGCCCTGAGCGTCAGCGGGTTCAGGCCCGCCCCCTCGTCAAGGTCCGCGCCGTCCCGGAGGTAGCGAGGCAGGAGCCCGAGCTCGATGGCCTTGCCGTCCTTGTCCCGGACCCGGGGCAGCAGCGCGGGCTGGGCGCCGAGCCCCCGGGCATCGAGCACCACCCCCGTGAGCTGGCTGCGGATGCTCACGGGCTCCGTGACGACCTCCTTGGCGGGTCGGGCCTCCACCGCGTCGGCCGGCGCCGCGCTCGGGGCAGGGGAGGCGCCAGGCGCCGGGGAGGCCCCCCCGGGCAGCACGAGCCGCATCAGGCTGCGGTCCCCGATGAGGTCCACGCCGAGCACCAGCTCGGTCGAGCCGTCGGGCCAGTGGTTCGTCTCGAGCAGCCGCCCCGCCTTCACGAAATCGTTGAGGCGGGCCCGCAGGGCGTCGTCCACCACGGCCAGGTCCTTGAGGCGCGTGCTGGTGTCGACCCGGAGCACCTCCAGCGCCGCGGCCAGCCGCCGGTAGGCGTCAGCCAGGGCCGCTCGCCGGGCCAGCTGGCGGCGGAAGACGGCGGGGCCCCGGTCCGTCGGCGTCCCGATGCCGCTGGCCGTCAGCCGCCCCGTGGTCCAGTTGATGCGCACGCCTGGCTCGAGCTCCTCGACCAGCTCGGCCGGCGCCCCCGGAGCGGAGGCAGGCGGCGAGGCCGGGGGGGAGGGCGCGGCCTGCTTCGGCGGCGCGGCGCCTGCGGGCCGGGTCGCGAGCAGGGCGACGGCAAGGGCGGCAGCAAGGAGGCGGAAGGCGGCCATGGGTCGGTCCCCCGGGGCTGGACGGTGCCCTCAAGTTATACCATGCGCGCCCGCCCGGCCCGGCCAGCGCCCCCGTCGCCGGTGACACCCGGTATAATGGCCGGGCCCGCCCGACCCGGAGGAGGATCCCGATGTCACCCGTGCTCGAAACGCTGACCTCGCTCGGCATCACGCTGCCCGAGGCCCCCAAGGCCGTCGCCAACTACCTGCCCGCCGTCCGCTGCGGGGACCTCGTGGTCGTCTCGGGCCAGCTGCCCCTCGTGGACGGGGCGCTGACGTGCACGGGCAAGCTCGGCGCGGACGTGACGATCGAGGCGGGCTACGCCGCCGCGCGCCAGTGCGCCATCAACGCCCTCGCCGCGGTCAACGGCCTCATCGACGGCGACTGGTCGCGCGTCGCCCAGGTCGTGCGCGTCGGCGGCTTCGTCGCGAGCGCCCCCGGGTTCACGGACCAGCCGAAGGTGGTGAACGGCGCCTCGGACTTCATGGTGGAGGTCTTCGGCGAGCCAGGGCGCCACGCCCGGGCCGCGGTGGGGGTGGCCGAGCTGCCCCTCGGCGCCGCCGTCGAGGTCGAGTTCACCTTCCGCCTGCACGCCTGAGGGGGCCGCTGCCAAGCCCCCCGCCGGGCCAGCGCGGGGGCCTCAGCCGTGCATGCGAGCCGTGGTCGGCATCGTCGCCACGATGGCGGCCTCCTGCTCGGAGAGCTCCGCGAGGCGAGCCCGCACGGCCTCCCGCGGCGCATAGTGCATCGCCAGGTTCACGAAGGTGGTGTGGTGGCGAGCCTCCGTCGCCGCAAGGTCCCGGTACAGCGCCCGCAGGTCGGGGTCCTCGAGGTGCTCCGCCAGCAGGAAGAAGCGCTCGGCGCTGCGCGCCTCGATCAGGCTGCTGACGAGCAGCCGGTCGACGAGGGCCTCGCCGGCCTCCCCCTTGCGCACCAGGGGCATCAGCGCCGCGACGTAGGGGTCCTTGTCCATGGCCCCGAGCGCCACGCCCCGCGCCTGCAGCAGCCGCCAGAGGCGGTCGAAGTGCTCCAGCTCCTCGTGGGCGAGCGCCAGCATCGCCGGCACCAGCACCGGGTCGTCCGGGTGTCGCGCGATCAGGCTCATCGCCGAGGCCGCCGCCTTCTTCTCACACCAGGCGTGGTCCACGAGCAGGGCCTCGACGTCGGCCTGAACGGCCGCCAGCCAGCGCGCCTCGGTGTCGGACTTCAGGCAGAACACGGGGCATCCTCCTCAGGC
Organism: Candidatus Sericytochromatia bacterium; assembly: GCA_035284865.1. Taxonomy (GTDB): domain Bacteria; phylum Cyanobacteriota; class Sericytochromatia; order S15B-MN24; family JAQBPE01; genus JAYKHL01. The sequence continues at coordinate 19,981 of JAYKHL010000125.1, read as the reverse complement.
CACTCCAGCAGCCACAGGGGCAGCGGCTTGATCATGCCGCCTGGGGCCAGGGCCTGCAAGCGACGCTGGACGGGGTTCCAGTTCGGCAGGGTCACGTCGGCCACGCCCGCGTGCTCCAACGCCTCGAGGAAGCCCGGGCCATGCTGGTGGCAAATCAGCACGGAGGTGGCGCCCTCGACGGTGGCGGAGAACGCCCCGAACGCCCGGCAGATGGCCGGGCGGTCGTCATAGAGGCTGCAGCGGCCATCGTCCCCGAGCACGGGGCACGCGCGCGGGGCCGCCTGGTGCCAGGCCGGGTCCGGGCGCTCCCCGGCCGACCAGGCCGCGGCCAGGGCCTCGAGGGCCGCGCGATGGGCCCCGAAGGTGGCGCGTGCCCGACCGAGGATGCCGCGCCGGACGGCCGCCGGGGCCGCCAGCAGGCCCTCCCTCAGCCGGGCCCACTCCGGCTCGGAGACCCGGAACAGCTGGTTGCGGCAGCAGTCGGAGCACCCGCGGCCACACGGGTGCCCGGCGTAGGCCCGGTCCACGGCGAAGGCCATGTAGTCCACCAGCCAGTAGAGGTCCCGCGGGTCCCCGGACTGCCCCACGTTGTCCGCCCCCGGGATCGCCGGGGCACAGGCGCGGATGGTGGCCTGAAGGAGGCTGGCGGCTGGGGGCTGGGTGGGCGGCACGGCGCCATGATGGCGGCGCAGGCTTCGTGGGTCAAGTGACGCCCAGCAAGCCGATCTCGGGGTATATGACGGCTGTCCGCCCACCGACCCCCCGAGGCCCGACGTGCCCACCAAAGATCTGTGGTTCCTGCCCCGCAGTGGCCCGGGCCGCCAGTACGTGCTGGACTACGAGGTCGTCGCCCGGCCGGACGCCGCGCTCTCCGTGGAGCTGCGCATGCACCGGCGCTACGCGGCTGGCGAGGTGGACGCGCGGCCGGCCTTCCATATCGTGCTGGCCTTCAGCGCCCTCACCGTGTCCCAGCTCGGCCGCACCTACCAGGCGGAGCCAGCCGCCCTCGAGGCCTTCCTGCTCGCCACGGCGGAGCGGGCCGCCTCGTGCCTCGACATGCGGCTGCCTCCGCCGCTGGAGGCCCCCGTGCCGCCCGGGCATGTCGTCTGGCTCTCCGTGGGCGACTTCGCCAGCGAACGCATGCTCACGCGCACGCTGGTCGAGGCGCTCGGCTGATCCGTGCCGCCCATCACAGGAAGACCCATTTCTTTAAAGAACGGGTAAAAATATTAAATCTTCTTAAAATCAAGGAAGAGTTGCCCCTGAAGCGGTTGTACAGGTGACCCTCAGGTGCTATCCTTGTCCCGTGGTTAAGCAAACCTTAACCTCTTATGTCACCCTCCGCTGCCGAAAGCGTCGCCCCGTGTCCAAGCGCCTGGCCCTTGCGGTCCTCGCCGTCTTGAATCTCGCCGTGACCACCGGCTGCGGCCGGAGGCCGGGCGTGTTGCCGGCAGCACGCGAGGCGGCGGGAGGCTGGCGGGGGGCGAGCACGGCGCCGGCCCTGCGGGTGGGCGGCCGTCCCCGGAAGCTGGGGTTCGACCTGGTGCGCGCCCGGGGTCAGCAGCAGGTGGCACGCCCCGTGCAGTTGCCGCCCATCCAGGGGGTGATGCCCCGGCGCGTGGACCTGCGCGCGCAGTGCAGCCCCATCTACGACCAGGGCGACCTGGGCTCGTGCACGGCCTTTGCCGTGGGCAAGGGGGCGCGGGAGTACCTGCAACGCCGGCGCGCGGAGCGGCCCACGGAGCTCTCGGCGCTGTACCTCTACTACGAGACGCGGCGCCTGCGCAACGCGGTGAACCTCGACTCGGGCGCCACCATCACGGACACGATGAAGGCGATCGCGCAGGCGGGGATCGCGTCCGAGGCGACGTGGCCCTACCTCATCGACGTGTTCACCCAGCGTCCGGCGGACGCCGCTTACGCGCAGGCATCCACCTGGAGGCTGACGACGGGGGTCCAGCTGGCCGGGCTGCCTGACATCAAGAAGGCCCTCGCCCGCAAGCAGCCCGTCGTCTTTGGCATGCGGCTCTACCAGACCTTCCGGGACGTGGGCCCCGATGGCCTGCTGCCCCTGCCCCAGCCGGGTGACGTGATGGTCGGAGGCCATGCCGTGGCCGCCGTGGGCTACGACGATGGCCGGCAGGTGCTGATCGTCCGCAACTCCTTCGGCACGGCGTGGGGCGACCAGGGCCACTTCTATCTGCCCTACGCGTACGTCACGCCGGACCTCGTGATGGACGTCTGGACCGCGCGCTGAGGCCGCGCCGGGCTCACTCCAGCGGAAAGATGCCGAGCGCGTTGCTGACCAGCCGCTCGGTCCCCGAGGACAGCCGGTTCACCGGCTTGTCCCCGATGACCATCACGGTGGAGCCCCCGCCGTCGAGGTTGATGGCCTCGACGGCACCGAGCTCGATCATCAGGCGGGCGAGCTCCCGCAGCGTGCACCCCACGCTGTGCCGAGGGGCCCGGCCATCCACCGTCATCATCAGCGTGACGCCGGCAGGCGTGTAGCCGATGGCCGTGCGCGGCGCGCGGCCCGAGGCGATGTGGCTGCCGAAGCCCTCCTCACGCGCGGTGACGTGGACCTTGCCGGCATGGACGATGGTGGGCCCCCCGCCCACCGCGTAGCGCACGCCCTCCCAGACGCCTGAAAGCTGGGTGTAGACCAGGGCCCGCGCCCCGGGCTCGAGGTCTTGCATGGCGCGATAGAAGCTGCGGCCATTGGCCGAGACGACGTAGCCCCCCCGGGGAATGGCAAGGTTGCCGTTGCTCGCCGCCACCACGTTGCCGCGGGCGTCGATGGCGGCCTCGTAGCGGTAGCCGTAGGGGCGGGTGCGTGTCGTGGCACCGAAGTGGGAGGTGTAAAGCGTGATCTGGTTGGGCCTGGCGCGGCGGTTCACGCCGGCCACGGCGAGCTCGCGGCCGTCCTCGAGCAGCACCGCGGCGCGCACCTGCGCGTCATCGATGAAGGGCGTGCCATCGAAGCGGATGCCGAAGACCGAGCGGTTGTGCAGGCTCGAGCTGATGATCTGGCCGTCTTGCACCAGCAGGCCAGCGGGTTCGTTGTTCACAAAGTTGAAGAAAGAGCCGTTGATGGCCGCCAGGGCCCCGCTCGCCCTGGCGATCTGGCTGACCGACGCGCGGGCGAAGCCGCCGGTTCGCCGCTGCGCAACCAGGCTCTTGATGGCGACATGGTGGGGGTCTGCCCGCAGCACGTGGATCACCATGGGGCCGGCCGCCGTGCGCCGCCTCGAGAACATGTGAGACACGCCCTTGCCCAGGTTGCGCACCGCATAGCCCGTGGCCCCCTCGGCGAGGGCAGGGCGGAGGGGCTGCGGCAGGCCCGCGAGCAGCAGGCCGAGGCAAAGGGCGTAAGGGAGTCGCATCGGCGGGGAGGCGGGGCAAGGGCACCCTGTTATAGCCCACCGGCTGAAGCCGTCGCAAGCTGTGGGCCTTTCCCGGATTGACAGGCGGCCAGCGGGGTCGGACCATGGCGGCGGTCCGTCTGGAGCGGCCAGCAGCAGGAGGAGACGATGCACGCTGTGGTGCGGGCCGTGAGGGTGGCCCTGGTGGTGGGAGGCCTGGGGGCCTGTGCCGGGCCCGGGGAGGAGCACACGTTCCCCCACGCGGCCCTGACGCCCTCGCCGAAGCCCGTGCCCTCCGCCGCGCTGGTGCACGGCGACGGCAAGCAGGCCGCCGCAGACCTGCTGCAGGGGCGCTGGACGTGGCTCTACTTCGGCTATGCGAACTGCCCCGACGTCTGCCCGGCGGCCCTCGACTTCGCCTCGCGCGAGTACCGCAAGCTCGAACGCCCGGAGCGCGTGCGCGTCGTGTTCGTCTCGGTGGACCCGACGCGGGACCGCGCCCCCAAGCTGACGCAGTTCGTGCAGTTCTACCACCCGGCCTTCACGGGCGTGACGGCCGACCCGGCCACCATCGACGCGCTGACGCGCGCCGTGGGCGCAAGCTACGTCATTGACAAGCCCGCCACCCCAGGCGGGTCCTACACCGTCAGCCACAGCAACATGGTCTTCGCCCTCGACCCGCAAGGTCGGCTCGTCGCCGTGTACGTCCCGGAAGGGACGCCCGGCGCCATGGCCGAGGACTTCGACCGGCTCACCGCCAAGGAGAAGGTATGACCCGTATGATGCTGGCCGCCACCGTGCTGGTGGGCCTGGCCTCGTTTCCTCAGCCTGCCGCGGCCGTGGCTGCCGGGGGCTGTGTCGTCAAGGACAAGGCGCCCGTGCGGCTTGCCGAGGCCCCGGGGGGCTGTGTCGTCGCCAACGCAGAAGGCCCGGCCGTGATCCGCGAGCCCTGGGTGCGCGAGGCGCCGCCCCAGGCCTCGGCCATGGCCGCTTACATGACGATCGAAAACGTCAAGAAGACCCCCCTGAAGCTGACGGGCGCCCGCAGCCCGCAGTTCGCCAAGGTCGAGATCCACGAGATCGTGACGGAGAACGGCATGGCCCGCATGCAGGAGGTGAAGGCGCTGTCGATCGCGCCGGGTGGCAAGCTGGTGCTCGAGCCCGGCTCCACGCACGTGATGTTGATCGGCCCCAAGAAGCCGCTGCCGGCCGGGGCACCCGTCGAGCTCACGCTGCTGTGGGCGGGTGGTGGCAAGACCCTCGTCAAGATGGCCGTGCGGCCGCGCGAGGGCCACGAGCACCACCACCACGATCACGATCACCACGACCACTGACGGCAGCGCCGCATCGCGGCGTGAGGTCGGCTCCCGCGACGGGCCCCCGACCGATGACGGTCGGGGGCCCGAGATGCCCGGGGCTACGGCGCCCCCGCCCTTGTGGGTGGGGCCTCAGCGGTAGTTGATGAACTGGAGGTCGAGGGCGAGGTCCGCGGCCTTGAGCTTCTGGATCACGGCCTGCAAGTCATCGCGGCTCTTGGCCGTGACGCGGATCTGGTCATCCTGGATCTGCGGCTGGACCTTGAGCTTGGTGTCCTTGATCAGGCCGATGATCTTCTTGGCCATCTCCTTGTCGATGCCCTGCTTGAGGGTGACCTCCTGGCGCACGGCGCCCCCGAGGGAGGCCTCGATCTTGCCGTAGTCGAGGCTCTTGATCGAGATGCTGCGCTTGATCAGCTTGGCCTCCACGATGTCGAGCACGTTCTTGAGCTTCATCTCGTCCGGGGCCTTGAGCACGATGGTCTCCTTCTCGAGCGAGACCTCCGACCCTGTGCCCTTGAGGTCGAAGCGCTGCTCGAGCTCCTTCTGGGCCTGGTGGATGGCGTTGGTGGCTTCCTGCATCTCCACCTTGCTCACGATGTCGAATGAGGCGTCCTTGGACACGTCGCGTCTCCTGTCGTCGAAAGCCCCCGCGGCCGGAGGCGGGCGGGGGCCATTGTAGCAACCGGCGCGAGGCGCCGCCACGGCGGCCGGTCAGGGGTTGGGGGAGGCCGGCACGACGTTGATGGTGCCGGTCATCGCCGGCGCCAGCTTGCACGTGTAGCGGGCCGGCCCCGCCTGCACAAAGGTGATGGTGGCGCTCGCCCCCGGGGTGATCACGGCCGTCTCGGTGAACAGCGTGTTGGCGTCCGGGGTGATCTGGTGCTCGGTCACGTCGTCGTTGAGGAAGGTGACGGTGGTGCCGACGGTGACGTTGAGCGTCGCAGGCATGAAGACCGAGCCCCTCATCGTGACCGTGTTGGGCGCCGGGGTGGGCGTGGCGGTCGGGCTGGGAGTCGGGGTCGGCGTGGCGCTCGGGCTGCCGGACGGGGTCGGCGAGGGCGCCCCGGGGGAGCCCGTGGGGCTGGTCACCGGGCCCGCGGTGGCCCCGCCGGACGGCGAGCCGCTGGGCCCCGCGGTCGGGCTGGCCCCGGGGCCGGGCTTGGGGCTCTGCACGCCCGTGGCCACGGTGCCGGGCACGGGCTTGCTCAGTGGACGCGTGGCGCGCCTGGCGGGCTGCGGCGGCGTGGTGCTCGGGCAGCCGGCCAGCACGACCAGCGTCACCACGGTGAAAAGGGCGGGGGCTCCTTGACGCGCACGCACGGTTGCTCCTCCGGAGCCGCACGGCAGCGGCTGGCCACCCTATACCCGGCCAGGTGCGCTGCCTGTCGCTCAGCAGGCCCTGCGTCCCAGGTGGGCCAGGAGGGCCTGCTCCATCTGGATCACCCGCTGCTCCCAGTCACCGCTGCGGGCGATGGCGCGCCGGGCGGCCACCTGGGCCGGGCCGTGGTCCTCCAGGGCCGCCCGGACCGCAGCCGCGAAGCCCCGCACCCCATCGCCCACGTGCACCACCGGCGCGGCCTCCCCCAGGTCGGCGAAGCCCGTGGTGGCGACGGGCTTGCCCGTGGCCAGGTACTCGTTGAGCTTCAGGGGGTAGATGGCCCGGGTTTGCGGCGAGTGCACGAAGGGAATCAGCAACGCGTCACAGCCCCGCAGCAGCGCAGGGAGCTGTGCACGTGGCAGCAACCCCACGAGGCGGACGTTGGGGCGGCGCGCGAGGCGCTCGGCAGCGCCACGCCGGGCAGGCGCGACCGGCCCTGCGAGCACGAAGCGCCACCCCGGCTCGGCCTCCGCGAGGGCCTCCACCAGGGCGAAGTCCACCCGCTCTTCCAGGTGCCCGGCGAAGCCCAGCACCGGGCCGGGCCCCCACCCACGAAGCGCGGGATGTGGCGGCAGGCTCGGATCAGCCGCCTGCTCGAAGAGGGCCACGTCGGCCCCGTTCGGCACCCAGCGGCAGTCCGGGTGGCCGGCCCCCCGCTCGCGGGCAAGCACGGGGCTCGAGCAGAACACGAGGTCGCTGCGGGCGATCAGCCGACGCTCGATCGCATCGGCGAAGGGCGAGGCACCGGGCATGGCTCCCACCGCATCCGTGCAGTGGTAGACCACGAGGCGCTCGTCGAGGCGCCCGATCACGCCCTCGCTCGAGAGCACGTTGAAGCTGATCCAGAGCAAGGGCCGGCGCATGCCAAGGGCGTCGCAGGCCGCCCGGACGCCCGTGCCCAGGCGCGCCTGGTTCCACCCGTAAGCCGCCTCGAACAGCGCCGGATGGCGCAGCTTGCCCATCGGGACGGCCGGGGGCGGCGTGTAGACCCACAGACCGGAGGCGCCGGGGCGGGGGTTGGGGCCGAGGCCTGCCCAGGCGCGGGCGATCCGGCGCCCGCCTGGCCGGTGAAGGCCCACCGCCACCGTCAGCGGGTTGCGCTGGTTGTCCACAAAGAGCACGCGGTTGCGCGCCGCAAGCAGGCGCATCAGGTGGTGCCGGCTGGACGCGAAGGGGTGGTCCCAGTCCATCACGGAGACGCACACGATGTCCTGCCCGCACAGCCTCTGCACGCCCACCTCCTGGCCTCGTCCCCGCCAGCGTAAGCCAGGACCGCGGACGGCGCCATGGCAACCCCGACAAGCCCCCTCGGCCAGGGCGACCACCGGGATGTGACCGACAAACCTGCCACGGGCAGGGTGCTGGGGTATACTGTCAGGGGGGCAGCGTCCGGGCTCGCAGGCCGAGGCGGAACGCCTGGCCCCTTGCCGAAAGGGCGCTGCGAGCGCATGTCCAAGCGGGTCTTGATCTGTGACGACGCGGGGTTCATGAGGACCCTGCTCAAGGACATTCTGACCGCGGAGGGGTTCCAGGTCATCGGCGAGGCGATCGATGGCGCGATGGGGGTGCTTCTTTACGAGGAGCTCCGACCCGACCTCGTGACGATGGACGTCAACATGCCAAAGCTCGACGGCCGGGATGCCCTCGAGTCGATCCTGAAAAGAGACCCGGCGGCACGCGTCATCATGTGCACCACGGCCGGGCAGGACGAGATCATCAAGCGCACGCTGCTCGCCGGCGCCCGGGACTTCATCATCAAGCCCTTCAAGAAGCACCAGGTGGTGACGACGCTGCGCCGGGTCGTGCGTGACAACGGCACGCCTCAGACCTTCATGGAGGAGCTGGTGGCCTGGCACGAGCTGGGCGAGATGCTGCTGCGCGCGGACATCATCGGCCCCGAGGTGTTGTCGGCGGCCCGGGATCTGGTCAAGAAGGGCCGCGCCAAGAACCTCTTCGAGGCGCTCAGGGATGGCGGCCAGGTCGACCCTCAGGACCTGCGGGACATGCTGGATGACGGCCACAAGGAGGTCTCGATGGCGTTCCTGATGATGAAAAACAAGACCGTCAGCATGCAGCAGCTGCGCACCGCCTTCGTGATGATGCGCAAGCAAGGCAAGAAGCTGGGCTTCACCCTGATGGAGCTGAACTTCGCCAGCAAGGACCAGGTGGCCGAGGCGCTCAAGCAGGTCCCACCCAGCCGGTTTTCGGTGGGCTAGGAGCCCCGAGGCCCGGCCTCTCAGCACGATGGCCTGAGAGGCTTCAGCGCTCCATCGGCAGCTGCTGGGCCTCCCAGGCCATCGTGCCGCCCTGCACGTTCAGCAGCGTCTTGAAGCCGCGTGCCTCCAGGGCTGCGGCTGCCCGGGCGCTGCGGCTGCCGGAGCGGCAGATGAGCACCACGGGCTGGGTGGCCTTGAGGCTGCCGGCCCAGGCCGGCAGCTGGCCGAGCGGCCGCAGCTGGGCACCGCGGGCGTGGCCCTCGGCGTACTCGTCGGGCTCCCGCACGTCAATGAAGGCAGCCCCGGGGGTCGCGGCGAGGAAGCGGGCGGCCTCGGCCGGTGTCACAGGCCGGACCACCGACCCCTGCGCCCCCCGGCTGGCCGGGGCCAGGCTGGCCGGCCGAGGCGTCGGCGCCGTCACGGCAGCCTGGGCGGCGAAGCAGCCGCCCAGCGTGGCGGGGAGCAAGGTGAACAGGACGGCGAGCTGACGCATCACGGGAAGCCTCCAGGTCGGGACCGAGGCATTATAAGCCAAATTTAACCGTGCGGGAATGGCCGCCCCCGCCCACCCGAGATGGCCTGCACGCGACAAGGGGTGTATGCTTGGGCGGGTCTGACGCAGACAGGAGGGCCTGTGACGCCCCTTCCTCCCCAGTCGGTGTGCCCAGGGTGTGGCCACCCCGTCGATGCGACCGGCACCTGCACGCGCTGCGGGGCGCGGTACACCTCCTTGCGGATGGTGCGCAAGCAGCCCCCGCGGGGCCGCGGCCCCGCCGGCACCGGCCCCAGACGCGGTCGGGTGCTCGCCTGGCGGCTGTTTCTCGTGCTGCTCCTCGGGGTGCTGCTCGGCATCCCCATCGGCTACGCCCTGCCGCACGGCACCCAGGCCCCACCGTCGCCCGGGGGGACGCCTCCGCCCTCGCCCGGCGCGCCGACGCCGGCGCCCGGCGCCTCTCGGCCCCCGGCCGCCTCGCCCCTGCCGCCGCGGGCCCCGGCGCTGAGGCCTGCCAACGCCCCCGTCGCCCAGCCCTGGCAGCCCGCCACCCCGGCTCGCCCGGCCCCGGCGACGCTCACCGCCTCGGGGCGCCCCGCCGGGGCCACGCGCGACAGGCCCTCCCCGGCTCCCCGGCCGGCCTCTCGCAGCTACGTCGTGCGCCCGGGTGACACCTTCGCAGGCATCGCGACCAAGCTGTACGGCACGCCGGGCCTGGCGGGCCTGCTCATCCGGGCCAACCCTGGCATCGACCCGCGGGCATTGCCTCTCGGGCGCTCGCTCGTGGTGCCGCCAGCGCCCCCCAGCCCTCGCCCGACCCCCGCGGCAAGGCCACCCGTGGCCTCCCCCTCACCGGGACCCAAGGCCCGCCCGCCCCGGCAGGCCCCCTGACCGGGCCGCGCCTGGGCGGTTTTGCGCACGGCCGGGGAACAAAACGGCCCACCGAGGCGTCTGGCCAGGGGAGGCCCTTCATGTCCGCTCACACCACCCGCCTGCCCTTGCCCTGCCGGAGCCGCCCTGCGGCCTGCCTGCTGGCTGCCGCCTTGATCGGCTGGCTGCCCACCCCGGCGCTTGGCGCCGGCCCCGAGGTGCTGGCGGTCACCGCAAGCTCCACGGATGGGATGCTGATGGACGCGGTCGACGGCGACGAGGCGACGGCCTGGCAGAACCGCCGCGAAGGGGAACGCACGGCCTGGCTGGCCGTGCGCTTCGTGCGGGAGACGCGGCTGCGCGGCGTGGAGCTGACGCTCGACGCGCCGCAGCCCGACGTGACGCTCGACCTCGAGACGTCCCGTGACGGGGAGCGCTTCACGCCCGCGCTGACCGGGCTGCATGGCGGCGGCGCGCATGTGTTTCGCCAGCCCGTCGCGGCCCTGTACCTGCGCGTGCGCTTCGCCTACACGGGCAGCGGCCAGGCGCCGCGGTTCCGCCTGCGCGAGCTCGTCCCCCTCGGGGGCTGACGCGTCCCAGGCAAGGGCTGGCCGGCCCCACGGGGTTTGCCGACCCGGCTTGGTGGTATGACGACAGTGGGCCGTTCGCTACAGGCTCGGGCACCAGCTGTCGGTCTCCCCTCCGCGCCGCGGGAGGCCTCGGAGGTGGGCGTGCGCTCCAACCGGTTTGTTCCAGCAGGGCTGGCCTTGCTGCTCGCCCTGGGCTGCACCGCCGTGGACCCCGGGGCGCCTGCGGGCCCCCCCCGTCCCGCCCCCAAGCGCCTGAAAGACCTCGTGCGGCTGCCGGCGCCGCCCTCGCCCCTCGAGCCCGCGACGCCGCAGGACGTGACACCCGGGACGCCGGCTCCCCTGCCCCCCACGCCCCTCTCCGGGCAGGCCAGCCCCACCGCGGCGGCGACCTCCCCTGTCACGGCGACGCCCGCCGCCACCGCCACAGCGGAGCTGCCAGAAGGCGCCCCGGCCCCGGCCTTCCCCGCGTCAGCAACCCCCACGCCGCTGGTGCTCACGACGCCCACGCCGGACCCCCTGCCCTCGCTGGGGGCCGGCCTGCAACAGCTGGTGGAGGCGCGGCTGGGGGTGATCGCGCGGCTCAGCTTCGAGCAGGGGCAGGCCAACCTGCTCACCAACAACGCCGCCTCGCTCGGCTCGAACGGCGGTGGCCAGCTGCTCACGGACCGGGCAGGCGGGTTGCTCGGCAACAATGGCGCGGCGTACCGTCTGGCGCAGGCGGGCCCCACCCTCAGCCTGACGCCGGGCCCCGACGAGGTGTTGCAGGTGCGGCGGCACTGGGACGTGGGGGGGAGCCGCCTGGGCTTCGGGCGCGCCGGCGACACCCAGGGCAACTACGAGCGCAGGGTGGAGCTCGATGCGACAGGCCGGGCCTACCAGCAGTCGGTCTCGGCCGTGGAGGCCCGGCATGCCGCCAACGATCGGGTGGCGCTGGTGCGTCACGAGCGGCTCGAGCTGAACCCGGACGGCTCGCTGCGGCTTGATCGGGTCCACCGCCAGCAAGAGGACGAGGACGGGCTGGTCACGCGCATCACGTTCGGGCCCACCCCGACCCGCATCCGCATGCCCGAGGCCGGCGTCGATCTCGACATCGAACGCTTCGAGCTTGACCTGCCCTCGGCCAGCGGCGCCTTCACCTACCGCTTCCGCAAGACGGGCAGCACCGAGGTCGGCACGCTCGCCCAGGTGGCCCGCGATGCGAATGGCACGGTGTGGTACAGCTACGGGGATCCCCTGGGCTACTACGCCGGCGCCAGCGAGGTCCGCGACGCCAGCGGCACCCTGATCGTGCGCAAGACCCGCGAGCTGGACAACGGAGCGGTCACACGCTCCTACGACCTGGGAGACGGGCTGGTGATGCGGCTGCTGCGAGGCGTCAACAACGTCTTCCGCGGCCCGTTGCGGGCAGCGGACACCGAGGTGGCGACCGTCGCGCTGGGGATCTACGGGGACGGGACCACGATCTTCGACCTGGCCTACGTCGACGCCCCTGACCAGCCACGTCGGGTGGGCTGGGGCGTGCCACCGACCACGGCGCCCACCCCCACCCCCCGACCGGCGTGGCGGGTGGAGACCGTCGCTGGCGGGGCCGAAGGCCTGGCAGACGGCAGTGGCGCCACCGCTCGCTTCAAGAACCTGCGCATGCTGGCAGCCTCCCGCCAGGTGCCGGGGCGCTACTTCGCCTGCGACCTCGGCAACCATCGCATCGTCCGGCTCGATCGGGGCGTCGGGGGGTGGACCTGCACCACGCTGGCCGGCAACGGGACGGCCGGCGATGCCAACGGGGCGGGACCGGACGCTCGCTTTCGCTTGCCACTGGGGCTGGTGGTGGCGGCCGACGACACGCTCTACGTCTCGGAGCTGGAGGGCCATCGCATCCGGCGCATCCAGCAAACCAACACCAGCCCCGTGGTCGACACCATCGCGGGCGCCCCAAACCCCAGCCACGTCAATGGCGCGGGCGCCACGGCCCGGTTCTATGCTCCCTCGGGCCTCGTGCTGGCAGGCGACAGGCTGTACGTCGCAGACCAGGGGAACCACGCGCTGCGCGCCATCGACCTGGCCTCGCCGACCTTCACCGTCACCACGCTGGTGGGGGGTGAAACGGCGGGCGACGCCGATGGTTCGGCCCTGACGGCCAAGCTCCGGCTGCCCGTGGCCCTGGCCCAGGCCGCGGACGGCTCGATCTGGATCGCGGAAACCAACGTCGGCCGGGTGCGTCGCTACGACGCGGTGAGTGGGCAGGTCAGCACGGTGGTGGCGGGGGATCCAGGGGCGTCTGCCTGGCTCGACGGGCCACCGGGTGACTGCGGGCTGTTTGAGCCAGTGGGCCTCTTCTCGGACGGCGAGCGGGGGACCTTCGTGACCCACGTGGACATCCGGGCGATCGGGGCCGACGGCCGTGTGCGCACCATCGCCGGGCAGGCCGCCCAGGGCGCGACCGATGGCCCCCACGACGTTGCAACCTTCGTGGCCGTCTGGGGGATGGCCCGGATGGGGGACGGCAGCTACCTGCTCACGGACTCGTCGCGCATCCGACGCCTGGTGCCGCCCGCGCCATGACGTGGGGGGGGGCACCAGCTGCTGGGGCTGGCCGGAGGCCCCGCGGCAAGTCCTCCCGCGCCCTTCTCGGGGCCACCCGTGGCGGCGGACTGGCGGCGAGAGCTGCTGGCCGAGGCCGCGCAGGCCTGGGGGCCCGAGGCGTTGATGGCCTGAAGCAGTGGGAGACAGACCCCGGCGGTGGGTACGCATGCCGGGATGGAACTGGCACGCCTCACCTGGAGCCTGCTGGCGGGGGCCACGCTCGGCGGCTGCGCCGCGCTGTCAATGGAGCAGAACTTCCAGGCGCCGGATGCCCCGCGGGCGGCGCCGGCAGCGCCGTTCGTCCAGACCTACGACAAGAGCGGGCCCGAGATCAAGTACGCGCACCTCGATCGGTTCGCTGGCATGCTCTACGGCGCCCGGGCCGTGCGCTACTTCGGAATCAACCGAGCACTGTACGCGGGGCCGATGTTCTACGGCACCTTGCCGTTCATCGGCGGCCGCTTCTCGCCGGTCTTCGGCTACATGGGCCTGCAGGCCGGCCACGAGGGTCGCCTGGGGCCCCTCCTCTACGACACGACGTTGCTGACGGGCGTGACCACCAGCCTGTCGGAGTGCTCGCCGAGTGACCTGGGCCAGCAGCTGCTCGTCGAGCCCAGCGTGGCCGTGGGGATGCCGGTGCCGGGGCTCCTGGGCTGGCAGGCGTCACTCGTGGCGGGGGCGCTGCTGCTGCCGATGCACCTGGAGCAGTCCGGCTGGGCGCTGGGGCTGCGGATCGATCAGAAGACCCTCAACGCCACCGTGGTCGCAGCCGACTGATCGCGTCGATCAGCGGGGCGCCGCCTCGCGCGCAGCAGCGGCGGCGCCCCGGCAGCCAGGCCCTCCCCGGCGAGGAGGGTGGGCAGGGGAAGCAGCCAGGCAAGCAGCAGCGTTCGACGCATCGGGGGCACCTCGTGACGCCCCCAGCATACCGACCCGACCCCGGCCCGGCGAACGGGGCCTCCAAAAAAAACCAGACACATGTCTTGAAGTTGCCCGCCTCGCCTGCTAGGCTAAGGGAGGAGGTGTCCCCCATGCCCGGTCCCCGCGGCCAGACGCGCCAGGCCATCCTCGCCTTCGTCCAGGAACGGACCCGCGAGGGTCGACCGCCCACGGTGCGCGAGATCCAGGCGGCCTTCGGCTTCCGGGCCGTCCAGACGGTCCAGGCGCACCTCGAGCGCCTCGTGGCCGAGGGGGCGCTCACGCGCGAGGCCGGCAAGGCACGCTCGGTGCGCCCCACCGGTGAGACCAGCAGCCAGGGCCTGGCCGTGCCCGTGCTCGGCCGCGTGCGAGCTGGCCCGCTCAGCGAGGCGATCGCCGCGCCAGAAGGCAGCGTGCTCGTGGATCCGACGCGGGTCGGTGGCGCCGAGGGCCTGTTCGCCCTGCTGGTCCGAGGTGACAGCATGGTGGGGGCCGGCATCCTCGAGGGCGACCTCGTGATCGCCCGGCAGCAGCCCGAAGCGAAGCCGGGTGACATCGTGGTGGCGCGTCTTGGAGACGAGGCCACGGTCAAGCGCTTCACGCTGCGCCAGGGGCGCCCGGTGCTGCTGGCCGAGAACCCGGCCTACCCCCCCATCCTGGTGGACCCCGCAGACGCCTTCTCGATCCTCGGCAAGGTGGTTGAGGTCCGCCGCTACATGGCGCCAGGTTGATCCAGCCTGTCCCACCCGAGAAGCCCTGATGACTCTCGCTGCTCGCCATCCGGCCTTGCCGGGCGTGGCACCTGCCCGCTGCTTCCTGCCGCGCGTCACCGCGTCGCCCTTCGACCTTGCCTCGCTGCAGGGCCGCCTCACGGAGCTGCGGGTGGGACTTGGGGGACACGCCTGGGCCTTGCGGCTTGCGTGGCAGGCCCAGCGGGCGGGCGAGCCGGTGGCCTGGCTGTCGCCTGGCAGCCGGGGGTTCTTCCCACCGGACGCGGCAGCCGGCGGCATCGACCTGGCGGCGCTGCCGGTGGTGCGGCTCGAGGAGCCGGTGGCCAGGCTGCGGGCCGCGGACCTGCTGCTGCGCTCGGGTGCCTTCGGGCTGATCGTGCTCGACTGGGACGGAGCCCCGGCCCCGTCCAGCCTGATCGTCACCCGCCTCGTGGGCCTGGCCCAGGCCCACGGCACCGCCCTCGTGTGCCTGGCGGGCGAGGCGGGGTGGGGCCCCCTGGTCTCGGCGCGGCTGGAGACGACATGGCGCCGCGAGGGGCCCGGCCGCTACCGCAGCGAGGTGCGCGCCACCAAGGACCGCCGGGCGGGCCCAGGCTGGCGCGAGGAGGAGGTCTTCGATGGCCCGGACGGCCTGTGTTGAGGTGCCCTCCCTGGCGCTGCAGCTGCTGCTCCGGACCCACCCGGGCTGGGCGAACCAGCCCGTCGCCCGCGTCGAGGCAGACCGCCCCCTCGCCCCCGTCCTGGAGGTCAACGCCCTGGCGCACACCGCGGGCATTCGGACCGGGGAGCGCTACGGCGCGGCCCTCGACCGCGTGCCCACGCTCCGGGCAGGCGTGGTGACGCCCACGGCCCTCGCCGAGGCCAAGGAGGCCCTGCAGGCAACGCTGGCGGCCTTCAGCCCCACGCTGGAGCCCCACCCCAGCCGTCCGGGGGTGTGCTGGCTGGATGCGACAGGGCTCGGCTACATGCACCCCTCGCTGGAGGCCTGGGCCGAAGGCATCCGGGAGGCCCTGGGCGCCCAGGGCCTGCAGGCGGGGGTCAGCGTCGGCTTCCGCCGCTTCGCCACCTGGGTGCTGGCCCGCACCCTCGCAGGCGCTGGCGTGGTGCTGCTGGAGACGCCCGAGGCCGAACAGGCCGCCCTCGCCGACGCGCCGATCGAGGCGCTGGGCTTCCCGCCGGCCGAGCGGGACGCGCTGCTGCAGCTGGGCGTGCGGCGCCTTGCGGGGCTGCTGGCCCTGCCCCCCGAGGGGCTCGCGCGACGCTTCGGCCCCGCCGTGAGCGAGGCCTGGCGGCTCGCGAGGGACGCGGAGGCGGTGCCGCTGCAGCCGCGCCGGGCGCCAGAGGCGTTTCGCGAGCGGCTGGTGTGGCCCCATGGCGAGCAGGACCTCGGCCGGATGGCGTTCGCGCTCAAGCCCGCCGTGGACACCCTGCTCGCCAGGCTGGCGGCCCGCGGCCTGGGCCTGGCAGGCCTGACGCTGACGCCCCAGGACGCCGCCGGCGTCGCACTGGGGCACGAGCTGCTGCGGCCCGCCACGCCGGCCCTGGCCTCCAGCGCCGTGATGGAGCTGGTGAGGCTGCGCCTCGAGGCGCGCCCCTGGCAGGGGCCCATCTTCGGGTTCGAGCTGGTGGCGCACCCGGGCCCCAGGGCCGACGGGCAGCTGGAGGCCTGGCCCCAGGCACCGCGCAGAGACCTCGCGGCAGCGGCGCGGGCCTTCGCCCGGTTGCGGGCAGCCTTTGGAGACGCCGTGGTGAGCCGTGCCCAGCTGCTCGCGCGCCACACGCCAGAGCACCAGTGGCGCTGGGAGCCGCTTAACCAGCTGCAGCCCGCCCAACCCGGCCAGCCTGCCGCCGCGCAGCTGGCTCGCGTGGTGCTGGCCCGCCCCCGGCGGCTGCGCGGGGCTGCGCCCCCACCCGGCCTGCTGGGCTGGGCACCGCTCGGCCCCGAGGCCGGGCTCGTCGTGCGAGCCAGCGGACCTTTTCGCCTGGCCGGCGGCTGGTGGCGGCGCCCCCTCGAGCGCGACTACTACTACGTTGCCCTGGCAGGGGGACAGCTGCTTTGGCTTTTCGAGGACAGGCAGCGCGGCGGCTGGTTCCTGCAGGCAACGCTGGCCTAGTGGGTGCCGGTGTCGCCGCCCGCCGTGCCCGCGTCGCCCGTCGAGAACGCGGCCACGATGGCCTTGTCCTTCTTCTTGCCGACGCCGAACAGCAGCGTGACCTGGCGATCGGGGTCGCGGCTGTACATGAGGGCCCCGTAGTGGGTGCGCAGCGTCGGGGCGACCTTGAGCGCCCCGGGGTTGATGCCCTTGCCGAGCTCCTTGCCCTTGAGCTCCAGCACCTGGTTGTCCTGCACCTCGGTGGCCTTCGGCAGCGGCGCCCCACCAGAGGGCAGCAACGCCGCTTGGGGCAGGCTGGTCCAGGGGCTGAGCGGGTAGCTGCCCCCCGTCAGGTAGGTCATCAGCCGCAGCTCGGTGGCCGTGAAGCTCGTGATGCCCGTGCCGGTCTCGTCCGGGCTCGGGGGGTAGCTGCCGCTGTTGTCGGACGCGTACTGTGCCAGGGCGAGCTGAAGGGTCTTGATGTTGGTGATCATGGCCGCGTTGCGGGCCTTGTCCTGGGCGTCCTGCAAGGCCGGCACGGCGATCGCCGCCAGCAGGCCGATGATCACCACGACCATCATCAGCTCGATCAAGGTGAAGCCGGAGCGGGCGCTGCGCGGGGGCTGGTGCATGGAACAGAGACCTCTGGGCGCAGAGGGGCCACGGGACGCCTCCCCTCCTGAGCATGGTACCCGAGATGCCAGGCTTTGTGACCCCCCCCCGCGACAGGGCCGTCCTGACGCCTCAGCCACCAGGCCCCTCACCTGCAGGCCCGGGGCTTGAAAAACAGACATCGGTCTGCAAAAATAGCGCCATGGGCGTGCCCCTCTGGTGCAAGAGCAACCACTCCTTCCTCGAGGGGGCCAGCCACCCCGAGGAGCTGGTCGAGGCCGCCGCTGCCCTGGGCCTGCCGGCCCTGGCGCTGACGGATCGCGACGGCGTCTACGGCGTGGTCCGGGCGCACCGGCGCGCCCGGGAGCTCGGGCTGCCGCTGGTGCTCGGCGCGCAGCTCACGCTGGCGGACGACACCCAGCTGGTGGTGCTGGCCGAGAACCGGCAGGGCTGGGGGCAGCTGTGTCGGTTGCTCACGGCGGGGCGGCTCGGGGCCCCCAAGGGGGAGAGCCGCGTGAGCTACGAGCAGGTGGCGAACCACGCGGCCGGCCTGGTGGCGCTCTGGGGGGGGCGCGGCTCCCGCCTGCTCGCGGAGGCGCCGCCCACCCGCGAGGCGGCGCTGCTGCGAGAGGCCTTCGGGGAGCGCCTCCACGCCCTGGTGACGCGCCACCTGCAGCCCCGGGACGCCCGGGACGAGGCCCGGACGCGGGAGCGCGCCGCCCGCTGGGGGCTGCCGATCGTGGCAGGCACGGAGGTGCGCTACCATGACACGACCCGGGCCCCGCTGCAGGACGTGCTCACGTGCATCCGCCACGGCGTGCCGCTGCATGCGGCCGGCAGCCGCCTCGCGGCCAACGCGGAGCACGGCCTGCTGGGGCCGGCGGCGCTGGCGGCCCGCTTCGCCGACGACCCTGCGGCGCTGGCGCGCACCCACGAGGTCGCCGCCCGCTGCCGCTTCTCACTGGACCAGCTGCGCTACCGCTACCCGGCGGAGCGGCTGCCCGATGGCACGAGCACGTTCGCCCACCTGCGCGCACTCGCCGAGGCCGGGGCGCGCAGGCGCTGGGGAGCGGAGCCGCCGGAGGCCGTCCGGGCCCAGCTCGCCCACGAGCTCACGCTCATCGCGCAGCTCGACTACGCCGGCTACTTCCTCACGATGCACGAGATCGTGCAGTTCTGCGAGGCCCAGGGGATCCTGTGCCAGGGCCGCGGCTCCGCCGCCAACTCGGTGGTGTGCTACTGCCTGGGCATCACGGCCGTCGACCCGGTGCGCATGGGGCTGCTGTTCGAGCGCTTCATCTCGGCGGAGCGGGCCGAGCCGCCCGACATCGACCTCGACATCGAGCACGAGCGGCGCGAGGAGGTGATCCAGCACGTCTACGCGCGCTACGGGCGCACGCACGCGGCGATGGTGGCGGTGGTGATCGCCTACCGGCCCCGCTCGGCCGTGCGCGACGTGGGCAAGGCCCTCGGGCTGCCGGAGACCGAGCTCGGGCGGCTCTCGAAGCTGCTCGGGCACCGGGGCCCCATCGCCCCCGAGGTGCTCCGGCAGGCCGGGCTCGATGATCGCACCCCGGCCTGGGGGCGGCTGGTCGCCCTCGCCAACACGCTGCTCGGCTTCCCGCGCCACCTCTCGATCCACCCCGGGGGGTTCCTGCTGGGCCATGAGCCCGTCTCGGAGCTCGTGCCGATCGAGCCCGCCACGATGGCCGGGCGCACCGTCATCCAGTGGGACAAGGACGACATCGAGGCGCTGGGGCTCTTCAAGGTGGACCTGCTCGGGCTCGGCGCCCTGAGCCACCTGCGCCGCTGCTTCGCGCTGCTGCGGGCGCACGAGGGGCGCACGCTCACGATGGCGACGGTGCCGGCGGAGGACCCGGCCACCTACGCGATGCTCGGCCGGGCGGATGCGGTGGGCGTGTTCCAGGTCGAGAGCCGCGCCCAGCTGACGATGCTGCCCCGGCTGCAGCCACGCACCTACTACGACCTCGTGATCGAGATCAGCCTGGTGCGGCCGGGCCCCATCACGGGGGGCATGGTGCACCCGTACCTGCGCCGGCGGCGGGGCGAGGAGCCGGTGGTCTACCCCCACGAGGCGCTGCGCCCCGTGCTGGAGAAGACACTCGGCGTGCCGCTCTTCCAGGAGCAGGTCATGAAGCTCGCCATGGTCGCCGCCGACTACACGCCGGGCGAGGCCGACCAGCTGCGGCGGGACATGGCGGCCTGGCGCAAGCACGGCAGCATGGCGCACCACTACGGCCGGCTGATCGGCCGCATGGTGGCGAAGGGCATCGACCGGCCGTTCGCGGAGCAGGTCTTCAGGCAGATCGAGGGCTTTGGCGAGTACGGCTTCCCGGAGGCGCATGCCGCCAGCTTCGCGCTCATCACCTACCTCACGGCCTACATGCGCTGCCACCACCTGGCGATTTTCGTGTGTGCGCTGCTGAACTCCCAGCCGATGGGCTTCTACAGCCCCGCCACGATCCTGGAGGACGCCCGCCGCCACGGCCTCGCCCTGCGCCCGATCGACGTGCGGACGAGCGACTGGGACTGCACGCTGGAGCCTGAGGAGGGCGGCGCCTACGCCCTGCGGCTCGGGCTGCGGCTCGTGAAGGGGCTCGCCGAGGCCGACGGCCGCAGGCTGGTGGCGCTGATGCGGGCAGACGGCGCGCCCGGCTGCCTGGAGGACGTGGCCTGGGAGAGCGGGCTCGACACAGGCACCCTGGGCGCGCTCGCCGAGGCCGGGGCGTTCGAGGGGCTCGGGGTCTCCCGCCGCCAGGCCCTCTGGGTGGTCCGCGGCCTCGCGCGGCGCC
>JAYKHL010000124.1:0-6926 GCA_035284865.1 Candidatus Sericytochromatia bacterium | reverse complement strand
CGGTCCCGTGCCCTTCGGCCTGCCCCTTCGTCGTTCGTGGCTCCTGGAGGCCTGGCCCTCGGCATCCGGGCGAGCTCCGCACGGGAATGGTGCTTCCGACCGGGGGCCACTCCCACAGCTTGGGGGGAGCCTGTGTTAGGATGGTAGGCCCCGACGTGTTTGCAACCGGCCCGGCGCCAGCGCTTGGGCGGTATCCCCGGTCGCTTCCCACGGCCGACGCCTGGAGGTCCCCTTGGCCGAGCTGCCCCCTCTTCAATCCGAGAAAATCACGCCCATCAACCTGCGTGATGAGCTGAAGCAGTCTTACCTCGACTACGCGATGAGCGTCATCGTCGGACGCGCATTGCCAGACGTTCGGGATGGCCTGAAGCCTGTCCACAGGCGCATCCTGTTCTCGATGGCCGAGAACAACCTCACGGCGGACCGCAAGCACCGCAAGTCGGCAACCGTGGTGGGCGACGTGCTCGGCAAGTACCACCCCCACGGGGACAGCTCGGTCTACGACGCGATGGTCCGGCTGGCGCAGGACTTCGCCTCTCGCTACCCCCTGGTGGACGGCCACGGCAACTTCGGCTCGGTGGACGGGGACCCCGCGGCAGCCTACCGGTACACCGAGGCCCGAATGAGCCGCCTCGCCGGCGAGCTGATGGCCGACATCGATAGCGACACCGTCGACTTCGCCCCCAACTTCGATGGCACCACGCAGGAGCCGACGGTGCTGCCTGCTCGCTTCCCGAACCTCCTCGTCAACGGGTCGACGGGCATCGCCGTGGGCATGGCCACCAACATCCCCCCGCACAACCTGCGGGAGGTCATCAACGGCACCATCGCACTGATTGACGAGCCGGACTCCGATGTTGCGGCCCTGATGCAGCACGTGAAGGCGCCGGACTTCCCCGGCGGCGGCACCATCATGGGCACGAAGGGCGCGGTGGAGGCCTACCACACGGGGCGCGGCAGCGTGACCGTCCGGGCCGTGACGGAAATCGAGCTGGGGCGTAACGGTCGCCAGGCCATCGTGATCACCGAGCTGCCCTACATGGTCGGCATGGACCCGCTGTTTGAGAAAATCGCCGATCTCGTCAAGGACAAGAAGCTCGAAGGCATTGCTGACCTCCGAAACGAGAGCGACCGCACGGGCATGCGGGGCGTGATCGAGCTCAAGCGTGACGCCGTGCCGCAGGTGGTCCTGAACAACCTCTATCGCCACACGGCCATGCAGCAGAACTTCTCGATGATTTTCCTGGCGCTCGACCACAACCGGCCGCGCATCATGAACCTCAAGGAGATGTTGCAGGCCTACGTCGACCACCGCGTGGAGGTCGTCACCCGCCGCACCCGGTACGACCTGGGGAAGGCGCAGGCCCGGGAGCACATCGTGCTGGGGTTGCTCAAGGCGCAGGAGCACCTGGACGAGGTGGTCAGGCTCATCCGGGCCGCCGAAAGCACCGAGGCCGCGCGGCAGGCCCTGATGGCCCGGTTCGACCTCAGTGAGTTGCAGGCCAACGCCATTCTCGACATGCAGCTACGCAGGCTGACGGGCCTGGAGCGCGCCAAGCTGGAGGCCGAGCGGGCGGACCTCGCGGCTCGAATTGCAGAGCTGCAGTCCATCCTCGCAGACCGTGGCAAGCTGTTGGGTGTCATCAAGACCGAACTGCTGGCGGTGCGAGACAAATACGGAGACGAGCGGCGCACGCGCATCGAGCACGCCGAGGGGGACCTGTCCACGGAGGACCTGATCCCGGACGAGCCGATGGTCGTCTTCATCACCGACCAGGGCTACGTGAAGCGCCTGAGCCTGGACACCTTTGCCCGGCAGCGCCGAGGAGGGCGCGGCATCGGGGGGATGCAGACCCGTGAGAACGACTTTGTGCGCCACTTCTTCACGAGTTCAACCCACCAGGACGTGCTTTTCTTCAGCGATAAGGGCATCGTGTATCGGCTGAAGGTGCACGAACTTCCGGAGGCGTCGCGGCAGGCCAAGGGCATGAACATCGTCAACCTGCTGCAGCTGGGTGGAGACGAGCGGGTCACGGCCGTGATCCCGGTGGCCGCGTTCGAGGAGGGCAAGTTCCTGGTGATGCTGACCCAGCAGGGCGTCATCAAGAAGACCGAGTTGACGGCTTTCAGCAACATCCGCCGCAACGGGCTCATCGCCGTGGCGCTTGACGAGGGTGACGCGCTGGGTTGGGTCCGCATGACGGATGGTGGTCAGAGCATCGTCATCGGCACCTTGGAGGGCATGGCCATCCACTTCCCCGAAGAGGAGCTGCGCCCCCTCGGACGCACCGCGCGCGGCGTCAAGGCCATCAGCCTGCGTCCGGAGGACCGGGTGGTCAGCATGGACATCAGCCGGGAAGGCTCCGACGTGCTGGTCGTCACCACCGACGGCTTCGGCAAGCGGACCCCGATCGAGGAGTACCGATGCCAGGCTCGCGGGGGGCTGGGGCTGATCAACGTCAAGCTCAACGTGAACCGGCAGGGCAAGGTGGCGGCCATCCTCGTGGTCTCCGAGCAGGAGGAGGTGGTTATCGTCACCACCAACGGGGTAGTTATCAGACAGGGCGTGCGAGAGGTCCGGCGGACCGGCAGAAGTGCCCAGGGGACACGCCTTCAGCGGCTTGGTGACGATGACCGCGTGGTGGGCGTCGCGCCCGTGGTGGTCACGGACGACGAAGATGGCGCTGAGCTTGGGGGCGCCGATCCGGCGCCCGAGTCGCCATGACCCCGTACACGACGACGTCCAGGAGCGACTGACGGTGGGCGACTTCAGCTACCAGGCCGATTTCAATGCAGGCTACGGGATCAAGGCGGAGGTTGCCGCCCTGATTCCGGAGGGTGTGCCGATGCTGGCTGCCATCCTGATGGAGAAAGGCGTGCTTGATCGCGATGGCGTGCAGGCCGCCCTCGATCGCCAGGCCCAGACGGGTGACTCCCTGGCGCAGGTGCTGATGGAGCTGGAGCTTGCAGCGGCGGATCAGCTGCTGGATGCGCTGCAGACCCGGGCGTTTTATCGCTAGCAGGCGTTGCATCGAGGCGCTTTCGGGGTACGGATGGCACAGACCATTCGAGGGGGCCACGCCACACTTCGGAAGGGCGTCGCGACAGGAAAGGGTGGGAACGCTTGCGAGTCGGCTATCTGACGGACATCGGAAAGGTCCGGGAGATCAACCAGGACTACCTTTACGCCAGCCTGGATCACGGCGTCTTCATTGTCGCGGACGGAATGGGGGGCCATGCGGCGGGTGAGAAGGCCAGCCAGACTGCCGTCCAGATCATCACCCAGCAGCTCAGCCAACTGGGCCAGAGCGGCATCAACGGTCACGTCCTGGATGAGATCCAGGGGGCCATCCAGGAGGCCAATCGGCAGATCATCAACGCCTCGATGGAGGATGCTTCGATGCGGGGGATGGGCACCACGGCCACGGTGATCGTCACCCGAGAGGGGCTGATGTACGTCGGTCATGTCGGGGACTCCCGCGCCTACCTGATCCGCAATCGACGCATCGATCAGATCACGGACGACCACTCGATTGTCGCCCAGCTCGTGCGGGCGCGTGCCATCACGCCGCAGGAGGCTGCCCGCCACCCCTACCGCAACGTCATCACCCGCTGCCTTGGCATGCAGGTCGATGTGGAGGCCGACACCCAGCAACGGGAACTGAAGTTGGGTGACAGGCTCCTCATCTGCTCGGATGGGTTATCCGGGTTGGTTTCGGATGACGAGATGCTTCAGTACGTCGTATCCTCCGAAGAGCCGCAGAAGACGTGCCGGGAACTTGTGGACCTCGCGCTGGAGCGGGGTGGTTCGGACAACATCTCGGTGGTGCTGATCTTCAACGACGTGTGATGCCCTCGGGTGGTCCAGCGTAGGAGTGGCTTCGGGATACGGGGGTGTCATGTCGGTCGGGGTAGGGTTCCAACGAGCAGCGCGAGGCCAGGTGGCCCGCCCTCGGCGGGTGGCCAAGGCCCCTGAGATGGTTCTCGGCTCAAGCGAGGCCTCGACGTGAACAGGCTGCTTGCCGACAACTACGAAATTATCAAGGAAGTTGGTCGGGGCGGCATGGGCGTCGTCTACCTTGCCCAGGACCGACGTCTGAGACGGCGCGTCGCGATCAAGGAACTCCTGATCAGCGGTCAGGCCATGATGCCGGATGAGGCGGAGAACGTGATTGCGCGCTTCCAGCGCGAGGCGCAGGCGGCTGCCAAACTTCAGCATCCGGCGATTGTGAGCGTGTACGAGTACCTTCGGGAGGGCGACGCCCACTACATGGTCATGGAGTTCCTCGAAGGCAGGAGCCTCCAGCACTACATCGACCAGCGCAAGAGCTTCACCGTGGAGCAGACGGTGGACATCGCGACCCAGGTCTGCAGCGCCCTCGACTACGCCCACGCCCACCAGATCGTTCACCGCGACATCAAGCCTGACAACGTTTTGTTGCTTGATAACGGCAAGGTCAAACTCATGGATTTCGGGGTGGCCCGCCACGTGGGGGAAGTGTCCAAGTTGACGCAGGCTGGGACGACGCTCGGGACCATCGCTTACATCTCACCCGAGCAACTCTGCGACTCCCGGTTGGTGGACGGGCGGTCGGACCTGTTCTCGCTGGGCGCCATGCTCTATGAGATGCTCACGCTGCGCACCCCCTTCGATGGCGGCAACGTGGGCAGCACGATCATGAAGATCATGAGCGAGGAGCCCGTCCCGCTGCGACAGATGAACCCGAACATTCCGGCTCGCCTCGAGGCCGTGATCCTCCGGTCGTTGCGAAAGAGTCCTGACGAGCGCTTCCCGCGAGCTGCCGAGATGGCGCAGGCGTTGCAGGCGGCCCTGAGACAGAACGCCGGCACGGTGCCTCAGCCGCGGGCGGTTCAGCTGAATGTGGTGACGTGCCGGTCCTGTGGCACCGGGGTGCCAGGAGGGCGTGGCCCCTGTCCGAGGTGCGGCCGGCTTCAGGCACCTCCCGCTCAGCCCACCCTGCCGGGCGCCACGGCCGCTGCTGGGCCGCGGCCACCTGCCCCAGCGCCGCACTCCGTGGGCCTCTCCGCGGGGCCTCGCCAGGTTGCGGGCCCCGGCGGGCCGCCGCCGGGTACGCCGGCGGCCCGGCGAGGCACGGGCGGGCTCCCTCCCTTGCCCCCTGGCGCACCGGGAGCGCCCCGGCCGGGAATGCCGGGGCTGGCGGCTCCGGGGGGCCTTCGGCCTGGTGGGCTCAGCACCGGGGCCTTGCGGGCCCGCCCGATCATCGGGGCGCGCTTCCTGTATGCGTTCGGGCAGAGCGGCTTCCATCCCGGCGAGTTCCAGCAACCCCGCGGCCTCACCATCGATCAGCGCGGGCAGTTGTATGTGGCGGACACCGAGAATGGACGGATCCAGGTCTTTGACCCGCAGGGTCACCACCTCAAGGACATTCGCCCCGCCATGGGCAAGGAGAGCTTTCGCTTTCCCCGGTCGGTGGCGATCTCGCCCCAGAGTGGCCGGATTTACGTGGTTGACGAACTCGACTACCGCATCTTTGTGCTGGATGGGGATGGAAAACAACTCTCGATCTGGGACCGGCGGCGAAATCAGAACGAGCCGACGGCCATCCCAGGGCGCCTGGCTGTCTCGGGCAACGGGACCATCTACGTGTCGGAGCCCAACAGCCACCGGGTCGTGATGTACAGTGCCAACCAGGCGTTCATGGCCAACTTTGGCCTCAACGGCGAGCTGCAGACGCCCTCGGGCATCGTCGTCGGACCCAAGTACGTGCTGTATGTGCTGGACTACGGCCAGTGCAAGGTCCACACCTTCGACGCCCGCGGGAAGCAAACGACCACCTTCGGCCGGCGCGGCAGCGGGCCGGGCGAGTTCAGCGTCCCACGCGACCTCACGGTCGACCGCTCCGGGCACGTGTTCGTGGCAGACACCTTGAACCACCGCATCCAGGTCTTCGATCCTCAAGGGGACCTCCTGATCGCGTTCGGGCAAAAAGGGAAGCAGGACGGGGCTTTCTCCGGTCCGGAGGGGATCGCCCTGTCGGCGGATGATCTTCTGTTTGTGTCCGATCGTGGCAATAACCGCATTCAGGTGTTCCAGGTTGACCGGGCCTGACCGTGGCCGGTAGCGAACGACACGCCATCGGGCGCGACAGCCGTGTATGATGTCGCCGAGGGGCCGTCGTGCCCGGGGCCTATCGCCTCGCGCAGCGTCCCGGAGAGTTGGTTTTGATCGGGGGGTTTAATCGCCCCCGCGTGACGGGAAGTATTTTGTAGGGCACGCAGGCCCACCTTGAAAGGAGACCAATCCGACATGACGCACACCACGCGCATCGCGCACGCAGTCCGGCTGCTGACCGCTGTCCAGAAGCGTCAGCGCAAAGGCTTTACCCTGATCGAGTTGCTGGTGGTCGTCGTGATCATTGGCATCTTGGCGTCCGTGGCGTTGCCCTCGTTCGTGGGGGCGCAGGACAAGGCACGGAATGCCTCGGTGGCTGCCAACGTGAACACCATCCGGATGGCACTCGAGCAGTGGGCAACCGACAACAACGGTTCTTATCCGGCCTCGACCACGTGGTTGAACGCCAATGCGGCTGGCTTGCGTACGGGCGGCTACCTGCCCGGTAACCGGCTGCCGAAGGCACCGTGGAGCGCAAATGCCCAGACCGTCGCCAAAATACCGGCAGCGACCGTTCAAGAAGGAATTGCAAACATCGCTGGAGGGACAGCCACGCTGACGCCCATCGGCACGGTAATTGACAACTCCGGTGTGGTTGCTACCGCGCCCTCTGAGAACCTGCACTTCGGCTTCATCGCGTACGATTACGCGCCGGATAACCAGATCTATGTGGTTTATGGCACGGGCAAAAAGAACCGGGCAGCCATCACGGCGGCGGGTACTTCGAACGGATCGAACTAGGCCCCCTGCGCTCCGGTACATCCCGTCAAGC
>JAYKHL010000123.1:0-8680 GCA_035284865.1 Candidatus Sericytochromatia bacterium | reverse complement strand
TACGCGCCGGATAACCAGATCTATGTGGTTTATGGCACGGGCAAAAAGAACCGGGCAGCCATCACGGCGGCGGGTACTTCGAACGGATCGAACTAGGCCCCCTGCGCTCCGGTACATCCCGTCAAGCCGCCCGGCGTTTCCGGGCGGCTGGACCCCCCTGACGCTGATGGCTGACACCATTCTAGAGACCCAAGGCCTCTGTAAGGTCTACACCTCGTTCCCGCGGAAGCGGGTACAGACCCTGTTCGACCTTTCTCTGTCCGTGCTCCGCGGCGAGACGTATGGCCTGCTCGGGCCCAACGGGGCGGGCAAGACCACCACGCAGAAACTTTTCCTGGGGCTGCTGCGACCGACGTCAGGCACGGTCAGGGTGTTCGGCGAGGCCCCTGATCGCCCCGCTGTTCGGCGCCGCATCGGGTTCCTGCCGGAAAATCCTTATTTCTATACCTACCTGACGGGGCGCGAGTTTCTGGCCTTCTGCGCCGACCTGTTCGGGCTCTCTGAGCCCCTCAAGCGTGGGCGCATCGCGAGCTTGCTGGCCCTCGTCGGCATGGAGCGGGCCGCCGACACCCAACTGCGCCGGTACTCCAAGGGGATGTTGCAGCGGATCGGCATCGCCCAGGCGCTCATCAACGACCCAGAGCTGGTTTTCCTCGACGAACCCACCAGCGGCCTGGATCCCATCGGCCACAAGGAGATCAGCGACATCGTTCGCTCCTTGAAGAGCCAGGGCAAGACCCTCTTTATCAACTCGCACGTGATGACGGACGTGCAGGCCCTCTGCGACCGCATCGGGATCCTGCACCGCGGCAGGCTCGTCGCTTCTGGCAACCTGGCCGAGCTGCTGGCGCCCGGTGAGGCCCTCGAGTCCTTCTTCGTCAGGACGATCGAGGCTGCCGATTGCGAGGCGCGCTGAGGGCTGGTCATGCGGACGATTCTCGCGATCGCACGGAACACCTTCCTGGAGACCATCCGGGATCGCATCCTGAACGCCATTCTGGTCTTCGCCGTCGTGTTGATCGGCGCCTCGATCCTGCTGGGCCAGCTTTCGGCTGGCCAGGATGTGAAGATCATCAAGGACCTCGGGCTGGCCGCCATCAACTTCTTCGGGGTGGTTATCGCGATCTTCGTGGGCACCAGCTTGGTGCACAAGGAACTCGACAAGCGCACGGTCTTCGTCGTGCTGACGAAGCCCGTCCCGCGACCCGCCTTTCTGCTTGGGAAGCTGGCCGGGCTGTCGGCGACCCTGACCGTGCTCACGGGGGCGATGGGCTTGGCTTACCTCGGGTTGCTCACGGGGCTGGGCGTGCCTTTGCACGCTGGGATGTTTCAGGCGATCGGGCTGGCCTGGCTCGAGTTCCTGCTGCTCACGGTCGTGACGGTCCTGTTCTCGACCTTCTCGACACCTGTGCTGTGCATGGTTTACGCCTTTGCTCTTTACCTCATCGGCCACAACATGGCCACCCTGGTTGAGCTTGGGCGCAAGGCGAGCCCGGCGGTTCGGCTCGTTGTCGAGGCACTGAGGGTGGGCCTGCCGAACCTGGCGCTCTACGACATCAAGAACCAGGTTGTGTATGGCTACGCCCTGCCGGCTGGCCAGCTGGTCTGGGTGGTGGGGTACACGCTGGCTTATGGGGCCGCCGTGTTCTGTCTTGCGGCCGCCGTGTTCTCGCGCCGGGAGTTTTGAACGTGCCGGGCTGGCTGAAGTGGCTGGCGGGTACGGCCGTTGGCCTCGCTGTCTCGGCGCAGGCCTCGCAGGTCCTGAGGACCTTCCCGGTGCCAGAGATCGATGTGAACATGATGTTCGTGCCCTCGGGCGCGCTGGTGAAGGGGACGGCGAGCGGCTACGAGAATGTCCTCGCCGACTCGCTCTGGCTCTCGCTCCTGCAATACTACGGTGAGCGTTACTTTGCCGATGATCGCACGATGGTCAACCTGGAGGAGATGTTCACCCTCATCACCGACCTCGACCCTCGCTTCTGGTTCGCCTACTGGCTCGGGGCGTGGGCGCTCGGTGACGATGGCCAGCCCGATGCCGCACTAAGACTCCTGGCGCGCGGTGAGGCTGCCAATCCACAGGACCTGAACTATCCCTATCTCCAGGGATTCATTCTCTTCCTGATGAAACACGACCACCTCGCGGCCGCCCGTTGCTTCGAGCGCGCCGCCACCAAGCCTGTCGCGGAGTGGCAGGAGCAGCGGCGGTTTGCCCGGTCGATGGCGGCCCGGATGTACCGGGAGGAGGGTCAGCCTGCCCTGGCGCTGGAGATCTGGCGTAACATCCTGGAGAATGCCTCGGACCGCGCGCTTGCCGACATCGCGAAGACCAACATCCGCCGCCTGGAGGCGGAACTCCGGGGGGAGGCTCCGCCCACCCGGGGCCGGGCGAGCGGCCCCCCGCGTCTGAGCGCGCCAGGCCCGCACCCCAGGTAGCAAGCGGCTTCCAGCGTGATGAACGTAACAACCTCCCGGGAGGCCCTCGCATATAATGCGAGGGCCTGGGTACATATCACGTGAATAAATTTTATCTGGAAAACAGCCGCAGGGCTGCTTCAATCCCCCTTGTCGCGCCCGGTCGTGAGCCGGAGAGGTCCGTCGCCCGTGTCGCCCGTGTTGCTGTCGGTGCCAGCCTCCTGGCTGGGGCCCCTCGCGCTGGTGTTTGGCGCGATGATCGGATCGTTCCTCAATGTGGTCATCCATCGCCTGCCTGCTGGCCTGTCGATTGTGTGGCCCGGCTCTCGATGCCCTCACTGCGCCACCGCGCTCAGGGCCTGGCAAAACCTTCCCGTGGTCAGCTTCCTCGTGCTGCGCGGCCGGTGTGCCTCCTGCCGGGGCCCCATCTCGTGGCGATACCCCGTGGTCGAGGCCGTCACCGGGGTGCTGTTCTGGGCCGTCTTGCAGGCCCATGGCCCCTCCTGGCAGACGCTCGCGTTGTGGGTGTTCGTGGCGCTGGGGATCGTCATCTTCTGGATCGACCACGACACGATGCTGATCCACGACGCGGTGACCTTGCCCGGCATTGCCTTCGGGTTGCTGTACGGGTTCACGCTGACGGACCACGGGGTTTCCGGCCTGGTGGCGGCCCTCGGCGCCTGGGCCTTCCTGTTGGCCGTCAACAGCCTTTCCTTGCTGCTGATCGGCCAGGATGGGGTCGGAGATGGCGACATGACGCTGGTGATGATGCTTGGCGCCTGGTTGGGCACCAGCCACACCTTGGGGGCCCTGGCGCTGGCTCTGGTGGTGGGCAGCCTGTGGGGGCTGGGCGAGCTTCACGCGCGTTGGTGGCGGGCTGGCGCCCGGTGGCCGGCGGCTGTGGCAGCCCTGGCCACCCCGGTCTGCCTGTGGCTGGTGGTGATGGTGACGGGGCTGTCCTCTGGCACCACCTGGTGGTGGTTGGGGGGGCACCTGGACGCGGTCGGCTGGGGCCTGGCGCTGGTGACGTCGATGTTCCTCTCCCTGGCTGCCGGCTGGGTGGTCCGGCGCGTCTCCCACACGGAGCCGCCTCACGTGATGCCCTTTGGTCCTGCGCTGGTGACGGGGGGCATCGGGGCGCTGTTCATCGAGACGCCCAGCTGGTCCTGGCTGGCGCACCATCTCGGCGGTCCCTGACGGAGAAGGAGCGTTCGCATGGAGTGGCTTGAGACGCTGAAGGCCCGCATCGGGCTGAAGGCCAAGACCGTGGTGGGGCTCGACATCGGCCCTGACGCCATCGTGGTGGCGAGCCTCTCCAGGGGCAAGACGGGGTACGTCGTGGAGGCCCTGGGCAGCGTCCCGATGCCAGCCAACTCCCTGGTGGATGGTGAGATTGCGGACCCAGCGGCCGTGGGGGAGATGGTGCGCGGCCTCCTGGACGAACAGGGCATCGAGGCGGAGCAGGCAGTGGTGGCCATCAGCGGCCAGAGCGTCATCATCCGCCTCATCGCCACGGAACCCATGGACGCGAGCGAGCTCGAGACCTACATCGGGATCGAGGCCGAGCGCTACATCCCGTTCGCGCTGGATGACGTCAACATCAGCTCCCAGATTGTCGGTGACACCGTTGATGAGGCAGGCAACGACAAGATGGAGGTGCTCCTCGTCGCTGCCCAGAAGAACCTTGTCCAGTCCTTCATCACGGCGGCCGAGGAGGCCGGGTTGGGCCTCAAGTGCGTGGACGTGGCCTCGTTCGCTGTGATGAGAGCCCTAGAGAAGTCCGAGTACCTGGACGATAATCAGACCACCGCAGCGCTCTTGATTCAGGGACCCTCGACGGACATCAACGTGTTGTCGGGGGGGGTGCCCAAGTTCAACCGCAGCGTCTTGATTGGCTACAGCTACCTCGTGGACAACCTCATCAACTCGCTCGGCATCGACGAATTTGCGGCTCGCGATCTGCTCGACCAGCTCGACGTGGATCCCCAGGGCTACGAGGACATCTCGGCGGAGGTGGAGCAGGCCACGGAGATCATCCGGCCTGCTCTGTCGGAGCTGACGGGCGAGATCAGCCGCTCGCTGGACTTCTTCATGAGCCAGGGGGGCGCCACCATCGATCGGATCGTCATCTGCGGCAAGGGGGCCTCCATCCGGGGACTGGAGCGCTTTCTGACCACCCGTCTCGGCATCGAGGTGGCCGTGGGGAACCCGTTCACGGCCCTCGGCATCGACAACGTCGAGGTCGAGGAGGCTCAGGCCCCCACCTACATCACGGCGATGGGTCTGGCGCTGCGAGGCCTTGAAGGACCATGACCACCATCAACATCAACCTGCTCCCGGAGGAACTGCGGGACAGTGGGGGCAGTGCCTCCAGCGGCGGCGGCCCGGAGATTGACCGGGAGGCTCTCGTCCCGATTGCCATCGGGGTGGGCGTGGCCCTGCTTCTCTTCGCAACGCCCACCGTGTTGAGGTCTGCCTGGTTCGAGCCGACGGCCGTCGAGCTGGCGGAGCGGGAGAGTGAGGTCCAGGCCGAGATCGACAAGTACAACACGTCGCTCAAGGATCTTCAGGCGCAGGGCGACCGACGTGAGATGTTGAAGAAGCAGTACGCCACGCTTCAGAGCGTGGCGGGCGTGGCGCCCTCGTGGGGGCAGATCCTGAACGAGCTTCGCACGCTGACGCCCGGCAGCCTGTGGTTTGAAGACTTCAAGGTCGACTCCGGGAAGTCCGAAATCAGCATCAAGGGGGGTGCGCTGGATTACGGCGCGGTCGCTTACTTCCAGCGCAACCTTGAGCACTCGGAGTATTTCGCGGGGCCGCAGCTGCGTCGAACGCAAGCCCAGGTCAGCAGCGGGCGGACCAGCTATGTCCAGTTCGAGCTGACGGCCAGCGTCCGGCTCACCGCCCGTGAGTCCAGGTAGGGGGGTCCATGAGCACCATCACGATCGGAGGCAATGAGCTCCCCGCAAACGGGGTGGCGGCTGCCATCGTGGGAGTCGCGCTGCTCTACCTGGGCTACGATGCCTACCTGGCCGAAGACAGCCTGATGAGTCGTTACGACGCCATCGTGGCGCAAGAGCAGGCCATCGAGGAGAAACGCAGCACCGCGTTGCAGTTGAAGCAACAGACGCGGGAGATTGACAAGGTCAAGTCCGAGATCATCGAGGTCGAGAAGTCCATTGCCGTGCTGCGGTCCAAGATCCCCGTGGAGGCCCAGCTGCCGGTGTTGCTGTACGACATCGAGCGCATGGCGAGGACCAGCCGGGGCGACCTGGAGTCCTTTCAGCCTGAGGCGCTGACAACCTTCAAGGGGGACCCGAGCGGGGAGATCCAGGAGCTCCCCATCACGATCAAGGCAAGTGGCACCTTCCCGGAGGTGTTGAGGTTCCTGGAGGCGCTCAACCTGTACGAGCGCAAGCTGTCCGTCAGCAACCTGTCGCTCAAGCCCACCCAGTCGGGCCCCAGCACCGTCAGTGGCGGGACAGATTACCGCAACAACCTGGCGATGGAGTTCAAGCTCAACGCCTACATCCTCCGGAGCAAGGGGGGCACCCCATGAACTTCACCCAGGCGATGATCGTGCCGTCGCTGGTCACGATGGGCCTCGGCTCCTTGATGGTCGCGCAGAACCTGTCTCTGGTCGAGGCAGGGTACGCCGCCCCTGCCAGGCCGAGCCTCCCGGGCGGCAAGGCCGTCTCGGCCCAAGGCGGGGGGGGCGCCGGCGCCTCGGCCGCCGTCCCAGCGCCCGCCTCGGCGGCAGGCGTGGGTGACGAGGTCCGGATCGGCAAGGGAGACGTGGGGGTGCTTGCCGCCACGTCCGAGCAGGAACTCTCCGTGCGCGCCGTCGAGGCGGCCGGGCGGGAGGACCCTTTCCTTCAGCTCGTGCCTCCGGATCCGGGCGCCATCAAGGTGCCCCTCGATGTCGCGCCCCTGGGCAAGCTGCCTCCGATCTCCACCGTGGCCCTCCCGCCTCCGGGGAGCAGGCCCGTGCCCCCCGCGATCCCCAACGCCCCGTTGAAGCCACCGGTCGGGGGGGGGGCTGCGGCTCCCACTCCGGCCCCCAAGCCGTTCGGTGGCGACAAGCCGCCTGCGCTCGATCAACCGCAGTGGCTCGTGCGCGGCATCGTCAGCACGGGCTACGAGCGGATTTGCATGCTTGAGGGCCGGGCCGGTAACAACATCAGCGCCCGCATCGGCCAGACCCTGTCAGACGGCAGCGTCGTTGAGGCCATCTCCAACCGTGGCGTCACCTTTGTTCGCGGCGGCCGCCGCTTTGTGAAGATCATCGGAGGCATCCTGTAATGAAGGCTCGCTCGCGCGCGCTGCGCTCTCTCCTGGCGGCCTGCGTCCTGGCTTCGGCCTGGTCCACGGCTGCGCCCGCCTGGGCGCAGGATGCCACCGAACGCAATGGTGCCGTGAAGGACCAGCTCATCAACTTCAAGGACATTCCGGCCCTCATCAAGAATCCGACCTTCATCACCTTGAAGTTCGACAACGCGGACGTGCGGGAGGTGCTTCGCCTGATCGCTCAGCGCGGCGGCATGAACCTGATCATCGATGAGAGCGTGAAGGGGCGCTTCACGATTGACGTGCGTGCCGTGCCCCTCGACGAGTTCTTCGGCATCGTGTTGCGGACCAACGGGCTGGCGGCCCGGCGCGTCGGCACCTCCTTGCTGATCGCCAACGAGGAGCAGCTGCGCGCCAAGATCGACAGCTCGCAGGCTGCGACCTTTCGCCTCAACAACGCCAAGGCCACTGACGTGATGCGGATCCTGATGGGGGTGCTCGAGCAGAAGAGCCAGGGCAAGGTGAAGGTCGTCGCCGATGAGCGCACCAACTCGCTGGTGGTGTCCGGCACGGGGGAGGACCTCACGAAGATCCGCAACGCCATCCGGGCCATCGACGTGCCGGCGCCGCAGGTGGTGATCGAGGTGAAGCTGGTCGAGGTGACTCGAGGGGCGCTGAAGCGCCTCGGCGGGGAGTTCGGCTTCGGGGGCTCGAAGTTCGGGTTCTCGAGCAACGTCTCGGACATCAACGTCACGGCGAACGGTCAGCCGTCTGCGGGCATCCCCCCCTCGGGGTCCGGGGGCACAACGGTGACGTTCTCCTCGCTGGGCAACGTGACCTCGAACCTCAACGCCCGCATCACCGCCCTGGTGAACCGGGGCGAGGCCCAGGTGCTCGCCAACCCGCGCGTGGCAACACAGGACAACGTCCAGGCGGAAATCGCCATCGTCAACCGCTTCCCGATCGTCTCGACCACCTTCGTCGGCGCCGCGGGAGGCGCCGCGAACGCCACGCAGCAGGTGCAGTTCCAGGACATCGGCGAGCGGCTCACGATCACGCCTCGGATCGACACCAACGGCTTTGTGACGATGGACATCCAGCCGAACATCTCGGTGCGCGGGAAGGACGTGATCGTCAACGGCAACCCCGTGCCCGAGATCAACGAGCGTCGCCTGAAGACCACCATGCGGGTGGCAGACGGCGAGACCGTGGTCATCGGTGGCCTCATCCGGCGCAACACCACGAACTCCCTGACGAAGACGCCCCTTCTGGGCGACCTTCCGTTCATTGGCTTCCTGTTCCGCCAGGAGTCCAACAGCAACGACGAGACCGAGGTGATCGTGATGGTCACCCCCCATATCAAGAGCGGCGAGCGGTTGATGGACTGACCGGCCCGGCCTGGCGCTCTCCATCCTGTATAATCCCCTCGGCCGTCCGCGACCCCTGCGGGCGGCCGACGTTCGATCGGAGGGCAGCAAATGACGCAAGTGGCCACGGATCTGATGGAGAAGATTGTCTCGCTCGCGAAGCGGCGTGGCATCATTTTCCCGAGCAGCGAAATCTACGGAGGGCTCGGGAGCACCTGGGACTATGGCCCCCTCGGCGTGCTGCTCAAGAACAACGTCAAGCGGGCGTGGTGGCGCTCCGTGGTGCAGCAACGCACGGACATGGTCGGGATGGACGCCGCCATCCTGATGCACCCGCAGGCGTGGGTGGCCTCGGGGCACGTCGAGACCTTCCACGATCCGCTCGTCGACGACAAGCAGACCAAGCAGCGCTTCCGGGCCGATCACCTGATCGGACAGATGCTGGACGAGTACCGGGAGACGGGAGCGTCCAGCCTGGTCAAGAAGGGGCATGAAGGCTTCCTGCCGGCGTTCGTTGCCTGGGTGGAGGCGCACTCCGTGGAGGCCCTGCTGAAGGACAGGCCTCGGTGTCAGGAGGTGTTCTCCCACATGGTGAGCCCAGCGGGGGGCGAGCT
>JAYKHL010000122.1:0-7729 GCA_035284865.1 Candidatus Sericytochromatia bacterium | reverse complement strand
CCATCACCGAGGTGCCGAGCCGCTTTTCGTATGTGTACGACGATGAGGATGCCCCGGCCGAGAAGCTCCGCAAGGTGGCCGTGCGGGTCTACGGGGCCGACGGCGTCAGCCTGTCGAGGCAGGCGGAACGAGAGCTGGCAAGGCTCACCGCCTGCGGGTTCGCGCAGGCCCCGGTCTGCATCGCGAAGACGCAGGCGTCGTTCTCTGACGATCCGAGTCGGCTCGGGGCGCCAACGGGGTGGGTGCTGCACGTCCGGGAGGTGCGGGGGGCCGCCGGGGCCGGCTTCATCGTGGCCCTCACGGGCGACGTGATGACGATGCCGGGCCTGCCGGCCAGGCCGGCCGCCACCCGCATCGGGCTCGACGCCCGCGGGCGGATCACCGGGCTGTTCTGACCCCGGACGCCTGCGAGGCGCCCCTCCAAGGAGGGGCGCCTCGCGGCCCTGGGGGGGATCAGTTGTTGGGCGCGCCCGCGTCCCGCCAGCCGCGCAGGACCGCCAGCTCGGCCTCGGTGAACTTGGGGCCACGAGGCGGCATGCGGCCGGACTCGACGGCCCGCACCACGGCGTTGGCCTTGCCGGCCAGGGTGGCGTGAGCCACCTGGCCGGCATCATCGAACACGACGACGGCGCGCGATCCGCGGCCGCCGGGGGTGTGGCAGCCCATGCAGCGGGACGCGAGCAGGGGCGCCACGTCAGCCTTGAAGCTGACGGCCGCGGCGTCGGCCGGGCGCAGCCGCATCGGGCTGCGGAGGGTGGGCTGGGCAGGGCCTCGGGAGGCGCACGCCGCTGCCATCAGGCAGGCGACGGCAACCAGGGACGACAAGAGGTGGGTCTTGGAGAGCATGAGCGAACCTCGAGGAAGGCGCCACGCCACGGCGTGGGCCTGGGAGTCTTGGCGCCGGGAGCGGCTGGACCCCACCTGGCCGGGTGCCCCCGGCCGGTGCCCCTCGCGGTGCCTGACACCATTGTCCCGCCCGAGCCCCTGGACGTGCCCGGTTCCGGCGGCCCTGAAGGTTAAGGGTTGATTTTATTGGGGGTAATAAATGATTAAGGCACCCAGGGCGCTTGCGGGGGCCAGACCGCTTGCTGCTTGGGGGTTGGGCGCCAGGGGTATATGGAGGTGTCACGCCCCCAGACGAGGAGGTCCGGGTGTTCAACACGGCCATCACGCCCGACACGCCGCTGAGCGTGTACACCCTGTCGGATGCCAGCGGGCAGACGGCCGAGAACGTGACGAAGGCCTGCGTGGCCCAGTTCGCCGGGCACCCCGTGCGGGTCGTGCGGTTGCCGCGGGCCGTCAGCGCCCAGCAGGTGGAGAACATGGTGACGCTGGCCGCGGCCCAGGGGCCCGCGCTGTTCGCCTACACCATGGTGCAAGATGGCGTCCGCGAGGCCTTTTTGGCCGCTGCGGAGCGCCACGGCATCCCAACCGTGGATCTGCTCGGGCACCTGCTCGACGCCATCGCGGACCTCACGGGCATCGTCCCCAACAGGCAGGCCGGGGCGTTGCATACCAAGGACGAGGAGTACTTTCGACGGATGGATGCGATCGACTTCGCGATCAAGTACGACGACGGCAAGAGCCCCCAGGGCCTGCTCCAGGCGGAGCTCGTGATCCTCGGGGTGTCCCGCACCTCGAAGACCCCCACCTGCATGTACCTGGCCCAGAACCAGGGCATCCGGGCGGCGAACGTTCCGCTCGTGCCCGGGGCACCTCCCCCGCGGGAACTCTTCGAGCTCCCGCCGGGCCGCATCGTGGGCCTGACGGTCAAGTCCGAGCTGCTCACCGAGATCCGCAACAGCCGCCTGACGAACCTCGGCCTTCCCCCGGAAAGCGCCTACGCCGACCGGGAGAAGATCGCGGAGGAAATCGGTCACGCCAACGACCTCTTTCGACGCCTCCGGTGCCCCGTGGTGGACGTGACGTTCAAGGCCGTCGAGGAGACGGCCTCCGAGATCCTGGCCATCCTGCAACGAAAGGAGCTCTACCCGTGACGCTTCCCGGGACGGCGGACGTAGCTCCCAAGCGCGTGTACCTCTTCTCGGAGGGGGACGCCAGCATGCGCGATCTCCTCGGAGGCAAGGGGGCCAACCTGGCCGAGATGACCAACGCCGGCCTGCCCGTGCCCCCTGGCTTCACCATCCCCACGTCGGTCTGCAACGAGTATCACGCCCTCGGGCAGCGCGCGCCCGCAGACCTCTGGGAGGCCGTGGGGGCCGCGCTCCGTCACCTTGAGGAGGCCACGGGCAAGCGGTTCGGCGATGCGAGCCTCCCGCTGCTGGTCTCGGTGCGGTCCGGGGCTCGGTTCTCGATGCCAGGCATGATGGACACGGTGCTGAACCTGGGGCTCAACGACGAGACGGTCGAGGGCCTGATCGCGCTCACGGGCAACGAGCGTTTTGCTTATGATGCCTACCGCCGCTTCATCGCCATGTTCTCGAACGTGGTGCTCGATGTGCGGCTGTCGCACTTCGAGCACCTGCTCGAGTCGTTCAAGCACCGGCTGGGCGTGCGGCTGGACACCGAGCTCGATGCGGCCGCGCTCAGGGAGGTGGTTGGAGCCTACAAGCGGCTGGTGCGCAACAGGCTTGGCCTCGACTTCCCGACCGAGCCTCAGGTGCAGCTTCGCCTGGCCATCGAGGCCGTGTTCAGAAGCTGGAACAACGACCGGGCCATCACGTACCGCAACCACCACAAGATCGCGCACGACCTGGGAACCGCCGTGAACGTGCAGGCCATGGTGTTCGGCAACATGGGAGACGACTCCGGCACGGGGGTGGCGTTCACGCGCAACCCGAGCACGGGGGAGAGGCTGCTCTACGGCGAGTACCTCACGAACGCTCAGGGGGAGGACGTGGTGGCAGGCCTGCGCACGCCCAAGCCCATCGCCGAGTTGCAGCGGGACATGCCCGCGGTCTATCAGCAGTTCGTGGCCATCGCCGAGCGCCTCGAGCGCCATTACCGCGACCTGCAGGACCTCGAGTTCACGGTGGAGCGAGGCACGCTGTTCATGCTGCAGACCCGGTCCGGGAAGCGCACGGCGCAGGCGGCCGTGAGGGTCGCGGTGGAGATGGCCGAGGAGGGGCTCATCACGCGGGAGGAGGCCTTGCTGCGGGTGGACCCGGCTGCCCTCAACCAGCTGCTTCACCGCCGCATCGATCCCGCCGCCCGGCTGGCATTGCTCGCCAGGGGGCTGCCTGCCTCCCCCGGC
Source organism: Candidatus Sericytochromatia bacterium (assembly GCA_035284865.1). Classification (GTDB taxonomy): domain Bacteria; phylum Cyanobacteriota; class Sericytochromatia; order S15B-MN24; family JAQBPE01; genus JAYKHL01. Next base: position 4,515 of record JAYKHL010000122.1, on the reverse strand, counting down.
GCCGCCACGGGTGCCATCGTGTTCGAAGCCGACGAAGCTGAGCGCCGCGGACGTCGGGGCGAGAAGGTGGTCCTTGTGCGCATCGAGACGTGTCCCGACGACATCCACGGCATGATCCAGGCGCAGGGGGTGCTGACGAGCCGCGGGGGCATGACCAGCCACGCCGCGGTCGTGGCGCGGGGCATGGGCAAGCCCTGCGTGGCGGGCGCTGAGGGCCTCGAAATCGACCTCGAGGCCAGGACGCTACGCATCGCTGGCCGGGTGTTCCGGGAGGGGGAGGTCCTCTCCATCAATGGAGGCACCGGCGAGGTGATCGCGGGCGAGGTGCCCATGATCGAGCCCGAGCTGACGGGGGAGTTCGGCAAGCTGATGGGCTGGGCCGACCAGGTCCGCCGGCTTGGCGTGCGCGCGAACGCCGATACCCCTGAGGATGCGGCCAGGGCCAGGGAGTTTGGGGCGCAGGGGATCGGCCTTTGCCGGACGGAGCACATGTTTATGGCGCCGGGCCGCCTGCCCGTTGTGCAGGAGATGATCCTTGCGCGCACGGAGGCCGAGCGCCGCGAGGCGCTCGGGCGGCTGCTGCCGATGCAGCGGGAGGACTTCCGGGGCATCTTTCGCGCCATGGCGGGCCTGCCCGTGACGATTCGCCTGCTCGATCCGCCGCTGCACGAGTTCCTTCCCAACGAGCGCGAGCTGATCGCAGAGGTCGCGCTGCTGAGATGCCAGGGCTCGGAGCCGGCCCGGCTCGCCAGCCGCGAGCAGCTGTTGCGCGAGGTGGAGCGCCATGCCGAGGCCAACCCGATGATGGGCCTGCGGGGGTGCCGGCTGGGCCTCACCTATCCAGAGATCAACGAGATGCAGGTGCGTGCCATCTTCGAGGCGGCCTGTGACCTTGCGGCCGAGGGGCAGGCGGTGGTGCCCGAGGTGATGATCCCGCTCGTGGGGCACGTGAACGAGCTCGCGCGGGTTCGGGCGCAACTCGAGGAGGTGGCCAGGGCGGTTATGGCCGAGCGAGGGCACCCCGTCGACTACAGGTTCGGCACCATGATCGAGCTGCCGCGCGCGGCCCTCACGGCCGACCAGGTGGCGCGGGAGGCCCAGTTCTTCTCGTTCGGGACCAACGACCTCACGCAGATGACCTTCGGGTACAGCCGGGACGACGCAGAGGGCAAGTTCCTCACCCGCTACCTCGACCTCAAGATCCTGCCGGCTAACCCCTTCGAGGTCCTCGACCGGGACGGGGTGGGGGCGCTGATGCGCATCGCCGTGGACAAGGGGCGGGCCGCCAACCCGAGCCTCAAGCTCGGCGTCTGTGGTGAGCACGGCGGAGAGCCCTCGTCGGTCGCCTTCTGCCACGACCTGGGCCTGGATTATGTCAGCTGCTCGCCTTTCCGGGTGCCCATCGCGCGCCTCGCCGCGGCCCAGGCCTCTCTGGCGACGGAGGGCGGACGAGACGCCTGAGCCAGAGGTCGGCGGAGGGGCTGTATCAGGGGTTAACCCGCGTTCATTCGGCCCTTGCTTGTGGTACATAAGGGGAGCAGGACCCGGGCCGAGGGGGAGGCCCCCGTCGGGGCCTGGAAGCGTGAGGACCCTGCCGTGAACCCACTTGCCCCACGTGGCCTTGCCACCCTGAGCCTGGCGTTGCTGTGCTGTGGGTGTGGGCCCATTGCGGGCGTCGCGCCCCTGGCTGGGGAGGGTCAACAGGCTGCGACGTCGACCGCGCGGGTGGCCGGGACGACCTTGCGCCTGAAGGGGCTGGCGGTCCTCAATGACCGGGCCTTTGCGGGGGCCTCGCTGCGCCTGTTCGACGTCTTGTCGGACGAGGAGTACTTCCTCACGCGCGGCGGTGCCTTCCCTGCCGGGGGGGAGGCGGGCAGGCTCATCGGCCCTGATGCGGGGAGCCTGGGGGCGTTCGATGTGGAGACCTTCGTTCCTGGGCTCATCTCGAACGCGCCGGGTGCCTTGATCTCGAACCAGGCTGGTGGGCTCATCTCGAACGCGCCGGGCACGCTGATTTCCAACCAGGCGGGCGGTCAGAACCTGATAGCCGCCGGCGGCCAGAACCTCATCTCCAACGCGCCCGCGGGTGCCCTGCGGGCCTTCAGGCTGGTGGCAGAGCGGGACGGGCAGGCCCTGGTGACGGTTGTCGACAGCCTGGGGCGGTCGCTCGCCGGGGATGGGGCGGCCGGATACCGTCTGACGCAGGCCGGCCCAGCGCCGGTGACACTTTCTCCGGCGACCACGGCGGTGGCCAAGGCCTTCGAGGGGGCGGTGAAGCTGCAGTTCGAGCTGGCGAACTCCGAGGCGCGAGAGGCAGGGCTGGCCCAGGTGTTCGAGCAAGCCAGCCGGGCCACACGGGCTGTTGATGCGCAACTCCGGAAGGACCCGGGGCTGGCGGGTCGCATCGCGGCCTCGGTGGACGGCAAGGGCGCGCTGCGTGACGTTCAGGCCTTCAAGCAGTCCGCCTCGCAGGGGCAACTCGTCGAGGTGCTCGCACCTCGCGTGGATGAGGTGCTGACCGCCTTCGCGGCGCGGAAGGCGGCGGAGCCGTCTGGCGCGGAGGGGGGACGCGCCCGGCTCGAGGCCCGGGACTTCCCCCTCGGAAATGTCGCGCTCGAGGACGACGGCGCGATCGTCTTGCGGGGCAAAGATGGGGAAAGCATTCGCGTGGAGCGGTCCAATGATGGGCCGCGTGGTGGAGGTTCTGACGGGTCCAAGGACCGCCCCGCCGCGCGTGGCTCGGACCAGGCGGCCGGCCCAGACAAGGCCGCTGGCCCGGATAAGGCGGCCGGCCCGGACAAGGCCGCTGGCCGGGACAAGGCGGCCGGCCCGGACCAGGCGGCCGGCCCAGATAAGGCGGCCGGCCCGGACCAGGCGGCCGGCCCGGACAAGGCGGCCGGCTCGGACCAGGCGGCTGGCTCGGACCAGGCGGCCGGCTCGGACAAGGCGGCCGGCCCGGACAAGGCGGCTGGCTCGGACCAGGCGGCCGGCTCGGACAAGGCGGCTGGCTCGGACAAGGCGGCCGGTCCGGACAAGGCGGCCGGCTCGGACAAGGCGGCCGGCTCGGGCCAACCCAAACCAACCCCGGCCAAACCAAGAAAGTAGGGCGACGTCACCGGCCGCGCTGGCGATGCCCTCAGGCGGGTGATGTCGCCTGTCCTCAACACGTCGCTGCTGTACATCGCCATCGGGTGAGCGGGCATCGCGAACCGGGCCCGGGTCGTGATCGCGGGCCACGCCGGGGCCCGGGAGGTGGTTGGTCCGTCGGTCGCTCGCGATCGGCCCTCGACGCCCCCGGGGCTGAGGGGGTCACCGACCCGGCGCTGGAGCCGGGCGTGGTGGTTGCCCGCAGGCCCTGAGGCCGCCTCCGTGTATCATCGCGGCGAGCCGTCGGGGCCGGGGGGAGGTGGGGATGCGCATCGGCATGCTGGCGCCTGTCTGGGAGGCCACGCCGCCGCAGGCTTATGGCGGCATCGAGCTTGTCGTGGCCTTGCTCGTCGATGGGCTGGTCGCCCGGGGGCACCACGTCACCTTGTACGCCACCGGCAACTCGGCCTGCGGGGGGCGCCTGCTCGCCACCGAGGCGGAGCCGCTGCGGGCCCAGCACCTTGATGCCTGGAGCCAGCAAGCCGCTGAAATTCGCCACGTCGAGCGCGCCATGCGGGACGCCGGGGCGCTTGAGCTGGTCCACAACCACGCTGGGTTCCTGGGGGTCGCCTTCAGCGCGCTGGCGGGCGTGCGCGCGCTCACCACGTTGCACGGGCCCGTGCCGCCCCGGCACGTGCCGTACTACGGCACTTACACCGAACACGCCTACGTCGCGATCAGTGAGGCGCAGCGCCAGGCGGCCGTGGGGCTGGAGGTGTGTGCCACCATCCACCACGGCATCGACACCGCCCGCTTCGCGCCGGGGGGGGCGAAGCAGGACTACCTGCTGTTCCTTGGCCGGGTGTCGCCCGAGAAGGGGACCCACCTGGCCATCGAGGCTGCCCGGCGCGCGGGGCTGCCGCTGGTGATCGCTGCCAAGATAGACCCTGAGGACCGGGCCTACTTCGAGGGCCAGATTGCGCCCCGGGTCGATGGCACGCACGTTCGATTCGTGGGAGAGGTGCAGGGGGCTGCCAAGCTCGAGGTGCTGCGAGGGGCTCGTGCGCTGTTGCACCTCGTGCAGTTCCCCGAGCCGTTCGGGCTCGTGATGATCGAGGCCCTCGCCTGCGGCACCCCCGTGGTGGCGCTGCCGCACGGCTCGATCCCGGAGGTGGTGGCCCACGGCCGCACGGGCTACGTCGTGCGAGACCTCGACGAGGCCGTGGCCGCCCTGGCCAGGCTGGACGCGCTCAGCCCCTCGGCGTGCCGGGCGGAGGCGGTGAGCCGCTTTGATGCCGGGGTGATGGTCGAACGGTACTGCGCCCTTTATGCCTCGCTGTGTGCCCCGTGCGTCAGCATCCGGCGGCGGCGGGGGGCAGGCTCAGCGTGAGCACGGGCGCACGACTCGCGCCCAGGGGGCGGGGAGCC
>JAYKHL010000121.1:0-13386 GCA_035284865.1 Candidatus Sericytochromatia bacterium | reverse complement strand
ACGATGGGGCGCTCGAAGAGCCCCTCGGCCTCCAGATCGGCGATCACGCCCCGGGCCGCGGCCGCCTGCTCCTCGTTGTGGGCCAGCACAACCGACCTGTACTGCGTGCCCACATCCGCGCCCTGCTGGTTCAGCGTCGTGGGGTCGTGGGTCGCGAAGAAGATCTGCAGCAGGTCCTGGTAGCTGACCCGCGTGGGGTCGAAGGTGACCTGCACCACCTCGGCGTGCCCGGTCTGCCCGCCGCAGACGGCCTGGTAGGAAGGCGCCGGTGCGTGCCCGCCTGCATAGCCTGAGACCACGGACACCACGCCCTCGACCGCATCGAACACGGCTTCGGTGCACCAGAAACATCCGCCCCCGAGGGTGGCGAGCTGGGCTGGGGGGGGCAACATGGCATCGGACATCGGGTGACCTCCTTGGTGCCTGCATGCTAGCTCCCCGCGCCTCGCTCCGCCAGGGCTGGGGGCCAGTTCCTCCGGCGGGGGGCGCAGGCCGCTGGAGGGGCGAGCCCCACGCCGGGGTCGGCCCGCACGGGAGGAACGACCCTCCCCGGGGAACAATGCTCGCGGGCGGCCGCTCGTGCGCTGCCTGGTCCCACGCCCACCGATGACCCTTCACCCTGCCCTCGAGTCGGATGCCTCCGATGAGCCCTATCACTGGGACCTGACGCGACTTTACGCCGCGCCGGACGACCCGCGCATCGAGCAGGACCTCGAAGGGGCGCGCAAGCTCGCGAAGAGCCTCAAGGCCGCGTATGCGGGGCAGGTGGCCGCGCTCCCCCCGGCCGAGCTCCGGCTCCTGCTCGACCGCTGCGACCACCTGGCTGCCACGCTGGCGCGGCTGTTCGGCTATGCCTACTTGCTGTTCTCGGCGGACACCCAGCCCGAGGCCAACAAGAACCTGTATGCGCGCATCCAGGGAGAGCTGCCCGACATCCGGCAGGAGGCGGTGTTCGTCGAGCTGGAGCTCCAGCGCATGCCCGATGAGGCGTTTGCCCGGCTGCAGGCCGATCCTGCGCTCTCGGTCTACCGGGACCACCTCGGCCGGCTCCGCCGCCTGGCTGCGCACGCCCTGGACGAGTCGTCGGAAAAGATCCTGGCGATGAAGGACGTTACCAGCGGCCAGGCCTGGACCCAGCTGTACTTCGAGACGACGGCCGACCTCCGCGTGCGTCTGAACCTGCCCGGCCACCCGGAGGAGATGACGATCTCCCAGGCCTATGCCATCCGGGAGATTGGCGCCCGGGAGGAGCGCGAGGCCGCCTACAACGAGACGCTGAGGCTCCACGCCCAGCAGGCGCGGGTGCTGACCTTCGTGTACAACGCCCTCTTCGAGAACTGGCGGCACAACATCGCCCTGCGGGGCTATGCGCATCCCCTGGCCCCCCTCTGTGTGGAGGAAGACCTGGCACCCGAGGCGCTGGAGGTCTTGTTGGATGCGGTGGAGTCCCAGCACGCCCTGGTGCAGCGGTACTTCCGGGCGAAGGCCAGGCTGCTGGGCCTGCCTGTCGTGATGGGCCATGACATCCGGGCGGTGATCCCGGGTAGCTCCACCTTCATCTCCTTCGATGAGGGGCGAGACATCGTGCTCGACTCCTTCTCTTCCTTCAGCGAGGACATGGGCAACGTGGCGCGTGGCTTCTTCGACGACCGCTACATCGACGCCTTCTCACGGACCGGTAAGCGGGCCGGGGCCTACTGCCTCAGCGCCGGACCAGTCTTCCACCCCTACCTGTTCCTGAACTACAACTTCACACTCAAGGACGTCATCGTGATGGCGCACGAGATGGGCCACGGCGTCCACAACGTCATCGGGGGGCGCCACCACAACATCACGAACGCAGACCGCATGACGCTGTTCATGGAGACGCCCTCCACCTTCGCCGAGACCCTCACGTTCGAACGGCTGCTGGCCCTCGAGGTTCGCCCGGGCGTGAGGCAGGCGCTGCTGGGCAGCCAGATCGAGTCGGCCATCCTGAAGATCTTCAAGGCGGTGGCGCTGACCCGGTTCCAACTCGTGGCCTATGCCAGACGCCACGCTGGCCACCTGGCCGCCGCCGCCTACTGCCAGATCTGGGAGGACCGGATCGCGGCGATGTACGGCGACTCGGTGCAGCTTGGCGCGTGGGATCGCTGGGAGTGGGTCACGTTCCACCACGTGCTGAGCCACCCCTTCTACGACTACGCCTACGCCTTCGGGCAACTGCTCGTGTATGCCCTGCTACGCCAGCACCGGGCCGAGGGGCGGGCCTTCGTGCCGAAGTACCTGTCCCTCCTCGAGGCCGGCACGTCGCTGCCGATCGGGGCGCTGCTCGCCAAGGTGGACCTCGACCCGCGGCGGCCCACGTTGTGGCTGGAGGGCCTGGCCTACGTGGAAGAACTCATCAGTGAGTTCGAGGCGTCCGTCACGCCGTGACGGGTCCGGGGGTGCCATGAGCCTGCCGGGGTGGGTGTACGTGTCACTCGCGCTGAACCTCGTGGGCCTGGGCTCGGCGGCCTGGCTGGTGCGGGCCCGCGGTGGGTGGCCGTGGCTCAGGCGGCGGCTGGCCCGCACGCCGCCCGACGGGGCGTCGGGGGCGCCCCTGGCCTCCCCCCACTGGCAGACCCGCACTGCGCTGTATGCGGGGCACCCTGCCGACCTTCGACATGTGGTGCTGCTCGGCGACAGCCTCACCGAGTTTGGCCCCTGGGGTGAGCTGCTGCCCGGCCACGAGGTCCTGAACCGCGGCATCGCCGGGGACACCGTGGCAGGGGTGGCCGAGCGGCTCGGGCCAGCGCTCGCCGGGCCCCCGCGCGCGATCGCGCTGCTCGTGGGCATCAACGACCTGCTCGCCGGTCGCCCGCCCGAGGCCGTGGCAGAGGACCTTCGCGAGCTGGTGACCACCATCCGGGCTGCAGCCCCCGGCTCGCGGCTGCTGGTCCAGAGCCTGCTGCCCGTCAGGCCCGAGATCGTCGGCGCCCACCACCTGCCCCGCATCGACCGGGTGAACCGGGCGTTGGCGCCTGCTGCAAGGGCCGCCGGAGCCAGCTGGTTGGATCTGCGGCCCGCGCTCGCCGAGCCGGACAGCCTGTCCTCGGACGGCCTGCACCTGTCCGCTGCGGGCTATCGGCGCTGGGCTGCCGTGCTGGCGGCCCACTTGTGATGATTCGGCTATAATGGCGACTCGCTCCGGTGGGGCCTGCCAGGCCCCGGTGTGAAAGGGATCCGATGCGCGACGCGCTGCTGTTTTTCAAGAACTTCCTGACCCACCCCACCCGGGTCGGGTCACTGCTGCCGAGCTCCCCCCACCTGGTGAGTGACATGCTGGCGGAGATCGACTTCGCCTCGGCCCGCCTGATCGTCGAGTATGGCCCTGGCACGGGGGTGTTCACCGAGGAGCTGATCCGGCGCCTTCACCCCGAGGCGCGCCTGGTGTGCATCGAGCTGGGGGACGAGTTCCACAGCGACCTGACGGGCCGCTATGCCGATCCGCGCGTGACCTTTGTCCACGGCAGCGCGGCCGAGGTGCGTCGCCATCTGGCCACCCTCGGCCTCGGTGCGCCCGACACCGTGGTGTCGGGCCTGCCCTTCACCTCGTTGCCAGACCAGGTCCGCCACGAGATCCTGCGGGAGACATGCCACGTGATGCGCCCCGAAGGTCTCTTCCTGCTCTACCAGTACACGCGCTACATGACGGGACACCTGGAGCGCTACTTCTCGGACATCCGGGCGGGTTGGACCTTGCTGAACGTGCCCCCCGCGCATCGCTTCGCCTGCCGGGCCCCCCGGCTGGGCGACCCGGCGGCGCAGCCCACAGGGGCCGCCACGGTCTGACGGGTCAGAGAGCGGCGCGCTCGTTCAACAGGTCAGTGAGGCTTGCCAGCAGCCGGTAGAGGCCGACGGGCCCAGGCCGCAGCAGGGTGACGTGGCGGAGGCCGCCCACGCGGTACAGGTGGGACTGGCCAGCCGGCACAGCGTGGTGCAGGGCTGCGCTGTGGTCGGGTGGGATGAGGTTGTCGAGCAGCCCGTGCACGAGGATCAGGCGGGCCCGCAGCGGGGCGAGGTCGCGCGTCGAGACGTCGAGGTCGTGCAGGTCCTGTCGCATGGACGGCAGCAGGGCCTCCCAGCGTTCCTCGTAGCGGTCCCTCCCGTTGTGCTCGATGTAGGCGAACAGGGCCTGGGCGTCCGGGGTTGTCAGCCGAGCCTCGAGGTCGTCGAGCGGTGCCCCCGCCTGCGCCAGCCGCCGATCGACCATCTCCCGGAAGGCCGCCTGGGCGTCCGGGGCTTGGATGTGGGTGGCGAGGCCGGCCCCCAGCACCCAGCGGCCATAGTGGTCAGGACGGGTGTAGGTCCAGGCACCTCGGCGTCCGTCGGGCCCCACGGGCTGGTGCCAGCCGGTGGTGGCAAAGCGACACTGGGCGAGCAGGTCGAAGTACCCACCGATGCAGAAAATGAAGCGGACGTGGGCGGCGATCGCCGGGTCGAGCGCTGCCAGCGTGCCCGTGCCCATCGCGAAGCTCAGGCCCCCGATGCCGGCGCGCCCCTCGGGGCACCAGGCGGGCTGCGAGGCCAGGTAAGCGAAGCTGGCGACCACGAGGTCGCGGTGATAGGGCCTGACGTTGAGCTGGTTCAGGGTCGCCAGGTGCGGCACCAGCACGGCGAAGCCGAGCCGCGCGAAGCGCTCGGCGAGCGCGACCATACGCGGCTCGTCCTTGCCGCCCCGGGCGACGCCCGGGACCAGCAGCAAGCCGCAGCGGGGCGCCTGCGGTGCCACGTAGAGGTCGGCGGGGTTGACGCCTCCCCCGGGCAAGGGCACCTCGACGGGTGTGCGGCTGGGGGTGGGGGTGCGCCGCGTCAACCGGCTCGGACGGCCTGCCGCCTGCATGTCGGCAAGGAAGTCGAGGGCGTCCAGGCTCGGCAGCAAGGGGGGGGCGAGCGGGGTCATGGCCACGACCCATGGTATCCTGGCCCCATGTCGCCGTCCAGCACGCCAGCCGCCCCGGTTCGTCACCGCGATCGTCGCACGGGGGAGGTCGTCGAGGAGCCTATCTTTGCCGAAGCCACGCTCCGGTGGCTTTACGAGGCCCCCCTCGGTCGGATCACGTTCCGCTGGCTGCTGAACAACAAGCTGTTCTGCGCGCTCTATGGGATGCGGATGGATGCGCCCTGGAGCCGGCGGCTGATCGCGCCGTTCATCAGCCGCTTCGCGATCGACATGGCGGAGGCGGAGCGCCCTGCCGAGGCCTACCGGCACTTCAACGATTTTTTCACCCGTCGGCTGCGGCCGGGAGCCCGCCGCTGGCCCACGGAGCCCGGTCGGCTCGGCTCCCCGGGAGACGGCAAGCTGCTGGTCTATCCCCGGCTGGCGGCCGACACCCGGCTGCCCATCAAAGGCACGGCTTGCTCGCCGGCCGGCCTGCTCGCCTCCGACGAGGAGGCCGCCGCGTTTGCGGGCGGCGCGGCGCTGGTGCTGCGGCTGGCCCCCCCCGACTACCACCGCTTTCACTTTCCGGACGGCGGCACGGTTGGGCCGACCCGCGACGTGCCCGGGGGCTACGACTCCGTGAACCCGATCGCCCTGGCGCGCGTGCCCGACGTCTTCTGCCGGAACAAGCGGGCCGTGACCTACCTCGACAGCGACCACTTCGGCCGGGTGGCGATCGTGGAGGTGGGGGCCATCACGATCGGCGCCATCGTCCAGACCTGCCGCCCTGGCCGCGTGGCTCGCGGGGACGAGAAGGGCCTGTTTCGCTACGGTGGCTCGACGGTGGTGTTGCTGTTCGAACCCGGGCGCATTGGCTTCGATGCCGACCTGGTGGCGGAGGCGGAGGCGGGCTTGGAGGTCCGCGTGCAAGCCGGCGACGGCATCGGTCGGAGCCTGGCGTGACGCGCCAGCCCCTGCGGAGTGGGCCTCCGTGACCATTGTGACACGTGTCTCGAAGGTCCGTTCAAAACCGTGCGGATCGCCACACTGTGCGGGTTTATGCTGTTCTATGTGGAACCCTACGAAGGCCCCATTGGGCTGTCCCTTCGTGCCCTGCGGCAGCAGCGCGGCCTCTCGTTGAGGAGCGTTGCCAACCAGCTGCGGATGTCTCACTCCCGGCTGGCTGAGCTGGAACGCGGCGTGGACGCTCACACGGGGCGTGCCATCCAGCCGAGCTACGCCACCGTTCGCACCCTCGCGCGCATCTATGGCGTGTCCCCCGAGCCGCTGCTGCGGGCCGCCGGCTTCAGCGTGGTTTCCGACCTGACGCCGGAGGAGCAAGCCCTGCTGGCGCGCTTCCGGAGCCTGCCAGCGGAAGCGCGGCGCGACCTGCTCGCACGGCTGCCTTCGAGCGGCCCGCACAACAACACCTGACGCTCAGCGCCCCAACAGCAGCCACAGCTGCAGCCCGGCCCAGCACAGCGGGGCCGTGAACAGGTAGCCGTCAAAGCGGTCGAGCACCCCGCCGTGCCCCGGCAGCAGGGTCCCGAAGTCCTTGAGGCCGGCGGCTCGCTTGAAGCCCGAGGCGAGCAGATCCCCCACGAGCCCGGCCAGCGCCAGCACGACGGCGCCAGCCAGCAGCCACGGCAGGGGCACGCCGGGCAGCGCGAACGCGAAGGCCCAGGCCCCCAGCACGGCCACCAGCACGCTGCCCGCCAGGCCCTCCCAGGTCTTGCCCGGGCTGAGCCGCGGCACGAGCTTGTGCCGTCCGAACAGCACGCCCCCCAGCAACCCCCCCACGTCCGCCAGTTGCACGACCATCAGGAAGAACACCAGGGCGCCGAACCCGCCGGCTCCGAACCGGGCGAGGCCCTGGTCTCCGGTCTGCTGGATCAGCACGAGGAAGGCCCCTTGCAGCCCCACATAGCAGACGCCGAGCCAGGTGGCCCCCAGGCGACCGGGCAAGGGAGCCTCCTGCCGCGCGAAGAGGGCCGTGGCGGCCACGAGGGCGAAGCCCAGCGCCAGGGTCGGCGTCAGCCAGCTGACCCCGCCGACGGCCGCCGCAATGGGCAGCAGCAGGCCGGCGGCCAGGCCCACGACCGGGTGTGCAGGCGCGCCCGCGGCGGCAAGCATCCGCCAGAACTCCCCCAGCCCGAGCCCGACCAGGACCCCCACCGCGCAGGCCCAGGCCCAGGCCCCCAGGAAGGCGGGGACGAACACGGCCACGGCAAGGGCCAGCAAGGTGCCCAGCCGCAGCCAGAAGGGGGTGCGCACGGCCGCGGGCGCCGCCGCTGGGGCCGCCTCGCCTGCCCCGGAGGTGGCCCGGGCGAGCTTCCTGTGGCTGACGAGGCGGGCCAGCAAGATGGTGCCGGCGCCGCCCGCCACGAAGGCCGCCAGGGTCGAGAGGAAGCGCAGGGCGAGGTCCGTGTCGGTCATGCCCGCTGGCCCTCCGGCCCACGCCTGCGGCCCAGCCAGGGCCCGACCAGGGCGTAGCCGAGGAAGAAGCCGAACAGCACGGGGCCGTAGCCCAGCACCGCGCCAAGGCCCAGCACCACGAGTGGCTGCCAGCGGGGGGCCAGGCGCTTGAGGTAGTGCTTGGGCAGGTCCGGGTAGGGCAGCACCGTCACGGCGAGGGCCCCGGCCAGCAGGGCCACGAGCGGCATCGCCTGGCCGAGCCAGACGCTCTCGGCCACCAGGGTGTCGGGTCCCCAGCTGCCAATGCCATAAGCCCGGGCCACCTGGGCGAACCAGAGCCCCAGCGTCGCGACCAGCACGCCCACGGCCGGGGAGGGCAGGCCCCGGAAGTACAGGTGCCCCTCGGGCCCGGTGTCCCCCGCGTCCTCGGCATCGAAGCGGGCGAGCCGCACCAGCACGCAGGCGAGCAGCACCAGCGCGGCCCCCCAGGCGAGCAGCTCCGACCACCCTGCCGCCCGCGCCAGGGTCCCGGCCAGGAAGGCCGGCGCCACCCCGAAGCCCACGACGTCACACAGCGAGTCCAGGGCGGCCCCGAACCGCCCCGTCGTGCCAATCAGGCGGGCCACGGTGCCATCTGCCATGTCACACAGCCAGGCCCCCAGGATGAGCCAGGCCGCCAGCGCCACGGGGAAGGACCCCTGGTCCGGCGTCCAGCCCGCCACTGCCACCACGGCCCCGAAGCCACACAGGGCGTTGGCGAGGGTGATGGCGTTGGGCAGCCAAGCCAGCCCGGCCCGGCGAGGGGCACGGGGCGCGGCCGGGCCCTCCGGCGGGGAGACGGCCGGCCCGTCAGACATGCATGCCTCCCACGGTGCCGGGCACCTCCAGCACCTCGCTGCGTCCGGTCAGCCAGTCCCCGAGCGTGGCAAACCACGGCCCCTGCGGCAACCCCTGGAGCGCCTTTTTCGGCTTGGCCTTCCGGATGGACGCCACCAGCGCGCGGGTCTCGGGCGTCGCCTCCTCCAGGTGCTCGAGGGTCTTGAACATCACGGCCGGCAGCTCCCCCACTTGCATGCGGGCACACCAGCCTGCCACCTCGGCGGCGAAGGCGTCGTCGGGAGCCCCGGGCTGCTCCTCGCCGGGCTGCGGCCCGAGGCCGTTGATGGCTTCCAGCAGCACGCGCTTGCGCTCCGCGAGCCCCATGGCGAGCAGGTCGTCCGGCCAGATGGGCCGCCCGATGTGGTAGACCTGCTTGCCGTGGCCCACCGGGAACTCCAGGCGCTCTCGCACGGCCTTGGGGGGCAGGCCGCCCGTGAAGCGGACCGGCACGATGGGGGCCTCGGCCTCGAGGGCGAGGTCGATGAGCGCCCCGGTGATCTGGCTGACGGGCTGGTTGGCTTCCAGCGATCGGGTGCCCTCGACGTGGACGAGCAACGACTTCTCGTCCAGGGCCAGGCGCGGCTGCAGGGCCGTCAGGATGCCGGGCAGAGAGGCCGGGTCCTGCCGGTCGAAGAACAGGATGAGCTCGGGGTCCACCACGCCCGGGTAGGCAAAGTGATGCGCGATGAGCCGGCCCAGCCAGCTGTCCTGGTGCTCGACCTTGGCCAGCGTGCCCGTGGGCACCCCCCCGAGGGCCGAGATGATCAGGGAGAACAGCAGCGACTCGATGCCGACCTGGTGGTTTGCCAGGTACAGGGCCCCGCGGCCGTGCATGTACATGAAGGCATCCGGGTCCTCGAGCTCGACGGAGCCGACGTAGCGCTCGGCGAGCCCGTAGTAGAGGTCTTCACCCGGCCAGGCCCCCATCCCGAGCCGGTCGCGCCAGTACTCGCGCACCGGCGTGAGGTCGAGCAAGGGCTCGCCGGCGTCGGACACCGCCACCTCCCCACCCGCGGCCACGTCGACCGCCATCTCGACGCGGGTCAGTGGGGCGGCGGGCACGCTGGCCGTGGTGCCGTCCTCGGACAGCTTGACCTCGGAGGGATGCACCCCGAGGCGGGCGCTGACATGCTCCTTCGCCGCGATCTGCCGCGTCAGGTCGTCCACGTCTCCCTCGGCTTCGTAGATGCGTGCGAGGGTGCCTGGCAGCCAGTCGCTGCCCTTGACCTCGCGTGGCGAGAGCTTGGTGGTGTCTCCGTCCGCGCGGGCCAGCCCCATGTGGGGCACGGGCGCCCGCTCGCCGAGGAAGGCCTGCCGGTCGGCGCCGGACGCCTGCCCCAGCGGCCCCTTCGGGAACAGGATGTAGACGAGCTCCAGCTGCGCCCACACCCGATCCCCTGCGATCAGCTGCACGTCGAAGCGGGGGAAGCGCGGGCCGTCCTGGAAGCCGGTGTAGCGCACCTCGCAACGCACCTGCCCCTGGGTCGGCGCCGGTCCGTGGAGCGTCATCGAGAGCACGCGGGAGGGGTAACCCACCTGGTCCTCCCCGATCTCGGGGCTCCAGCGGGCCAGGCTCGCCGAGGGAATGGCGTGGGTGAGCCCGTCCAGCAGGATCTGGTTGAGGGCCCCCAGGGGGGCGTCCGCGTCCGCCTCGAGCCAGGCGGTGGCGCCATACGACCCCAGCGCCCAGGCGCGCATCACCCGGAAGGTGGGCCCATGAAACATCTCCCCCGCCTCGTAGGGGTCCGGCTGGGGCTCCGCGTCGTCCGGTGGCAGCCAGACGGGGGGCCCCTCAGGCCACTCCGCGGCGGTCTCGACGATGCCCGTGGCCACCGGCTCGAACCGCGACAGGGCCGGGTTGGGGGCATCCCACCACCGCTGGATCGTGACCTTCAGGGTGCCATCCGGTAGCTCCTCCACCGCCCGGCGGAGCCGCAGGGGACCCCCAGGTAGCGCCACCCACTTGTGGACCTGGACGCCCGCCAGGCGGACGACGTGGTGGGTGGGCCGCGCTGCCCGCGCCGCGCCCACGAGGCGGTCGAGCAGGGACATGAAGGGGAGGACCGGCAGCACGTAGGTGGGCTTGTGATCTTGAAGCCAGGTGTCGCGCTCGGGATCGAGCTCCTCGTCGTCCGGCCCCATTGGAGGTGCGGTGTTCACCGGGCGCTCGTCGCTGGTGGGCCCGGCCTCGGCAGCGGCGGGCCCGGCCTCGGCAGCGGCGGGCGTGGCCTCGGTTGTAGAGGGGGCCATCACGGCCCGGAAGGCCCCCTCGTCGACGGCGTCGGGCACCTCGGGCCCCTCGCCCGCGACGATCCGCATCCCCAGCCCGGTGGCCCCGTAGATGCGCATGCCATCAACCCACAGCCAGGCCTCTGCCACCGCGCGGGCCCCCTGCGCGTCGACCTCGACCTCCGTGAGTTCGACCTCGACCACCACCACGCGGGCGCTGGGCACCACCTGGCCCCGGTACTTCCACGTCATGGGCACGCCCGTGGCGACAGGTTCGAACCGCGGGTGCCGGATGCCCGCTGCGAGCCCCTTCTCGACCATGGCCATCTGCAACAGCTGCAGCATGGCCTCGATGCCCAGCGAGCCGGGCTGAACGGGGTCCTGGAAGAAGTGGGCCTGGAAGTACCAGTGGCCGGGGTCGACGTCCTTCTCCGCCCTGGCGCGTCCCAGCCCGGCCTTGCCGCCCTCCGGCCACCAGCCCGTCAGGCGATCGAGCAGCCTCAGGCGGTCGCGGGCGATGCTGGGTCGGGTGTACCGCCGCCACTCCCGCCCGAGGTCGAGGCGGAACTCGGAGGGCGCCACGAGCACCTCGGCCTCAGCTGGCGTGGGCGGGATGCCGACCTGGCTCGCCAGCGCCGCGCCCGGGAAGAAGCCGAACACCGTGTCCATCTCGAAGACGGGCGCGTCCGGGGCCTCCGCCAGGAAGCAGCGCACCTCGAAGCCGACGATCACCATGCCGGCGCTCTGCGCCAGCTTGGTCAGCGCGACGTGGGTCAACAGCGTGCCCGCGTCGGGCCGAACCTCCCGGTGCAGGGTGCTCGTGCCGTCAAGGTTGCGGAAGAAGAGCTCGGGCTCGGCGCGCAGCGGGGTGCCGATGAACGAGGCGAGCCAGCCGCAGGGCTGCAGCGCCGCCTCCAGCAGCACCGCGAACGGCATCGTCGGGTTCCCGTTCTCCGCGAAGTACCAGGCGTCGGGCGGGACGTCGTAGGCCGCGATCACCCGCGAGCCCACGCGTGGATCGCCGAGCTGACCGTCCAGCTCCGTGATTCGCGTCATGAAGTGATACGGCGGCCCTGGCAGCCGCGGCAGCCGCTTGCCGGCGTCGAAGGGCTTGAACTGGGGCCCGAAGGCCATGCTCGGCTTGCCCCAGGCACACGCCCAGAGCGAACGCTGCCCGAAGGCAAAGCCGTCTTGCACGGCCACGGGGCCCGCGTCCTCGAGCTCCATGCGCGCTTGCTCCGCCTCCATCGGGAAGCCAGGCACCAGGCGCAAGCCCATCTTGCGGCAGTGGAAGGCCTTCAGCCCGTCGACCGTCACGAGGAGGTCCGCCCACAGCGTCGGGAAGGCTCCATCGTGGACCTCCTCAACAAAGACCTCGTAGACCACCTGGCGAGCGGCGGGCGTGGCCTGCCCGCGGCAGCGCATCAGGTAGGGCACCTCGGGCACGGGCTCGAAGCGCCAGCCATCCCGGTCCAGCCCGAAGCCGAGGGCGGACAGGTAGAACGCCATGGTCTGGAGCGTGCCCTCGAACATGAGCGTGCCTGGCATGCACGGATCGTTCTTGAAGTGGCCCTTGAAGAACCACGACTCGGGCGTCAGCGTCTGCGTGGCCCGCATGTAGCCCCGGCCCCAGGGGCCGCCGTGGGGGTCGAGGTGGGTCACGGCATCGAAGAACCGCATGGCCCCCCCGGACATCCGGGGCGAGCGCACGTGGGACCGGGCAGCCTCGAAGCCCGGGCCGAAGACGTCTGCGAGGCGGCCCGCGGCGAAGGCCTCGAGGTCGGGCGTCTCGAACCTGCGACGCCCTGTGAGGCAGCGGGGTGGATCGACCCGGCCACCCTCGGGCCGGGCCTCCTCGGGGTCCCACAGGATGCCGCCCGAGCCTGCGAGCTCCTCGTCCGTGAAGAACCCGGCCTGCCCGTGGCGCACCGTCAGCCGGGGGTGGCCCGCGATCTCGCAGTCGTAGTGGAAGAAGAACAGGCGGACGTCGCCCTGGCGGGCGTGGCCGTCGACATGGATGTCGTAGGTCAACGTTTCACCCGGCTTGGGCAGCACCTCGTAGCCCGTTTCGGGGTCCGCATGGTAGGTGAGCTCACACCCGAGCAGGCGGTAGACGCGCTCCCCCCGGTTCGCGAAGTCGGCCCCCAACCACGAGATGAGCAGCAGGTCCGCCTGGCCGCTCTCAACCATGATGCCTGCCGGCATGCGGCCCTGGTGGAGGTACCAGGAGTCCCACCTGACGTCCGTCTCGGTCCAGATGGTTCCCGTCGTCATCGAGCCCGCCTCGCCGCGGATGCCGGTGACACGGTCGGCCAGCAGCAGCGGCGGCTCGGGCATCCGCACCTGCCGGTGGAAGCCATCCTGCTGGGCGAAGAGCGGCCCGAACACGTCCGAGATCTGGCCCGAGGCCAGGGCCTCCAGCTGCTGGCGGCTGAAGACCGGTCCGACGGGGGTTTTGGCGTCCGGCTGCACCCGCACCGTGCCTGCCACGGGGGGCGGCAGGGGGGCCGGCAGGCTCGGTGCCGCGACGGGGACGGGCTCCGGTGCCTCGGCGACGGCGGGCAGCGGGGCGGGCGGGCTCGGCGCCACGGCGGGGGCCTCGAGAGGCCGCGCGGGGCCCTCGGGTCCTGCCGGGGCTGTTGGGCCAGTGGCCGCCGCCGCGACGACGGGCCCCGCTGCCGGCGACGCGGGGCCAGCAGCCACCGGCTCCGTGAAGCCGGCCCTCGGGCCCGCTGGCGCGGGCTCGGGCCTCACGCCACGCTGCTGCGCCAGGAAGGCGTGGAAGGCGGCCGTCGACTGCACCATGTAGGCCTGGTGCAGGGCTGCCTGCCGCGCCAGGACCGCCGCGTAGGCATCCTGGACCTGCCGGTGGGCCTCGAGGGTCGCAGCCAGGGGAGAGGGAAGGGACGGGGTGGCTTCAGGCATCTGGGTCAGGACCGGGGGGGAAGGGGGGAGGGGCG
>JAYKHL010000120.1:0-22057 GCA_035284865.1 Candidatus Sericytochromatia bacterium | reverse complement strand
GCCACCGCGAGGGCCGCTGCCAGGGTGAACACGTGCGGCCGTTCCATCGAGGGTGCCTCCAGGTCGGGTGGGGGGGGGCTGCCCCCCGGGGGTCACACGAGGGTTGTGGTGGGTGTTGCGTGGGTTCCTGCGGGTCTTAACCCAAATATGGCTCATCCTTAAAAGCAGGACACGGCCGGCCCTCCCACCCTCGCGAGGCCGGCCCCCCTTCCGGGGCCGGCGGGGCCGAGGCGCCCGCGGCCCCGAGAAGGCGAAGGGCCGATCAGGGGCCCTCGTGGCGCAAGCGTTTTATACTTTTACTATTGACAATATTTTTATTATCTACAACAATGGGGCTGAGCAGCGAAGGAGCGTGACCGATGCAGGCCAGCCTGACCCTTGTTCCGCGCACCGCGCTGGCAGGCCTTGCGACCCTGGCCCTGGGCTGTGCGCCGGGCCCGATGGCCGTCCTTGCCCCCTCGGTGATCGGCCCACCCTGTTCGACGCACGTGGTCTCGCAGGGCGGCGGTGCCCTGCTCGGGAAGGTCAGGGGGGCCACCGTGCCAGCCGGGCGCTTGAGGTTAAGCCTGGATTAATGTTAAGACAAAGGTGACGTTTTCTTGCAGCAGGGGTCCCCGCGACCGCCGACGAGGCGCAACGGGGTGGCCCCGTGCCCCCGACGAGGCCCGCTGCGCCCATCGCCACGGAGAACCACCTTGCATCAACTCCTCACCTCCTGCCTTCTGGCCTCGACGCTGACGCTCGCCGCCTGCGGGAGCGCCAGCGCGCCCCGCCAGGCAGCTGGACGCCAGGCGGACTGGACCACCCTGCGGGCCGTGCCGGGGGAAATCCTCGTCGGCTTCCCACCGGGCCAGGCCCGGCGAGGAGCGGCAGCCACGGCGCGTGGCCTTGGCCTTCGCCTGGTGCGGGAGATCCCGAGCATCGACGTGGCGGTGATGCGCGCCTCGGGCCCGGTGCAGGCAGCGCTCAGGGCGCTGCGGGCCCAGAGCGGCGTCGTGTTTGCCGAGCCCAACGCGGTGGAGAGCCTGCCGCCGCTGCGGCGTGATGAGGAGCCTGCCCCCTCCCCAGCGCCCCAGGGTGATCCGCTGGCCGACAAGCAGTGGGGCCTGAGCAAGATCGAGGCAAAGGCCGCCTGGCGGGTGACGCGTGGCGTCCCTGAGACCGTGGTGGCGATCATCGACACCGGCATCGACTACAACCACCCCGACCTGGCGGGAAGGGTCATCAAGGGTCGCGATTTCGCCAACAACGACGACGATCCCATGGACGGGCACGCCCACGGGACACACTGTGCTGGCATCGCCGGCGCGAGTGCCGACAACGGCATCGGCATCGCGGGCGTCGCCCCCGGCGTGAGCCTTATGGCGGTGAAGGTGCTGTCGGATGGTGGCTCGGGCTCCACGGATGCGGTCTGCAGCGGCATCGTGTGGGCAGCCGACCACGGTGCCCAGGTCATCAGCCTGAGCCTGGGGGGCCCTGGCGGCAAGCAAGCGAAGCAGGCGGCGGTCGACTACGCCCGGAGCAAGGGGGCGGTCGTCGTGGCGGCGATGGGCAACAACGGCGCCAACGTGGCGGTTTATCCCGGGGCCAGCAAGGGCGTGATCGGCGTGGGCGCCACGACGGCCGAGGACACCCGGGCCTCGTTCTCGAATTTCGGCACCTGGATCTCGGTCAGTGCGCCCGGGCATCAGATCCTTTCCACCGTGCCAAACGGCGGCTACGCGGCCTATTCGGGTACTTCCATGGCCACCCCCCACGTGGCTGGCCTTGCCGGCCTGGTGCGCAGCGCCTACCCCGGGCTGGAGGCCGAGGCCGTGGCGGACGCCATCCAGCAGGGCGCCACCGACCTTGGCGCGCCGGGATTCGACCCGCAGTTCGGACACGGCCGCATCGACGCAGGGCGCACGCTGCAGCGTCGCCGCTGAGCCTGCCGACAGCCACCCGAGCTGGCCCCAAGGCCCTGACGGGCGCTCCACCACTCCCCTTGAGGACGCCGTGACTCCCAAACCAGCCCTGTCCCTCACGTGCTCGGAGGAAGTGGCCGCCGCGCGGCGCGAGGGGCGCCCGCTCGTGGCGCTGGAGACCACCATCCTCACGCATGGCATGCCCTGGCCGGCCAACGTCGAGACGGCCCTCGAGGTGGAGGCCATCATCCGGGCCGGGGGAGCCGTGCCGGCGACCATGGCCATCCTGGAGGGGGTGCCCCGCGCAGGCCTCACCAGGCCCGAGCTCGAAGCCCTCGGGCGCGCCACAGGGGTGGCCAAGGCCAGCCGCCGGGACCTGGCCGTGCTGGCCGCCCGGCGGGCGACCGGCGCCACGACCGTGGCCGGGACGATGGTGCTGGCAGGGATGGCAAACATCGCCGTGTTCGTGACGGGCGGCCTCGGCGGCGTGCACCGCGGCGCCACCCGCAGCCTGGACATCTCGGCAGACCTGACGGAGCTCAGCCGCACCCCCGTCGGCGTCGTCTGTGCTGGCGTGAAGAGCATCCTGGACATCGGCCTGACCCTGGAGGTGCTGGAGACCCAGGGGGTGCCCGTGCTGGGCTACGGCACCGACCGCTTCCCGGCGTTTTATGTCGCGGACTCGGGACACGCCGTGCCGGCCCGGGTCGACTCGCCCGAAGAGGCTGCGCGCGTGCTGGCAATCCAGCGGGCCTGGGGCCTTGGCGGGCTGGTGCTGGCGAACCCGATCCCGGCGGCAGAGGCGTTGGCGGGGGAGGCGATCGAGGCGGTGATCGCCGAGACGCTCGCCGACGCGGAGGCCCAAGGCGTGCGGGGCAAGGCCATCACGCCCTTCGTTCTGGCCGAGCTCAACCGGCGCACGGACGGCCAGAGCCTGCGTGCCAACATCGCATTGATCCGCCACAACGCGAGCCTCGGAGCCGCGGTCGCAGTGGCCCTCGCAGCCCTGCGCTGACGCCGGGTCAGGTCGGGTTTTCCCCGGGGCTTAGCCTGACGGGCAGCTGCCGGACGGCCTCTCGCAAGCGCGGATCCGAGAGGACCTGGCGCGCCCGGGCCGGCACGTCTTCCTGCGGCGAGGTCGTGGCGCGGGGAGCATCGTCCTTCACGACGTCGGTCCAGATCCCCCCCGGCGTGGGCCTGAGGGGGACGCTGGGCAGCGGGACGCCAGGCAACGGGCTGACGCTCGGACGCTCCGGTCGGGCAGCCTGCCCCCTGCCCGGGCTGTCATCGATCACGGCCGCGATGGTCTCCATCCGGGGGTCGGGCTTGCCACCGGCGAGCGCCTTCAGCACGGCCGATGCCACGATCAGAACGACCCCCACCAGGGCCGTGGCCCCCACGCCAAGCGCCACCTTCGGAGCCAGAAACCCTGCCGCCTGCCCGATCACAGGCAACGCAGCGCCCTTCGTCGCGATGACCCAGATCGAGCCACCGAGGAAGGCGGCACCGCCCGCAAGCCCGGCAGCATCAACGCTCTTGCGGGCCATCGACGAGACCACGTCCATCGCGTCCCTGAAGCCGTTGTTGATGCCCCGGATCACCCGCTGGCCGCCGGCGTTCATCTCGTCATCGAAGTGAAGGAGCATGCCGCGCCGGCCGTTGAGGAGGATCACGGGCTCGCCAGGGTGAGCCCGGAACGACAGGTCCAGGTCCCGGCCGTACACGATGACGCGTTCGGTCTTCCCGTTCTCTCCCTCGAAGCCGAGGATGAGTTCGTCCAGCCCGTTGTTCTTCGTGGCCAGCGCGGCCTGATCCGGGGTGACCCCCGGGCGGAGGTACGCGAGGCCCTGCTTGGCAACTTGAGCCCCGTTGATGGTCAGGACGTCGTTGCCGCGGATCACTGGCATGGGGGGAGTACCTCTGGTGCGGCCCAGGCGGACCGATGCAAAAGCTGTTAACTCTATCGCGCTTCAGCGAGCCAAGCCGCATTAAATATAGGTTAATAGTTGATGAATATTCACCACAAAGGACCCCCTCCTGGTCGTTCAGGACCGGCCTGACTCCGCTCTGATGCGCGCTGGCTCGAACGTCGGCCTGGCCCGGGTCCGCTGATCAGGGGGCCGGGCCAAAACCTCAGCGGGCCCGTGTCGTCCAGTCCCGGCCCACCACCACCGTGAGGTCGAAGCCGCGCACCCCTGTGGCCGCGACCCGCACGTCCCTGGCAGCCAGCACCCGCGCCACCCCGTGGGCAGAGCCCTCATCCCCGTTCTGCGCGATCACCCGCGTGGCGACCTGGCCCAGCAAGGGCTCCTCACCCAGGTAGCTGACGTGCGTGTAGCCCGCCCTGTGCAGCGCATCCTGGGCCTGCTCCACGGCCGCACGATCGCCCACGCCGTCGCGCAGGGCGACGCGGAGCCGGGATGGCGAGGCGAGCGGCGACTCGACACCATTGACCAGAAAGGCCTGCACGAGGCGCTGGGTGGCGGCCGTGTCGGCCTGCCAGTACCACCCCCCGTTCACCACCGCCTCCCGCCCCGGGACCATGACCATCCGCACCGCACGCCCATCCAGATCACGGGCCCAGCCGGCCAGCCGCATCAGCTCGGCCACGGACAGGTCGGTCTCGAGGTTCTCGCGCGCAAGCGCAACCAGCTCCGGCAACGCGAGCAGGTTTCGAGGCGTGAGCCACTGCTCCCAGGCCGCCTGCAAGAACATCTGCTGCCGCTGGATCCGCCCGATGTCGCCCTGCCCATCGTGCCGAAACCGCAGGAAATCGTGGGCGAGCTGTCCCCCCAGATGGTTGTGCCCCTTGCTCAACCGGATGTGCAGCTTGCCAGCAAAGTCGTCATAGCGATAATCCCGCGGCAGGTCCAGGTCGAGGCCTCCGAGCGCCTCGACAAGCTCGATGACGGCCCGGGTGTTGACCAGCACGTAGCGATCGATCTGAACGCCGAGCAGGTCTGCCACCACCTGAGCCGCCAGCACGGGGCCGCCATAGGGGTTGGCCGCGTTGATCTTGAAGGTGCCGTGGCCCGGAATCGGCACCCGCGTGTCCCGCGGCACGGACACCAGCCGCACGTCGCGACGCGCCGGATCCAGTCGGGCGAGGATCATGGTGTCGGTGTTGCCACGAAGCCCCAGGGCGCGCTGGCCCCCCCGCCGCTCCCACGTCACGTCAGAGGCCAGAAACAGCACGTGGAGGGGGGCCTCCAGCAGCCCGGACACCTCGGCCGGCTCCGGTGTGGCAACGGAGGCCGCAGCCTGCAACGGGGGGCGCGGCGCCTGCTGCAGGTGCGCCCCGAGCAGGTGGTTCATCGTCGCGCCGACCACCATGCCCATCCCGGCGGCTCCCACCAGCGCGACGGCCGCCGCACCACGTTCTGCCCCACGTTGCCGTCGCCTGTCCCTCAGCCCCATCCCGTGTCGCCTCCCGGGCGCCGCCTGCTTGTTCCCTGATTATAGCGTGAGGGTCCGTCGCCCTGTGTGCGAGGCAAGACGGAAACCTTTCCCCAACCTTAACGTCATTTTTGCCTTTGACACTCTCATAACGAGGGCAGCCCGGAGGTCTTCCATGCCCGTCGTTCGTCCGCTGTTCAGCACCCTCGCCTTGCTTGCTGCCGTGGCAGGCTGCGCCTCGGGCGGACGCCTCACCAGCGCCCCCGTGGCGGCGTCCGGCCAGCTCCTCACGCAGGGGCTGACCGCAGCAGACGTGGGGCCTGCCCGCTATCGGCCATACGTGGGCATCACGCACACCCATGTCGCCGAGAACGGGGACGACGGACAAGGCACCCTCTCCGAGGCCTACACGTTTGCCCGCCAGCGCGCCAAGCTTGACTTTCTGGCCGTGTCCTCGCACTCCCACATGATCACCGATCAGGGCTACCGCGTGATGAAGGCTGCCGCCAACGCCTTCACCGAGGACGGCAAGTTTGTGGCCCTGCTCGCGCAGGAATGGAGCTCGATCTCGAAGGGCGGCCACATCAACATCATCGAGGCCAACGAGCGGTGCCCCCTCCCCAACGGGGCCTGGGAGGACTTCTACCGCCGATGGCTTCCCAACCACCCGGAGGTGGGCTGGATCCAGTTCAACCACCCCCACCCCAGCAACCCGTTGGAGTTCGGTGGCGACGAGGTCTCACCGGTCGTGAGGTCTCAGGCCTCGGTCGCCGCCCTCGACAAGTTCGCCGGGATGGCGCTGCTCAACGGCCCCGGCAAGTACGCGAAGCCCGACATGAAGGGGAAACCCGATGCCTGGGATCGCGGCGCGAACCGCCTCAACTACGAGCTGGAGTACCTGGAGTTCCTGAACCGTGGCTGGCGGATCGGACCCCTGGGGGATCAGGACAACCACGTCAAGAACTGGGGCCTGGCCGTGCCAAGCCGCACCGGGATCTGGGCCAAGGCCCTGACGCGTGCGGGGATCGTGGAGGCCCTCCAGGCTCGCCGCACCTATGCGGCCTTCGACGCCAACGTTCGCCTGTGGCTCTCGGTGGACGGCGTGGACATGGGCGGCGCAGTCCCCTCCGCCAAGGCGCTGGAGGCCGTGGTCGAGGCAGGCGATCCGGACACGTCCATCAGCCGGCTGGAACTCTTCGCCGACCTGGATGGCGTCGGGGGGCAGCCCGCCCGGGTGGTGGCCAGGCAGCCCGTCAACGGGCGGGCCGCGACCTGGAAGGTGAAGCTTCCCCAGGCCAGAGCCGGGGGCTACTACTTCGCGAAGGTGGTCTACAGCGACGACAGGGCCTGGGCCTGGTCGAGCCCCGTGTGGGTCGGGGCGCCTGCCCGCCAGGCCCTGCGGCGCCGCTGAAGGGGCCTCACGCCAGCGGCGCGAGGGGCTGGTCAAGGGGCACCGCGGGGCTGCTCACGGGGTGGCCGTGGCGGTGCTTCCAGGCGCGCACCCAGGCCTGGGCGGCCTGCGCCTCTGCGGGCCCGAGCCGGGGCCGCAGGGCCGCAGCGCCGGTGAGGGCCAGGCTGTGGCGCTGCTCGGCTGCCAGCAGGTACCAGCCATAGGCCTCGACGGGCTCCGGGGCCCCTCCGGCAGCCCCCTCGCGCAGCAGCCCCATATGAAACTGGGCAGCCGGTGACCCGGCTTCGGCCGCCTGGCGGTACCAGCGCAGCGCCAGCTCGGGGCAGCGCGGGTGGCCCTCCCCTCCCTGGTGGAGGTAGGCCAGGGCGAGCATCGCACCCACGTGCCCCGCCAGCGCCGCGCGCTCGTACCACCGCCGGGCAGCCACCACGTCGCGCGGGCAGCCCTGGCCGAGCTGGCAGGCCACCGCCAGGCCCAGCTGAGCCTCCGGGTGACCGGCCACCGCGGCCCGCCGCAGCCAGCGCAGGGCCTGGGCCTCGTCGCGCGGTGCCCCGAGGCCACGCCGCAGCCGCTCGGCGAGGCGGAGCTGGGCGTTAGCGTCCCCGGCCTCGGCCGCCAGCCGCCAGAAATGGGTGGCCCGGATCTGGGGAGCGAGCCCGCTGACGCCCTCGAGGCGGGTCGCCAGCAGCCGAGCGGAAGGCACGTGGCCCCCTCGGGCCAGGGCCGCCCGCACGGGCCCCGCATCGCGGCAGGCCCAGGCCCCCAGCCCGGCCAGCCCCAGCACCACAGCGAGCACCCGAAGGTGATGCACGTCCCTTGCTCCTTCGTCGGCCGTCCCTTGTGCCGCAGCGGCGAGCCGCCGCCCCCGGTATACCCACCGAGCGAGGCCTGCCCGCGTCGGGGATCGCGGAAGGGAACCTTCTGACCCTGACCGGCGTCCATCTTCCGTGGTCTCGGTGGCGAAAAGACCTCTGAAACCGGCCCCAAAGCAAGCCACGACGCACACCTTGGACATTCTTGACAGCCAAACGAGAAGTGTGCAACAGTGAGGCGCCCGGTCCGAAGTGCCAGCCACCCCGACTGCCAGCGGACGGCACACCCACCCAACTTGGAGGAAGCATCCTTGACTCGCACGATTCGTCACACGCTCACCGCCGGCCTGTTCTCGTCGGCGATGCTCTTCACGGGCTGCGCGGGCGCCAACATCCCAGGCTTGCCTGGTGGCCTCCCCGGCGACACGCCTTCCAACAACCCGACCTCGCCCATGCCCGTGAGCGCCTCGGATTGCACGCGTGACAAGCCCGCCGCTGACCCGGTCAAGGGCGGCCCCGCCCTGGGCAAGTACAACGGCCAGACCCTGCCTGCCGGTTACGACAAGGCCTACTCGTCCGAGGCTCAGGTGACCGAGGCCATCAAGAAGGAAGACGGGGGCGCCAACTGGGCCTGCTTCCAGAAGTTCTATCCCGGCGCCGTGACGGTCTACACTCAGATCAAGAACGCCGCGCCCGCGGCTTCTCCCTCGCCCGCGGCGAACTGAGCCGTCACCCGGTATCATGTCCCCCGGCCCCAGTGGCCGGGGGATTGTTTTATGCTCCTCTCACCCATCGCCGACGTCATCGTCATTCCGCCGCCCGCCTACGCCGACGAGCGCCGCACCGTCTGGCTGGCGGGGGCTGGCTGGGGGGTCCCCGAGGGCACCCACCTTGCGCTTGCCGCGCGCGCAGGGGCCCTGGGGGCACGCCTCGCCCTGGGCACCCAGGCCAGCGCCCAGGCCACGTTCACGGGAGCCGGGCGGTACTTCCTGCCCGCCCCCCTCGCAGGCGGCTTCCTGGGGGCTGGCGCGGCGCTGGAGGCTGGCAGCAGGCTGGACCAGGCGCTGGCCTTTGTGGACGCCGGCTGGCAGCTGCGTGGGGGGCGCTGGGTGCTGGAGGTCGCCGCAGGCCCGGCCCCCTTTGCCTGGGGCAGCGATCCGCTCGCGCAGATGCTGGGGGGGCTGGCTGGTGCCCCCCGCCTGCAGTGCACGGCCTACTGGCGGTTCTGAGCCCGCGCAGCCTCGACCTCGGCACGGACCCGCCTCACGTCGGCCGCGGTCACGGCCCTCGCGTTGCCGCCGAAGGCCTGACGGGCATGCGAGAGCAGCGCTGCGGCCTCCTCGTCGCTCAGGAAGCGAGCGAAGCCCCCCATCGCGGCCTGCCAGTCGCGACCCGCCACCCGCCTTCCTTTCAGGCCGTACAGCGTGACGTAGATCGCCCCCCAGGGCTCCGGGGCCGCCAGCAAAGGGTCCCCGGAGAGTGGCGGGAAGTGCCCTGCCACGCCCTCCCCCGCCCGGCCGTGGCACGTGGCGCAGTGCTGGCGGTACAGCTGGGCCCCACGCGCGGAGCCCGCCGCGGGGCGGACCTTCTCCGTGGCGTACCCCTTCTCCCGCCACTCCCGGATGCCTCCCTTCAGCACCAGGAGCCGGGTGAAGCCATACTTCTCGGAAAGCCTGCGCGCCGCACCGGCGCTGCTGTGCTCGTCCGGTCAGGCACAGTACAGGACCAGCGTCCGATCCCGTGGCAAGCTGGCCTGGCGGCTGTCGAGCTGGCTGTAGGGCAGGCTGTGGGCCCCTGGCAGGTGCTCCTGCTCGAAGCCCTCCTTGCTGCGGACGTCAACCAGGTAGAGGTTGGAGGCCCCGCTCAGGCGCCGGTTCAGCTCATCCGTGGAGATGGTGGCGGGCTCCGACAGGACCTGGGTGGTCACCACCGTGGCGCCGGGGGCCGGGCGTGGGGCGGTGGAGATCGCCACCGCAGGCAGCCCCTGCCCGACCAGCCAGGCTGCCAGAACGCCGACATACGCACGTGACATCGCTACCTCCATCCCACGGGGACCCCATGGTGGCGGCAAGCGGCGGCCCGGTCAAGGGTGTGACGGGCTTGGTAGCGAGCAGCGCCCCCCGCAGCCATGATGGGGAGGTCCCCCACCCGACAGGCGACTGACACCGTGTTCTCCCAGGTCATCACCGACGGCGCGTACACCCTCCTCGCCCCGGAGCGGGGCCAGCACCCGGCCACGGCCCTTGCCCTCGTACGCGGTGGCGAGGCCTGGGCCCACGTTGCCCTCGTGCCCCGGGTCCGTGTCACGCAGGCCGAGGGCCTGGACGAGGAGGCCCAGCAGGCCCTCGTCGGGATCGCCCGGCTGCACCGAGACGCGCTGCTGGAGGGCTGGGCGGCGCCCACCCACCCGAGGGGCACTGCCGGGCCGCGGGCGATCGCCATCAGCCACGACGCACGGAAGCGGGTCTTCACGATGCGCCTGGAGACGGGTGCGGCGCTGCGCTTCCCGCTGGACGCGGTCGAGGCGCTGGGGGGGCAGCCGGACGAGGCGCTGGCGGAGGTTTTCATTGCGGCAAACGGCGAGGCCCTGAGCTGGCCCACTGCCCGCGTGGCGCTGCGCGTCTCCGAGGTGATCCTCGGCGTCACGGGCGGCGCGGGGTGGCGCGACGCGCTGGTCACCGCCCTGCTGGAGCCCTGGCTCGGGCACCAGGGCGAAACGCTCCGCCACGAGCCACCCCGACGCCCCGCCCCGACACCGCCAGCCCCCCGCATCCGATCGCTGGTCGGCCTGATCCTGCACCGGGAGGGAACGCTGACGGCCGAGGCGGCCCAGGCCATCGCCGACCGGCAACAGACGCTCCGCTCGGAGGGCACCGACTTGTCCTTCGGCCAGGTGGGGCTGGAGCTCGGGCTCGTGGAGGAGGAACAGCTGCACTTCGCGCTGCTGGTGCAGGACCGCCTGTCCCAGGCCCCTGGAGACACCAAGCCGCTCGCCATCTTCCTGATGGAGGCAGCCTCGCTGTCCCCGAGCCAGCTGCTCAAGGCGCTCGAGGAACAGGCCACCAGCGGCCACCCCCTGGGGGAGATCCTGGTGCGCTGGAAGGTGGTGGGCGCAGACATCGTGGAGACCTTCGCTGCCCGGCAGCGGGACCTCCGCCGCCCGAGCCCTCCCGGAGGCTCGGACGCCGGGGCCGGGCCACGCGTCACGATGTCGGAGGGAGGCCCGACCATCGACATCGAGGCCCGCACCGAGCCTGGCTCGGTGCCCCGCCCCCCTGGCGGCGACGAGGCGGGCGACGACGAGGCACAACGCAGCCGCGCGTTGCTCGGGCTGATCCTGGAGCGGGAGGGCTACCTCACCCAGGCGCAGCTGCGCCACATCGCCGCCGAGCTGAAGCGGGCGCGCAAGGAAGGGCGGCCAGTGGCCTTCGGCGAGATGGCCCTGCGGCTGGAGGTGCTGACCTCGGAGCAGCTGCGCTTCGCCATCAGCATGCAGAAACGGCTGACCCACGAGGCAGGCCCGGGCAAACCGCTCTGGGCCACCATGCTCGAGAGCGGCGTGTTGAAGCCCTCTCAGCTGCTGCTGGCGATGGACGAGGGGGCGCGCTCGGGCCGGAAGGTGGAGGAACTCCTCATCGAGCAGGGGGTCGTGAGCGAGAGCGTGCTGGCCGTCTTCAAGCGCATGCACGAGGAGCGCCGCTGATAGCGGTGGGCAGCCGGGCACGGACTTGCAGCGCGCCGACCTGAGCGCCGAGCGCAAGGAGCAGGAAGGGCGCACCCCGCGCGCAGGATGTCACGAACAAGCGGCGCTGCGATCGGCCTTCAGGGCCGGTGATGCCGGCAGGGCTCAGGCGGCGGCTGCCAGACGGCGCTGGCCGTGGCGGCGCCAGGCGTTACGTCGGTCACCCGGATCACGGACGTGCGCCACCCCGCGAGGCACGATGGGGGCGCTTGTGGTCACGGCCCCGGCCGCCTCCGGGAGCCAGTCGATCCGACGGGAAGGACCCCATGGATCTGCCCTCTGCCTCGCGGCCGCTGGCCTCGGAGGCCCCTCCTGGTTTGCTACTCCCCGACCGAAGCGCCGGAGCGCCCTGGGCCGATGCGGCGCTGACGCTGCTGGCAGCAGAGACGCCAGCCGACCTGGAGGCTGCGCTGCTCGAGGCCCTGACGCAGCCGGGAGGCGAGGGCCCCAGGCTGGTGTGGCTGACGCCGAAGGGAGCCAGCCCTCCGGCCCGAGCGGCCCAGGAGGACGGGCGCCGGCGGTTCTTCGAGGCGCTTGCGGCGAGCCGCCGAGAAGTCCTGGCCCTGCGCGCCCGGTGCGACGCTCAGGACGAGGCCCTCGCTGAGGCCCGGGCCCAGTGCCGCGCGGTCGCGGTCCAGGCCCTGACGGATGCGCTGACGGGCCTGCCCAACCGCCGGGCGCTGCTGGAGCAGGCAGACCGGCTGGCGGCCGTCGCCACGCGGTACGGGACGCCCTTCGCGCTGGTGCTGCTGGACGTCGACCACTTCAAGGCCTGCAACGACCTGTACGGCCACGCCGCGGGCGACGCCGTGCTGCGTGGCGTGGCTGGCACCCTCGCCGCGTCGGTGCGGGACGCCGACGTGGCCGCCCGCTACGGGGGCGAGGAGTTCGTCGTGCTCTGCCCGAACACCTCCCTGGGCGCAGCCGCCCAGCTGGCTGAGCGGCTGCGCCGCGCGGTGGAGGAAACGCTCCCCCTGCCTGCCCCGGACGCCTTGATCGAGCTGCCTCCGGGGGTCACGGCCTCGGTCGGCGTTGCCACCTGGCAGGCGGGAGACCGCTCGTTCGAGGCCGTGCTGAGGCGCGCGGACGCGGCCCTTTATCAGGCCAAGGCAGGGGGGCGGAACCGCGTGATGCTCGCCCCCCTGACCGAAGGCTAGCGCGCCCATCAAGTCTTCCCCCGGCGGCTGGCTCGTTCTGACGTCCAGGGACGTCGTCACGCCTCGGTCACGTGCCTCCGGGCACGCTCCCTCGTCGTTCCTGGCCCCTGGACGCCAGCCCGTCGCCATCCACCCGCGCGCACGACCTGATCGGTGCGTTAAGCCGTCACGCCGTCGGGTAGTCGAGGTAGCCTGCCTCCCCTGGCGTGTAGAACGTGTCGGGGTTCGGCTCTGCCAGCGCCTTGCCGTCCCGCAGCCTCGCCACCAGATCCGGGTTGGCGATGAAGGGTCGACCGAAGGCCACCAGCTCCCCGAGGCCCGCCTCCAGGTCCGCCTCGGCCCGGCCGGCGTCGTAGCCGCCCGACAGGATCACGGGGCCACCAAAGGCCTTTCGAATCGCGGCCTTGGTGCTGGCAGGCACCTCGGGGGCTCCCATCGACGCGTGGTCGACCACGTGGACGTAGGCGAGCTTCAGGGCTCCGAGGGCCTCGGCAAGGGCCGTGAACTGCGCGGGCAGCTCATCGTGGATGGCCATGCCGTTGAACACACCGAAGGGCGAGAGGCGGATCCCGATCCGCTCGCCGCCCACCGCTGCGGCCACGCGGGTGGCGACCTCCAGCGTGAAGCGGTTGCGCCCTGCCGCGCTGCCGCCCCAGCCGTCGGTGCGCTGGTTGCTGGCAGGGTTCAGGAACTGGTCGAGCAAGTAGCCGTTCGCGCTGTGGAGCTCGACGCCATCGAAGCCGGCGGCAAGGGCACACCGTGCGGCGTGGACGAAGGCCTCCACGGCCGCCTCGATGTCCGCTTCGGTCATGGCCTCGGGCACGGGATGGTCCTGCATCATGGCCTGGTCCGTCCACATCTGGCCTGGGGCCGCCACCGCGGAGGGAGCCAGCACGCGCGCCCCGGCGGGCAGGTTCAGCGGGTGCGCGACGCGCCCACAGTGCATCAGCTGCACGAAGATCTTCCCGCCGCGCGCGTGCACGGCATCCGTCACTGCCCGCCAGGCCACGACGTGGGCGTCGTCGAAGAGCCCGGGGATGCGGGCGTAGCCGAGCCCCTCGGGCGCCGGCGCCGTGCCCTCGGTGATGATCAGGCCAGCGTCCGCACGGAGGGCGTAGTAACGCGCCATGGCCTCCGTCGGGACGTGGTCGGACGTGGCGCGGCTGCGCGTCATCGGCGCCATCACGAGGCGGTTGGTCAGCGGGGTGGGGCCGAGGGCGTAGGGGCTGAAGAGCGAGAGCTTCGCGTGGGTGGTCATGGCCATGCTCCTTCCAGACGGTGACGGGGGACCCGAGGATCGGCCGCCATCATGGCACAACCGGTTAGTTCTTACAAGAACAATTTGCCAAACACCTCCTGGACGGCCGGCCGCCCTCCCACCCACCGGCGGGATCCCGTACCATAACCCGATGCCTGCCCGTCGCCGCGCCAGCTCGCCACCACCGCCAACCGGCGCCTCGGGGGTGGTCATCGTGGAGTCTCCCAACAAGGCCAAGACCCTCCGGGTGTTGCTGGGGAGCCGCTGGGAAGTGCTCGCGACGGTGGGCCACTTCTGCGACCTGCCGGAGCGCGAGCTCGGCGTGGACGTGGCGAACGGCTTCCGACCGACGTACGTGTACGCCCCGGAACGGCGGGACGTCGTTGCTCGCCTGCGGGGCCTGCGTGAGCGCTACCCCCCGGAGGCCATCATCGTCGCGTCCGACGCCGACCGCGAGGGCGAGGCCATCGGCTGGCACATCGCCCGGACGGCCGGGTTGCGGCCCGAAGAGGTCCGCCGCGCCGAGTTCCACGAGATCACCGAGGCCGGGGTGCAGCGGGCCATGCGCGCGCTGCGCCCCCTGGACCTGGGCCTGGTCGCCGCCCAGGAGGCCCGGCGCATCCTGGATCGGCTGGTCGGGTACAGCGTCAGCCCGGTGCTGCGCGATCGCCTCTCGGGCGAGCCAGACGTGTCGGCGGGTCGTGTGCAGTCCGTCGCGTTGCGGGTGGTGGTCGACCGGGAGCTTGCGATCCGGGCCTTCGTGCCGGCGGAGTTCTGGCGCATCCACGTCACCTACGCCTGGCCCGGAGAGTCGAGCCGCAGCTGGCAGGCGGAGCTCCTCGGGGTGGGGACCCCGGAGCGCCACGAGGCCCTGCCCTTGCCGAACGAGGCCGCCGCGCATGAGGTGGCCGCCGCGCTGGAGGCCACCCCACATCGGCTTGCCACCCTGGAGCGTCGGGAGGCCCGGCGCTCACCCCCGGCGCCCCTGATCACCTCGACCATGTTGCAGCGTGCGGGCGCCCGCCTCGGGATGGGAGCCGACGAGGCCACGCGCCACGCCAAAAGCCTGTTCGAGGCGGGCCTCGTGACCTACATCCGCACGGACGAGCCCAGTGTCTCGCCAGAGTTCCAGCGCGAGACGCTCGCCTGGCTGCGCGCCCGGCACGGAGAGGCCGTGGTGCCGGCGCGCCCGAACCGCTTCAAGGCGAAGGCGGGCTCCGGCGCACAGGGCGCGCACGAGTGCATCCGGCCCACACGGCTGGACGACCCCCGCGCGGAGCGCCTGACAGGGCGCGAGCAGGCCCTGTACACGCTGATCCGGGACACCTACCTGGCCTCCCAGTGCGCCCCGGCGCGCTACGACGTGACGGAGGCCCGGCTGACGGCCCCGCGTCCGGGCGGGCCTGCGCTCGTGCTGAAGGCCGTGGGGCGTGTGCTGCGGGAACCGGGCTTCCTGGCCATCTACGGAGAGGCGGCCGACGAGGAGGAGGGCGAGGGCGGTGACCGGGCCCCCTTGCCACCGCTGCGCGTGGGGGAGACGCACGCGCCCACGGGCGTCACCCCGAGCCAGCACTGGACCCGCCCCCCGGAGCGGTTCACCGAGGCGACGCTGATCAAGTACCTCGAGGCCCGGGGCATCGGGCGCCCGAGCACCTACGCGGCGATGGTGGCGAAGATCAAGCAGCGCGCCTTCGTCGAGACCATC
This sequence comes from Candidatus Sericytochromatia bacterium, assembly GCA_035284865.1. Lineage (GTDB taxonomy): Bacteria > Cyanobacteriota > Sericytochromatia > S15B-MN24 > JAQBPE01 > JAYKHL01. Next base: position 6,672 of record JAYKHL010000120.1, on the reverse strand, counting down.
GAGCGGCGCTGCCTGCGCCCGACGCCCAAGGGCGAGCGCGTCGACGGGGAGCTGCGCGCCCATTTCACGCCGGTGATCCAGGAGGGCTTCACGGCGGCCCTCGAGACCCGCCTCGACGCGATCGCCGCGCGAGAGCTGGAGTGGCGGGCCTTCCTCGCGGAGTTCTGGGCCTCGCTGACGCCGCTGATGGAGGCGGCGCGGACGGCTCCGCGGAGCCGCCCGGCCCTCGAGAGCCGTCCCGCCGGGCTCCCTGCCACGCCCGACGGGGGCGGGGCCCCGCCCCCGCCCCGCCCCTCGGACGGCGCGCCCGCCCCGCGCGCGCGCCGCCGACGTTCGGACCGCCCTGCCGGCGAGGCGCCCCCCGCCGCACCCGCCCGGCGGCGCGCCCGGGGGGCTGCGGCAGGGCCAGACGAGGCCGCGACAGCAGCGCGCGGGGAGGGCCCCGCCGCAAGACGGCGGCGGCCCCGGCAACCCACCGGGCAGGCGCCACCGCCCGCCGGGGGTGCCCGCCCGCGGCGCGCGCCCCGGACCAACGCCACCGGCGGAGGGCCCCCAGCCTCAGCGGGGGGGCCGGCCTCGCTCCCCCCGAGCGCGGGCGGCGAGGCCGGGCCCCCCTGCCCGCGCTGCCGGGAGGCCTTCACGCGCCGCATCGTGTCGCGGAAGGACGGCCGGGCCTGGCTCGTGTGCGGCCGGGATGGGCCGGAGCGCCGCGTCTGCGGCTTCATCATGGCCGCAGAAGACGTGGCCAACCCACCCTGCCCGGTGTGTGGCGCGCCGACGCGCCGGCTGCCCGGCGGCGGCTTCGGCTGCGTGCGCTGGCGGAGGGACGGGGGCGCCGAGAGCTGTGCGGGGCGGCTGCCTGGCGGCCCCTGAGCGCCCCGGGACGGGTGGCACGATGGTGCCTCTCGGGTACGATCGCCCCACGATGTCCGCCCCGCTGCCGCCCCGTGAGACGCCCGCCCCCCTGCGCACCTGGCTGAGCCTGCTGAAGCCCGGGCGCTGGGGCACGCTGCTGAAGAACCTCGTCTACGCCCGCCGCTGCACCTCGCTCGGGGGCCCGATGGCCATCCTCGGCTGGCCGGAGCTCTCGAACGACGGCGAGCTGCACATCGGCAAGGGCCTGAACCTGATGTCGCACCTCGCGCGCATCAGCATCGGCGTGTACGCGGGCGCCGCCGTGCGCATCGGCGAGAACGTGGTGATCAACAACGGGACGATCATCTCGGCCCGCTGCGGCGTCTCGATCGGAGACGGCACGGGGATCGGCTACCACGTGCTGATCCTCGACTCGGACGGGCACCCGCTCGCCCCCGGGAGGGCGGTGCAGGAGGGCCCCATCACGATCGGCAAGCACGTCTGGCTCGCCTCCCGCGCCTGCATCCTGCAGGGCGTGACGATCGGCGACGGCGCCGTGGTGGCGACGGGCGCCGTGGTCACGCGGGACGTGCCCGCCTACAGCGTGGTGGCGGGGGTGCCAGCCCGGGTGGTGCGCCAGCTCACCCCCGAGCAGGTGCCCTGGCGCTTCCACCCGCCGGAGCGCTTCAGCTCGGGGCGGGGGTGACCCCGCTGGCCTCAGCAGTGGACAAGCGTGGGCGCGTTGCCGGTATGATGCCCAGGCCCCAGGCAGCAAGGAGCCCTGCACGATGCCCACCCCCCGCAAGCAGTTCGCCGTGGTCGGCCTCGGTCGCTTTGGCAGCAGCGTGTGTTCCTCCCTCAAGCAGCTCGGCCACGAGGTGCTGGGCATCGATGCCTCCGAGGACCTGGTGCGGCGCGCACACGCGGACGAGGTGGCGACCCACGTCGTGCGAGCGGACGCGACGGACAAGCACGCCCTGGAAGAGCTGGGGCTCGAGGGCTTTGACGGCGTGGTCATCGCCATTGGCTCCGATATGGAGGCGAGCATCCTGTCGGTCCTCAACCTGCTGGACCTCGGCGTGCCCTCGCTGACGGCCAAGGCCTCGCACGCGCGGCACGGGCAGGTGCTCGAGCGCATCGGTGGCTCGCGGGTGACGGTGGTCTACCCCGAGTCCGACATGGGCAGGCGCGTGGCGCACGCCCTCGGCGGCGTCAGCCTGCTGGAGAGCATCCACCTCGACCAGCACTTCAGCATCATCGAGGTGCGAGTGCCGGCCGCCCTGGCTGGCAAGACGCTGGCGGAGGCGGACCTGCGGGCGCGCTTCGGCGTGACGATCGTGGCCGTGCTCGGCGCCGACGGGTTGCAGGTCTCACCGGAGCCGGCCTTCAGGCTGCAGGCCGACGCGCTGATCGCGGTGATCGGAGCAAACGAGAAGCTCGAGGCCATGCAGACCACCCTGAGCCGGTCATAGCGCCGTGGTGAGCCCCCCCCACCTCCCCGGTCTGCGGCCACCCCGGCTGAACCCGGCCCAGCTGGTCCTGGTGGCCTTCCTCTCCTTCATCGCGGTCGGGACGGGGCTGCTGGCGCTCCCCATCTCGCACGCGGGGGGCCCCCACGCCCTGGTCGACGACCTCTTCAACGCAACCTCGGCCGTCTGCGTGACGGGCCTCTCCACCCTGGACCCCGGCACCCGCTACAGCCTGTTCGGGCAGGTGGTGCTGTTGGGCCTGTTCCAGATCGGCGGGCTCGGCTACATGACGCTGTTCACGCTGAGCATGTTGCTCGTGGGGAAGCGGCTGTCCATCCGGGACCGCCTCGCCGTCGGGCAGGTGACGGAGCAGCCCGGGATCGGGGGGCTGGTGCGGTTCATCCGCAACGTGGCGCGCCTGACGTTCCTGTTCGAGGCCATCGGCTTCGTGCTGCTGGCGGTCACGATGGTGCCCGAGCTCGGGTGGCGGCGCGGGCTCTTCAACGCGCTGTTCCATGCCGTCTCTGCCTTCAACAACGCCGGCTTCTCGCTGATGAGCGACAGCCTGATGCACTGGCAGCACCAGCCCGCCGTGTTGCTCCCGATCTGCGGCCTGATCATCCTGGGCGGCCTTGGCTACAACGTGAACCAGGAGTGGGTGCGCCGGCTGGTGCTGCGGCGCTCGGCGAGCCACCGCTGGGACACGCTGATGGCCATCATCCTCGCCTCCACCGCGACGCTGCTGCTGGTAGGCACCGGCCTCTTCTGGTACTTCGAGGCCGCCAACCCACGCACCCTCGGAGGGCTTCCCGTCACGACCCAGCTCCTCAACGCCTTCGTGATGGCGGTTCAGCCCCGCACGGCGGGCTTCAACAGCGTGGACACGGCCTCCCTGACGGCTCCGACGATGATGATGACGATGGTGCTGATGTTCCTCGGGGCCGGGCCGGGCGGCACGAGCGGCGGCATCAAGCTGACCACGGCCGTCATCACGCTGGCGGCCATCCTCGCCACCGTGCGGGGACAGGAGCAGGTGCCGCTGTTCAGCCTGCGGCGCGTCGTCAGCGAGCAACAGGTCCGCAAGGCCTTCACGGTGATGGCCGTCTCGCTGGGTGTGGTGGTGGGGAGCACGATGGTGCTCGCCAGCCTGGAGCCCTTGCCATTCCTGCCGCTGCTGTTCGAGGCCGTGTCCGCCTTCAGCACCACCGGGCTGTCCCTGGGCATCACGAGCCAGCTCAGCGTGGCCGGCAAGCTGGTGATCGTGGCGACGATGCTCGTGGGGCGCCTCGGCGTGCTGGCGATCCTGGTCTCCATCGTGGCCCCGCGACGCCCCTCCCGCATCCATTACATGGAAGACCCGCTGCTCATCGGCTGAAGGTGCAGCGCCCCGGTCGGCGCTGGCTGGAGAGGCCGCATCGTTGCTATCCTGGACGCCAGGAGGGCCAGGGCAATGACGTGGCTGGAGGCCATCGCGGGCGGACTCGGGGCGATCGCCACCGGGGTGGGCAGCATCTTCGGGCTGGAGACCGTCGAGGAGCCCGCCTACGAGGTGCTGCGTCGGGAAGGCCCTTGCGAGCTGCGGCGCTATGCCCCCCACACGATCGCCGAGACCCGCGTGACGGGAGAGTTCCGGCGGGGCCAGAGCGAGGGCTTCAGGCGCCTGGCCCGCTACATCTTCGGCGGCAACCAGGTCCGCCGCGAGCTGCCGATGACGGCCCCGGTGACGCTGCAGGGGGGCAAGGCGACGCTGCCGATGACCGCCCCCGTGACCATGGAGCCCCAGCCGCTGCCGATGACCGCCCCCGTGACCATGGAGCCTCAACCGCTTCCCGCGACCGCCCCCGCGGGGCTGGCCGCGGGCGAGGGGGAGTGGACGATGACCTTTGTGCTGCCGGCCGGCGTCACGGCGGCCAACGCCCCCCAGCCACTGGACGAGGCCGTGACCGTGCGCGACCTGCCCGCGCAGGAGATCGCCGCGATCCGGTTCTCCGGGCTGTACGACGAGGCCACCTTCCGCCAGCAGGAGGGCCGGCTGCGGGCCTGGCTGCCGGCCGGCCGCGAGCCCGCCGGGCCCGCCCGGTGGGCGGGTTACAACCCGCCCTTCACGCTGCCCTTCTTGCGGCGCAACGAGGTGCTGCTGCCGCTGCGCCCGGCCGCTGGCGGCCGTTAAGGCCCCTCCGGCTGGCGGGGCGGTGGCATCTGGAACCCGGTTGAAACCACCCGCAGGCACACAGGGAGGTGGGGGCCCCTGCGCCGTGCCCGAGCGGCGCTCAGGCCGCGCCCCCACAGGAGTGTCCCATGACGCGTCTCGCCCACCCCCCGGGGGCCCGCAGGCCCTGGCACAGCTGGCTGCTGCCCGGCCTCCTCGCGGTGAACCTGGGCGCCCTCGGCTGCGGCCAGGCGCCCCTCGCCGGCCCAGGCCCCCGGGCGGGCAACGTGGAGGCCCGCGGCGCCAGCCCTGGCAGGCCCGGCCTGGCCGTCTTCTACGGCATGGACGACTACAGCGGTGCCGACACGAGCGGAGAGCTCAAGGGCATCCACGGGATGTTGGCCTCCGTGGGGTCCAGCCCTCGCGCCGACCTGTTCCTGGGTGGTGACGCCAGCACGCGGGAGGATGGCTTCAGGGTGCGCGTGACCAGGGGCCAGCCCTGGGGCGTCGGGTTCCAGCCGCTGGGCGAGCTGCAGACCAACCACACCCCGGCGCTGCGGGACTACCTGGCCTGGACCGGGCAACAGCGCGGCGGCCAGCCGTTCCACCTGGCGATCGCGACGCACGGGGGCCAGTGGGGCATCCTGGTGGACCACAACGGCAAGCCGGCCGACCCCGCGGCCAGCATGACGCTCCAGAAGGCCAGCAAGGCCCTGGGCAAGGGCTACACGGGCCGGCGCATCCCGTCCCTGACCTTCGATGCCTGCATGATGGCCTCGATCGAGGTCGGCGAGGCGCTCAAGGGCACCGTCGCGTGCTACACCGGCTCGGAGGACTATGCGATGACGGGCTCCGTCCCGTACGACGAGCTGGCGTCCGCCTTGCTCAAGGAAGATGGCGCCGACGGCGAGGCCTTCGCGCGGCGGGTGCCGGACGCCGTCGTCCACCGTGGTCGCTGGGGCGACAAGGGCTCGCTCACGTGGTCGGCGATCGCCCTCGACCAGCGGCACGACCACCTCGTCAAGCAAGTGAACCGCCTCGCGAAGGCGCTGCGTCGTGCGCTGCCGCGGGAACGCGCCGCCATCGCGGCGGCCGTGCGCGCGACCGAGCCGTTCGCCCTTGCCGCGAAGTTCCAGGCCAAGTATGGCGACCCCCATCAGCGGGATCTGATCCAGCTCTGCCAGGCCCTGGAGCGACGCGTGCAGGACGAACACGTGCGGGAGTCTGCCCGCGCCGTGACCGCCGCCACCAGGGCCACGGTCATCGCCTTCGCCCGACACCCGTCCGAGGCCATGGCGAACGGCCTCGCCATCTTCCTCCCTCAAGGCCCTGAGGCCGCGAGGTTGCTGCCGTTCTACCGCACCTCGCCGTTCGCCCGCCACACCGAGTGGGACGAGTTCCTGGCCGCGCTGGCGGGCTAGGTGGGGGCCGGCCCGCGTGGCCGCCGCCTGGCCCGACGTGGCCTGGGCGGGGCTGGGCCGACCTGAGGCGCGACTGATGGCGCGGCGCTGGTGGGCGCGAAGCATCGCCGTGCTGGCCCCCAACCCCGGTTCATAACCTGTCTTTCACCTCGGCGTAAGCAACCGCGCCACGGCCTGCGACGACAAGACCGGGGTGGGATCCAGCCTCGCCGGCGCCTCGCCGGCCTTGCCCCCGGCCGCTCGGCACGTGACGTGCCTGGAGCGGGCCCGGGGCCCGTTGCCCGCTCACGCCCCAGAAAGGACCCAGCGCCATGCCGACCACGACCGCCGCCCCCAAGCTCCAAGCCCTGCTGACGGAACAGGCCGAGGCCCTCGTCCGGCGCTACGATCGCGATGGGGATCGCCGCATCAGCGTGGCCGAGGCCCGGCAGCCCGTGCGCGTCCCCTGCGAGGAGACGGGCAACCCGTGCGTGACGGCCTGCGACTGGACGGACTTCACCTGCACGGCGGCGCTCGCCGAGGGCGCGCTCCGGATGGCAGACCTGGATCGGGACGGCCTGTCGGCCGACGAGATGGTCCAGGCCGCGCTCGCGGCGGGCGACCGGAACCGAGACGGCAAGCTGTCCTGGGTGGAGCGCTGGCTGAGCGACGTGCCGGCGGTGACGGGGCTGTTCCAGGTGCACCAGCGGGCGCGCCGGGCCGACAAGGGCGTCTGCCCGACGCCTTAACCGAGGCTGAAGGCGGCCAGGGGGTGCCCGTTGGCACCCCGTTGGCCTTC